>JBIOXS010000173.1:0-10578 GCA_044869815.1 Candidatus Rokuibacteriota bacterium | reverse complement strand
AGGGTCGCAGCGCGCACGAGATCACCGCCGTCGGCTTCGGCAGCGGCGCCACGACCGAGGCCGCGCTTTCCCAGCTTCAGGGCGCGCGCACACCGGCCGCGGCGGCCGCACCCGCCGCCGCGCCGCTCCCGGCGGCGCCCGCCGCCGCCCCCGTCGCGACGGCGCCGACAGCGCCGGCGGCTTCGCCCTCGACACCGCCGGCGCCGGCGGCCGTGTCGCCCAAGCCGGCTGCGCCGGCGCTGGCGCCGATGGTCCAGGCGACGCCGGCCGCCGCCGCCACGCCGGTCGCTCCCGCCGCCGTCGTGTCCACGAGCCCGCCGGCTGCGAGCGCCCCCGCGCCGGGCACGGGCGCCGCCGCGGCGGCGGCGCCGGTGTTGCCCGGCGTCGTTCCCGCGGCTGCTACGTCGTCAGCGCCGCCGACCATTGCCGCGTCCGCACCAATGGTCCCGGTCGACGATCGACGCTGGACGGAGATCAGCGGCGAGATCGAAGCGTTCGTGGGCCGGACGGTCGTGCTGAAGGTCGATGGCGGCCGCGTGACCGTCGACGTGTCGAGCCTCAGTGGCAATCTGGAGCGGATGGTAGGGCCCGGCGCGAGGGTCAAGTTCTACGGCGTGCCGGTGGAGCTGCGCTTCAAGGCGATGGGCTTCATCGATCCGGACGCGCGCGGGCGAGTCCGCTAGCGCGCGGTGGCGCGCGGGCGCGGGTCGTGGTAGGACAGCGCCCATGAAAATCCATCGGCTCTGGGTCGACGATCGCGGCGAGTCGCACTTCCAGGACGTCGAGGTCCGCCTCGAGGAGTCCACGCGCGCGGGGCGTCTCTCGGCACGGCTGCCGGCCACCGGCGTCATCTTCCGCGAGGTCCCGCCGGATTACGACCTCGACTGGCATCCCGCGCCACGCCGGCAGTACATCGTCAACCTCGACGCGGGCGTTCAGATCACGGCCAGCGACGGCGAGATGCGCAAGATCGGCGCCGGCGAAGTGCTGCTCGTCGAGGACACGTGGGGCAAGGGGCATCTCTCCAAGGCGCTCGACGGCAAGCTCCGCCACTGCCTGTTCATCACGCTTGATTAGCCCCGGGCTCCCGGCTACCCTCGCGGCGCCATGAAGCTCGCGGGTCGGGTGGCGCTGGTGACCGGCGGCGGCTCCGGGATCGGACGGGCCATCTGCCTGCTCTTCGCCGCGGAGGGCGCGCGCGTCGCTGTCAACGATATCGACAGCGCGGCGGCGGAGGCCACGGTGAAGGCGATGGGAGGCGGCCGTGCCCTGCCGGCCGACGTGGCCGACAGCGCGCAGGTCAAGGAAATGTTCGCCGCCGTGGAGCGCGAGCACGGCGGCCTCGACATCCTGGTCAACAACGCCGGCATCGCCTCCGGGGGATTCGAGGATCGCCCCGGGCTCCGCGAGCGCGTGGAGACGCGCATCAAGGAGGCGTCGAGCGGGCAGGGCGTCCGGACGCATCTGGACGCCACCGAGGGCGTCGACGACGCCTCCTGGCGCCGCATGCTCGCCGTCCACCTCGATGGCACCTTCTACTGCACGCGCGAGGCCCTGCGGCTCATGAGGAGCCGCGGGCGGGGCGCCATCGTCAATCTCTCGAGCGTCGCCGCCCTGACCGGGCTTGCCACGGTGCCCCACTACAGCGCGGCCAAGGGCGGGATCCTGGCGTTCACCCGCGCGGTGGCGCAGGACGTCGCCTCGCGCGGGATCCGCGTGAACGCGATCTGCCCCGGCTACATCGACACGCCGATGACGGCCTCGGCCTCGCCGCTGATGAAGGCCGTCACGCTGAGCCGGACGCCGCTCGGCCGGATGGGCGAGCCGGAGGAGGTCGCGCGGACCGCCCTCTTCCTGGCGTCCGACGACAGCTCCTTCTTCACCGGGCAGTGGCTGTCGCCGAACGGCGGGCTCGTCATCGCCTGAGCGGAGGAGTCATGGAGCTCTACGATGTCATGCGCACCACCTTCGCCGCCCGCGAGTTCACCGACGACCCGCTGCCCGATGCGACGCTGGCCCGGATCCTCGATCACGCGCGCTTCGCGCCGAGCGGGGGCAACCGGCAGGGCTGGCATGTGATCGTGGTGCGGGAGCGGGCCACGCGTGAGGCGCTGGCGGCGGCGGCGGCGCCGGCGGCCAAGCGCTACGCCGCGCAGGTGAAGCTCGGGGAGAATCCGTGGAACACCATCGACGCCACCAAGGCCGATGCTGCGACCATCGAAGCCACGCCCCCGCCGGCACGGCTCATCGAGCCCGTGCTCAAGGCGCCGGTCGTGCTGGTGGTCTGCGTCGACCTCAAGGTCGTGGCGTCGATGGACCAGCACCTGGAGCGCGTGGGCGTCATCAGCGGGGCGTCGATCTATCCGTTCGCCTGGAACATCCTGCTCGCCGCGCGGCACGAGGGATTCGGCGGCACCATCACGACACTGGCGGTGTCGCAGGAGCCGAGGCTTCGCTCCGTGCTGGGGATTCCGTCGCACGTGGCCGTCTGCGCGGTGATGCCGCTCGGCAAGCCGGTGAAGCAGCTCGCGACGCTCAAGCGCAAGCCGGTGGAGCAGTTCGCGACGCGCGAACGCTTCGACGGTCCGGCGTTGACGCGCTAAGCGACTACTTCTTCGGCAGCCAGTCGCGGAGTGGCTTCACGATGGCGCCGGCCTTCACGAGGCCGTCGCGGACAGCGGCCACGATCTTCTCGGAGCCGGGGCTGTCGCCGTGGATGCAGATCGTCTCCACTTTGACGTCGATCGTCTTGCCGCTGATCGTGCGGACCTTGCCTTCCATGGCCATCCGCACCGCCTGGTCGGCCGCCTTGGAGGGATCGGTGACGAGCGCGTCCTTGCCGAGCTTGCGCGAGACGAGCTGCGCGTCGTCGGCGTAGACGCGATCGGCAAAGCCCTCGGCGGCGATGCGCACGCCGGGCACGTTGCGCGCCTCCGCGTCGTACTTCGTCATCGCCATCGTCATGAGGATGAGCTCGGGATCGAGCTCCACGACCTGCTCGGCGGTGGCGCGGCTGAGCGGCAGATTCTCCTCGAACATGTGGTACTGGATGCCGTGCGGCTTGACGTGCTGCAGCCTGGCGCCCGCGGCCTTCACGAACGCGCCCAGCGCGCCAGTCTGATAGCGGTGATAATCCTTCAGCTCGGCCGGGCTCACTTCCATCCGGCGCCGGCCGAAGCCCATGAGGTCCGGCAGCCCGGGGTGGGCGCCCACGGCCACGCCGTACTGCAGGGCCAACTCCACCGTCTTGCGCATGACGTGCGGATCGCCGCCGTGAAAGCCGCACGCGACGTTCGCCGACGTGATGTGCGGCATCACCTCCTCGTCGTTGCCCAGCGTCCAGCGGCCGTAGCTCTCGCCCATGTCGCAGTTGATGTCGATGTAGACGCTCATGGCCTCTCCTTGTTCGTGGACTCCACCCTTATAATCCCGCCGATCAGGCTTGTCGAGGCGCCCCGGGGCCATTTCGGGGCCCCCCAGTCCTACGGCGCCAGCGTCTTTTGAACTTCGGCGAGCGAGGGCGGCGTCGGCACGTCCTTCCAGTGCGCCATCCGCTCGAAGATCTCGGCCGCGGCCTCGTGAAATCCTTCCGGCAGTCCCGTCGCCGCGAACGTCGCGGCGATCTCACGCATCTCGCCCACGAAGCGCCACGCCTTCTTCGTGTTGCCCGCCACCGCCTGCTCGGTCCGCTTGGCGAGGTCCGGCATCGACAGCGCCCACTCGCGGACGAGCGCCTCGTCGACGCCCTCACGCGCCGCGAGCGCGCGGATCGCCAGGAGCAGCGCCTGGGAGCCCTTGTTCCAGCCGGCGTAGGCCATCTTCAGCGCGGATGCCGCGCCGATCCGATTGTCGAGCGCGATGGCCGTGAGCGGCCCCTGGCTGAACCGGGTGGCGACGTCGGCGGCGCCGAGGCCCGAGAGATAGAGCCGCGTCGTGCCCGGGCGAAGCGGGGGCGGACCGATGATGCCGCCGTCGACGAAGTCGGCACCGCCGCCGCCGACGATATCGCCGACGGCCACCGTCGTGTCGGGCGCCACCGCGTTGGCGTCGACGTAGACGCCGCGGAAGCCGAGCGCGGCGACCGCGCGTCCGACGTCGACGGCGGCCGCCGGCGGACAGATGGACAGGATCAGATGACTCTCGGCGACCAGGCGCTCCACGGTGCCGACGTCCTCGAGTCCGGCCGAGCCGGCGCGCGCGCGCGTGGCATCGCCGCGACCGTCGGACGCCCAGATCACTCGCACGCCGTTGAGCCGCGCGGCGGCGGCCACGGCGGCGCCCATCTCTCCCGGGTGCAGGACCCCGATCACCGCCCTCATCGTCCCTCCTCTGCGCGGGCGGACCTCGTGCCCGCGCGCGCGGCCACCGGAAATCCCGCGTTCTTCCAGGCCGTGAAGCCGCCGTCCATCTCGACGACCGGCGCGAGCCCCATCTGCTGCGCGACGTCGGTCGCGAGCGCCGAGCGCCAGGCGCCGTTGCAATAGAACACGAACTCCTTGCCGGAGGCGAAGATGTCCTTGTGGTACGGGCTCTCCGGATCGATCCAGAACTCGAGCATGCCGCGCGGGCAGTGGAAGGCGCCGGGAATCATGCCTTCGCGCTCGAGCTCGCGCACGTCACGGAGATCGACGAAGACGGCGTCGCCCTTCGCGTGCCGCGCGCGAGCTTCCTCGAGTCCGATCGTCTTGATGCGCGCCTTCGCCTCGTCGACCAGCTGGCGAAAGCCTTTCTTCAGCTTCATCGTCGTAGACCTCCGGCTCGAGGGATCGTGTTCGCATGGTACACCGCCGCCGGCGCGGCTCAGTCGCGCGCGCGCGGCGTCAGAGCGAAGAAGACGAAGATCAGCGCGTACAGCAGCGCTACCTCGCCGCCATTCTGCAGCGGGACCATGCCGCGAGGCAGGTGGGCGACGACGTAGGCGACGACCATCTCGCCCGCGAGGACCAGCGCGACGGGCCGCGTGAACAGTCCCAGCGCGAGCAGGAGCCCGCCGACGAGCTCGAGCGTGCCGGCCACTCCCATCTTGGAGACGAGGGATGCGGTGGCGCCGTTGCCCAGGCCGCCGAAGAACCCGAAGAGCTTCTGGAGCCCGTGGGCCATGAAGAGCAGTCCCGCGGCGACCCGCAGGATCAGATAGGCGGCCTCGGCCCTCGTCCACCGGTGCCGCGCGGGCGCGACCGGCGTCGGCGTGGGGATGGGCTCGGCGCGCGCGACCTGGCTCATCGGCGGCCTGCTGCAGCAAGCGCGATGCCGGTGGACCGCCCACGAGAGAAGCGCTTCGCGGAGCTGACGAAGCTAGAAGGCGACGCGATCCGCCGCTGACGGCGGCAGCACGCACAGCGCCGAGGTGGCGCGCCCGCACGAGAGGCAGGTCACGGGCAGCACGCGGAGACCGGCCACGCCTTCGACCACGTGGATCACGTCCCGTGCCTGATCGAGGCTGAGGTTGAGCGCCATGGCGAGGCAGGACGCGCACAGCCGCCCGCCGCTGCGCTGCAAGAACATGCGCACGGCGGGCGCCTTCCACGGACCGAACTTCGCCCGCCCCGGGGCCGCCACGCGCGCGAGGTCGATGCACGATTCGTGGATTCGCTCGCGGCCGACCGTCCACGCCACGGGCTCGCCGCTGCTGAACCCGAGCCCGCAGACGCCGCAGGTCGGCTCCTTGCGCCGCATCTCACCGAGGGTGGTCATCGGGCCACGAGGTCGCCGAGCCATGCGGGCGTCGAGGCGCAAGTTCGGTGCCGACATGTTCGCGCGCGGGTGTTACAACTTGTTACCCTTCTCGTCCATGGGCGGCGAGGCGCTCGGATACTCGCCGTCGACCATCTCGACCTGCACGATGTCGCCGACGTTGACGTCCCGAAGATCTTCCTCGGGACCGCGCAGCGCGATGATGCCGATCGGCGTCTGGATGACGATCGTTCCCTCCTGCGCGTTGACGCGCACGACGCGGCCGGTGAGGACGCGCGGGTTGTCGCCATCGGCTTCGCTCGAACGCGGCTCCCCGGGTGTCACGGCACCGTCGAGCGGCGGCCTCGTTTCGAAATCGGGCTTCGGCGCCGCCGGCACGGTGCCGGCGAGCGTCAGTCCTGTGACGATCGCGGAGAATACGCCTGCGAATATCTTCATCACGCCCTCCCGGGCATCAAGGAGCGGCAAGGCGTGTGCCAGCGAGAGGGAGGCGCGACTAGAGCGGGATCGCGAGCAGGGTATCGAAGCGATTGTTGTCGCAGACGACGACGCGCTCGCGGAAGCGCAGCGTGCCGCCCTCGTCGATCAGCACGTCGAGGTAGCGGCCGGTAGCGAACAGGTCCATTCGACCGTCGCGCATGATCCGGACGACGAGGAAGGCCGTCTCCGCGCGGACGATGCCGTTGGATTCGCCCAGCACCGCCGGCAGACCCACGACATGGCGGTACGCGTGCCGTTCGTAGATGTTCGCCTCGCGCAGGGCGGCCACGCGATCGCGCAGCATGCCCTGCGAGTCGGCGTACACGACGCCCGCCGTGTAGCCGTGGCGGTGGTTGTCCGCGGTGGTGATGAGATAGAGGCACGGCTCCGTGAAGAAGCCCGGCCACTCCTCCATCCGGTCGTCGTCGAGCGCGCGCGCGTAGTCGGCGTTCAGCTGCGCGAGGCGGGGTTGGAGGCCGACAGGCGAGAGATCGGTCGTGGCCATTCAGTAGCCCATGTACCGCCGATAGGCCTTCCAGAAGCCGCGCACGGAGGCCTCCGTGGCGCGCGTCTCCTGCGACTCCGCGCCGTCACCACCCATGTTCACGACCGACAGTTCCTCGGCGGCGGCGGCGGCGCCGCGCTGCACGAACCCGCCGACGCAGCCGTCCTCCATGGAGACGTAGCCGGCCGGCCCCACGAGGTTCGACTGCTTCAATCGCCGTCGCTGCATCTCGTGGCTGTCGTCGTCGAAGCCGAAGTACGTCCAGTGCAGCTCCATGGCGCCGGGACCCTTGGGCAGGACCTGGCGGACGGCCAGGCAGTTCTGGATCTGCTGCAGGACGAAGTTCGGGAAGACGGTCAGGATCTGGAGGTGGATGCCGTCGCCGAACTCGTCGACGCTGTCGAGCAGGCTCGGGTCGAGCAGCCGATAGCCCTCGCGCTCCGAGCGGATGCCCTGGTCGCGATACGCGGTCGAGGTACGGTCCTCGGCGCGATGGATGGTCGTGGAGGCGTGGTGACCGCCGTCGGGACTCACGAGGACGCCGCCGCCCTGGGTGAGCCGCGTGATGCGGAAGGTGCCGAAGAAGGCGTGCAGCAGGCTGGCGTGATACGTGTCCTTCACGTTCTCCACGTAGAGCTTCCAGTTGTTCGGAAGGACCTGGACGAAGCGGCCGAGCACGCGCAGCGGCTTGCGCAGCACGCGCACGATGCGCGCGCCGATCTCGTCGCCGAGATAGACGTCGATCGGCGGCGTGTCGGCGCTCAGCGTGGCGAAGACGAGCCCGTGCAGCGTCGCCGTGCGGAGCTTCCGGGGCCCATGCTCCCGCTTGCTGAATTCCACCGGCATGCCGCCTCGGCCGTTGGAGCCCTTCTCGAACGCGACGCCGGTGAGGTTACCGCAGAGGTCGTAGGTCCACGCATGGTAGATGCACTGGAAGTGCTTCGCGCTGCCGGCGTCGTCGAGCGCGATCAGGGCGCCGCGATGCGCGCAGCGGTTTTCGAACGCGTTGATCCGGCCGTCCGCATCGCGCACGACGATGACCGGCATCTCGCCCACGAACGTCGTCCGGAAGGTGCCGGGCCGCTCGACGTCGGACTCCAGACACACGAAGTTCCACACCGGCCCCTCGAAGATCTGCCGGAGCTCGGCGCGATAGTTGGGCTCGTCCTGGTACACCCAATAGGGGACGCGAGCGAGGGTCGCGCCGGGCCACGTCCGCCGCGAATCCGGAAGCGCCATGGGCGGGAGAATACACCCGGTGCTACCATCCCGGCCATGACGCGGGTGACCCTCATCCCGGAAGCGAGGCCGACATGAACGTCGAGGCGAAGCTGGCGAAGCTCGGGCTCGAGCTGCCGAATCTCGAGGACCTGTATCGCACCAATCCCTCGGGCGCCCACTATGTCTCGCACTTCGCCGTGCAGAATCTGCTCTACCTGTCCGGCACCACGCCCAGGAAGAACGGCGCGGGTTACCTGCCGGGCGTCGTCGGCAAGGACCTCACGATCGAGCAAGGGCAGGAGGCCGCGCGCTACGCGACGCTCACCACGCTGGCCGCCGTCAAGTACGCGCTCGGTGATCTCGATCGCGTTCAGCAGATCGTGCACATGCTCGGCTTCGTGAACTCGGCGCCGGGCTTCAGCGACCAGCCGCGCGTCATCAACGGCGCCGCCGACCTGCTCGTGGAACTCTTCGGCGAGCGCGGCAAGCCCACCCGCGCGGCCATCGGCTGTCAGGGCCTGGGTGGCAACGCGTCGGTCGAGATCGTCGTCACGTTGCTGTTCACCGGCTCGGACGTCCGTCCGCCGCTCGCGCGCGATCACTTCCAGACGTAACGTACGCGGCGGGCGGGTCCTGGTCGTCGGCCGCCCTCGGCTACGGCGTTGTCGGGGGCGAGTCGATGTCGCGGGCGCCGGACGTGCGCTGGCGGAATTCCGCGGGGACCTCGCGGCCGGCGTCCGTATACGCGCGCCTCACGGCCTCGACGTTCGGACTGAAGATCGTCCTGCGGTTGCCGCGTGCCCACTCGTTCGAGTCGCGGACGGTGTCGAGCGAGCCCTGGAAGCGCGGCATGACATAGCGGGCGAAGAGCTCGTAGCTCTTAAGGGTCTGCTCGCGATTGGCCCACTCGTGGGCGCGGAAGAGGACGCCACCGAAGCCGCCGCCGCTGAGCTCCTGCAGCCGGTGGATGCCGCGCACGACCGTGTCGACGCTCCCCACGAGCGTTGTCCCCATCTTCACGCCGTCGGTGAGCGGGTCGTCGGAGCGGCCGGGCGGGCGGCCGAGCGTCTCCTCGAAATAGGTCACCGTCTCGTGGCGCTCGGCGCGTTTCACCTGACGCATGGCCTCCTCGTCGTCGTCGGCGACGTGCACGTTGACGACCAGCTTCCACTCGCGCCGATCCATCCTCTTTCCATGACGGGCGGCCGTCTCCTCGCCGATCTTCCACTGGTTCGCGAGCATCTGCGGGCCGCCGGGCAGCCCGGCGCCGAGCGAGAGGACGCCGAGGCCGTGCTTGCCGGCGGCGACCACGCCCGACGGCGTGATCGTGCTCGCGACGGCGATCGGAAAGCGCGGCTCCGTGTAGGGCGCCAGGTGCAGACGGGCCTCGCGCAGCTCGAACCAGTCGGTCTTCATGGTCACCGGCTCGTCGCAGGCGAGCAGGCGCATGATCGCTTCGAGCGCCTCCTCCATCCGGGGCCGCTGCGTGACGGGCTCGATGCCCATCATGTACGCGTCCGAGACGAGCGCGCCGGGACCGCAGCCGAGCATCGTGCGACCGCGCGTCATGTGATCCAGCTGGACGAAGCGCTGGGCGACCAGCAGCGGATGGTGATATGGCAGGCTCGTCACCCCCGATCCGAGCATGATGTGCTTCGTGCGCTCGGCGGCGGCGCCGATGAACACCTCGGGGGAGGCGATCAGCTCCCACCCCGCGGAATGATGCTCGCCGACCCAGACCTCGTCGTAACCGAGATAGTCGAGCCACTCGATGAGCTCCATGTCGCGGTCGAGGGCGAGGGTCGGATTCTCGCCGATACGGTGGAAGGGCGCGAGGAAGATTCCGAACTTCATTCCTTTGTGGGCCATGGGCCAAACTCTAGCACGACAGCGCAGCGCGCCCGGGTGACGTACCATACCGGCCATGAGTGACAAAGGTATCCACCTCGTTCGCGCGCATCTCGCCAAGCTCCCACCGTCGAACACGCTCACCATCGCCGAGCGGCGCGCGCAATACGAGCGCGCGGAACGCGTGTTCCCCACGCCCCCCGACGTGAAGGTGGAGACAGTCGTGGCGCCGGAGCGGCTCGCGGAATGGCTCACGCCGCCCGGCGTCCGGACCGATGCCGTCGTGCTCTACCTGCATGGCGGAGGCTATGTCATCGGCTCGCCGCGCTCCCATCGGCACCTCGCGGCGGCGATCGCGCGCGCCGCCGGCACCCGCGCGCTGCTGCTCGACTATCGCCTGGCGCCGGAGCATCCCTTCCCGGCCGCCCTCGAGGATGCCGTGGCCGCGCATCAGTGGCTGCTGCGCGAGGGAATCGCGCCCCGCTCGCATCGTGATCGCCGGTGATTCCGCGGGCGGCGGCCTCACGCTTGCCACGCTGCTCGCGCTCCGCGATCGCGACCTGACACTGCCGGCGGGCGCCGTCTGCATCTCGCCGTGGGTCGATCTCACCAACAGCGCCGCGAGCTACATGTCGAAAGCGGCCGTGGATCCGATCGTGACGCTCGAGAGCATCACGATGCACGCGCAGGCGTACATCGGCGCCGGCGATCCGAAGCAGCCCTTCGTGTCACCGCTCTACGCTGATCTCCGCGGGCTTCCGCCGCTGCTCGTCCACGTCGGCAGCGACGAAGTTCTCCTCGACGACGCAGTGGCACTCGGCGCGCGCGCA
>JBIOXS010000172.1:0-15836 GCA_044869815.1 Candidatus Rokuibacteriota bacterium | reverse complement strand
ACGGCCAGCCAGGCTGCCCACATGTCGAACGCCTCCACCGGATCAGACGGCGCTCGGGCCGCCGTCATTCGCGGGTGGAACGGCTAGACCTTCCCCCAGTACCGGCGGTCAGCCGGAAAGACCGTCGCGCAGCGGACAGGCTCGGTGGGGCCATCCAGCGTGTCGGCCGCCGCACGCCAGACGGCATAGTGGGGCGCCTTGCGGTGCGCCTCCAGCGCCCCCTCGTCCTTGTACACCTCGAAGAAGTAGTAGACGTTGGGCTCCTTCTCGTCACGCAGCACGTTGAAGCGCAGGCACCCGGCCTCGTCACGCTCGGAGCCGAGCGCATCGTGCTCGATGGCCTTCAGGAACTTCTCGCTTTGGTCCGGCTTCACGCGCGCTTTCACCCAGATCGCGAGCATCGTCCCTCCTAGAGCGAAGCAACCTCGACAGCGCGGCCCAGGGCCATGCTGCTGGCCACCGCGTCGGTGAACTCCATGTAGCGCACGCCGTCCTCGAACGTGGTGTGCGAGACCGTCTCGCGGCCGCGGATGGCGTTGATGAACTCTTCCTCGACCCGCCAGCCCACGCGCTGCGCGGCCGGGATCGGGATCTCGACGAGCGCCTTGTCGCCACGGCGCCCGCCGAAGACCCGCTTGCCCTCGACGTCGAGCCGCAGCGTGCCGTCACTGCCGAACACCCACACGTCGGCGGCGGGACCGAGCGCCGCCACCGCGCTGAAGCGCAGGCGCGCCACGGCGCCGTCGCGCAGCGTGGCCAGGATCTCGAGATGGTCGGGGATCTTCACGTCGCGCAGGACGCCGCGCTCGTCGCGGCGCTGGGGCACCGCGATGTTCCCCATGGCCATCACGCGATGGGCGGGGCCCAGCCAGCGCATCATCGCCTCGTACCAGATGCCCATGTTCATGACGTTGTGGCCGCTCAGCGCGACGTCGTGGCGCCAGTGCAGCGGCTCCTCGCGATCGACGAAGCGGGCGTTCTGCGTCGCCGCCAGCTCGACGGCGAGCACCTCGCCGACGTAGCCCTCGGCGATCAGCCGTGTCAGGGTCGCGTCGACCTCGAGCGTGATCGGCGAAGGCACGAGCTGCGTCACCAGGCCGGGCGCTCGGCGCGCCGCCTCGAGCATCCGCCGGCCTTCGGCGGCGTCCATCGCCATGCGGGCCTCGCAGAGCACGTGCTTGCCGGCCGCGAGCGCGGCCAGCGTCATCTCGCAGTGCGTGTACGGCCAGGTGCCGATGCAGACGGCGTCGATGTCCGGAGCGCGCACGAGCTCCCGCCAGTCCTCGTAGACGCGCGCCAGGCCGAACTCCTTGGCCACGCGCTCGCCCGACTCACGGGAACGGTTGGCGACGGCGACGAGCTCCACGCCCGGCTGCCTGACCAGGCCGGGGATGTGCCGGCTGCGAGAGTTCCGGCCGGCGCCCACGAATCCCACACGAACTGTCCGGTCGCGCATGCGTGCATCATGGTAGCACTCGGATGGTGACCGCGCCCCGTCCCCGGCGGCGTCCCCCTGTCGAGGAAGTGGTTGCAAAGGTGCCATTTCAATGCCATGGTGGATGCCATGAAGGCTGCCATCGATCACGCGGGCCGGATCATCGTGCCCAAGGCGCTCCGCCAGGCGCTCGGCCTGAAGCCCGGGCAGCCGCTCGAGATCCGGGCCGCGGACGGACGGCTGGAGATCGAGATCGCCGCCACCTCGATGCGACTGAAGAAGCGGGGCAAGGGCCTGGTGGCGGTCCCGGAAGGCTCGCTTCCCCCCCTCACCGCCGAGCAGGTCCGCGACACGCTGGAGCGCATACGGCGGTAAGAGCCGCCGACTCCAGCGTGGTCGTCGCCGCCTTCGCGTCCTGGCCCGAGCGGCACGACGCCGCCCGGCGCGCGCTCGACACCGATCTTCGCCTGATCGAGCACTGCGCCGTGGAGACGTACTCGGTCCTCACGCGCCTGCCCGCTCCTCATCGGGCGCCGGAAGAGGTCGTGAAAGATTTTCTGATCGCCCGGTTTCGTCAGCCGTTCCTCCGGCTGACCGCTCCGGCCTATCGGGAGTTCCTGTGGCATCTCCCCGATCACGGGATTTCGGGGGGCGCCTCCTACGATGCCCTGGTGGCGGCGACGGCGGTGAGCCACGGCGCCGACCTCGTGACATGCGACCGGCGCGCGACGCCCGTCTACGAGCGTTACCGCATTCGCATTCATCTCCTGTAGTCGCTAAGATTGCGGCCGATGCGCGTGGCCATCTTGCCCTCGGGCGCGCTGCTCGCGGACACTGCGGCCGGCGACGAGGCAGGCGACGGCCTTTCCGTCGCCGCTCGGAGCCGCGTCGCCCGCGCCTTCGGACGCGGTTCCGGACACGGCGTGCTGCAGCTCGGCGCCGCCGAGCTCGAGGCACCGCTTGCCCCTCCGCTCGGGTTCTTGCGCGAGATCGGCCGCGCGTTCATGACGCGGCTCTGCGCCGTCCCCGATCTCGAAGACCTGCGGGAGCGTGTCGAGGTCGACTGCCCGGCGGACGAGCGCACCCGGTTGGCCGCGGCCGTCCCGCCGATGGATGGCAGCGAGTACGTCGACAGCGACTGGATCGGCGCGCGCTGGGCCGAGCTCCACCGCGCGTACGCCGACGAGATTCGCGCGCACCGTGGGCCCGTCGCCGAGTGGCTGCGCGCGCGTCACCCGTCGTGGCACGCCGTCGGCAAGGTCTGTCTGCACCTCGCCGAGAATCGCGGGGACGAGGAGCATCCATTCGGCTTCCTTGCGACCTACGTGGCGCGCGCGGACAGCGGAGGGAAGGTCCAGCACCGGCCATTGGCGCGCGCGCTCGAGGAGAGCTCGGCGCGAGGCGATCGTCGGGCGCTGCTCCATCTGCTGGTGCCATTACAGCGCGCCGCGGAGCAGAGCCCATGGCTGGCGGAGTTGATCGACTCCGGCGCCATTTACGAGGCGATGGCGTGGACCCCCGAGGAGGCCCACCGCTTCCTGCGCGCCGTGCCGGCCTTCGAGGCGGCCGGGCTGGTCGTCCGCGTCCCGGACTGGTGGCGACCGCGGCGCCCGCCACGGCCGGAAGTCACCGTGCGCGTCGGAGAGAAGAAGCCCAGCGTGCTCGGCATGGATGCGGTGCTCGACTTCTCCGTCGCCGTCGCGCTCGGCGGCGTGAAGCTCACCGCCGCCGAGGTACGCCAGCTGCTCGCCTCGGCGGACGGGCTCGTGCGCTTGCGCGGGCAGTGGGTCGAGCTGGACCGCGAGCGGCTGCGCGATGTCCTGGCGCACTGGGCGCGCGTGCAGCGTGAGACCGAGAAGGGCGGGCTGTCGTTCCTCGAGGGGATGCGGCTCCTGGCCGGCGCCGGCCGGACGGAGGACGATGCCGCCGCGCTCACCGCGGCGGAGGGCTGGTCCCGCGTCGAGGCCGGCGCATGGCTCGCTGGCGCGCTCGACGGGCTACGCGGACCGGCCGGCCTCGCGGCCGCCGACCCGGGCTCGGATCTCCGCGGAACCCTGCGGCCATATCAGAAGGTCGGCGTGTCCTGGCTGGCGTTTGCCTCGTCGCTGCGGCTCGGCGTCTGCCTCGCCGACGACATGGGACTCGGCAAGACGATCCAGGTCCTGGCGCTCCTGCTCTTCCACAAGCGGCGCCCGCGCGCCGACGACCTCCCGCATCTGCTCGTGGCGCCGGCGTCGCTCCTGGCCAACTGGCAGGCCGAGATCGAGCGCTTCGCGCCCTCGCTGACGGCGCTCGTGGCCCACCCTTCAGCGATGCCCGCGCACGAGCTCGCAGCACTGGGCGACACCGACCTGGGTGGCACCGATCTCGTCATCACCACGTATGGAACACTGGCGCGGATCGACGCGCTGCGGCGGCGAGAGTGGGCGCTGATCGTCCTCGACGAGGCGCAGGCGATCAAGAATCCCGGTGCGCGCCAGACCCAGGCGGTCAAGACGCTGAAGGCGCGCGCGCGCATCGCGCTCACCGGCACGCCCGTCGAGAACCGCCTCGGCGATCTGTGGTCGATCTACGACTTCCTCGATCCGGGCTTGCTCGGCTCCGCGCGCGAGTTCTCGGCATTCGCGAAGCGGATGGCCGAGCGCCCGGACGACAACTACGCGCCGCTGCGCCGGCTGATCGGGCCCTATCTCCTGCGCCGTCTCAAGACGGACCGCGCGGTCGTGGCCGATCTGCCCGACAAGACGGAGATCAAGGCGTTCTGCCTCCTCTCCGGCCCGCAAGCCGCGCTCTATCAGAAGCTGGTCGACGAGCTGGCGGGCGCCATCGGCGGCCTCGCGCAGGGCATCGAGCGACGCGGCCTCGTCCTCGCCTATCTCATGCGCTTGAAGCAGGTCTGCAACCATCCCGCGCACTGGCTCGGCCATGGCCCGTGGGACGAGGCGCGGAGTGGCAAGCTCGCGCGGCTTCGCGAGCTCGCCGAGGCGGTGGCCGCCAAGCAGGAGAAGATGCTCGTGTTCACGCAGTTCCGGGAAGCGACCGGGCCGATGGCTGCCTTTCTCTCGAGCGTGTTCGGCCGCGCAGGACTGGTGCTCCACGGGAGCACGCCCGTGAAGGATCGCGGCGGGATCGTGCGGCGCTTCCAGGATGACCCGACGGTGCCGTTCTTCGTGCTCTCCGTGAAGGCCGGCGGCGCCGGCCTCAACCTCACCGCGGCCTCGCACGTGGTCCACTTCGACCGGTGGTGGAATCCCGCGATCGAGGACCAGGCGACCGACCGCGCGTACCGCATCGGGCAGCACAAGAATGTGCTCGTGCACAAGCTCGTGTGTCGTGGCACCGTCGAGGAGCGCATCGACCGGCTCATCGACGACAAGCAGGCGATGGTACGCGGCGTGCTCGAGGGCGGCGCCGAAACGCTGCTCACCGAGATGAGCGACCCCGAGCTGATGGCCATGCTCACGCTCGATCTGCGCCGAGCCACCGTCGAGGCGTGAGAGAAAGGAACGCGATGGCCTGGGACTATTACCCTCCGTACATGTCGGTGGCCGAGAAAAAGGCTCACGGCGCACGGACGCTCGCCAGGCTGCTGAAGAAGACCAGGCGCGGCGCCGAGCCCGTCCTGATCACGCATCGAAAGCGGCAGCTCACCACCACGTTCTGGGGCACCGCCTGGTCCGAGAACCTCGAGCGCTACGCCGACCTCGCCAATCGCCTCCCCCGTGGCCGCACCTACCTTCGCAACGGGTCGGTGCTGGATCTTGCGATCACGAGCGGCTCAGTCGAGGCGTACGTCGCGGGCAGCGAGCTGTACCAGGTGAGGATCCGCATCGTGCCGATGGCGAAGATACGCTGGCGGCGCGTGGTCGGTCGCTGCACGGGCCGGATCGGGTCGCTCGTCGGTCTGCTGCGCGGAGAACTCTCGCACGATGTCCTGGCGGTGCTGACGGATCCCAGGGACGGGCTGTTTCCAGAGCCGCGCGAGATGACGCTCGACTGCTCGTGCCCGGACGCGGCGGAGGTGTGCAAGCACGTGGCCGCGGTGCTCTATGGCGTGGGCATCCGGCTCGACACCACCCCGGAGCTGTTCTTCGTGCTGCGCCAGGTCGATCAGGCGGAGCTGCTCAGCTCGGCCACCACGCGCGCCGTCAGTCGCGTGCGGCCCGACGGCGGCAAGCGCATCGCCGCCGATCGACTCTCCGCGGTGTTCGGGATCGAAGTGGACGCCGCGCCGCATCCCCACGCGCATCCTCGGCGGCGGCGATAACGTCCGCCGGGATCAGCCGGTCGCCGCACTCCCCTGACGCGTTGCGAAGACCGGATTGTCGGTCTTGTCGACGAGAGCCTCCGGCCCTTCGGTGGGCAGCGCCTCCGAGTAGTTCTGCGCGGCATCGATGTCGCCCTGCCACACCTCGCGCGGCAACTCGTAGAGGACCTCGATGCCGTGGCCGTCGGGATCCGAGATGTAGACGCTATGAGTCATGCCGTGGTTGATGCGACGGTGGAACGTCACGCCGCGCGCCTGCAGGAACTCCACCTGGCGCAGCCACGAGTCGCGATCGGGCCATGCGATCGCCACGTGATTGATGCCCACACGCGCCGGCATCAGACTCCACGTGCCGCGCTCGTCCGCCGGCGCGTCGGCGGGCACCTCGGCCAGCGCGAGGTCGTGATGCGTCACGTCGCCGTGCGCGTCCACGCCGCTGTAGAAGCGCATCTTGGGCCGCGGCCGGCCGGGGATCGGCTTGAGCTCCGCCACGCACTTGAAGCCCATGATCTCGGTCCAGAAGCAATGCGACACCTCGAGGTTGCGCACGTTCAGGACGAGGTGATTGATGCCGCGCGGCGTCTGCGCCTGCGTGGGAGCGGCGGTGTGCATCTCGGTCTGGGCCATGGCGTCCTCCTCTGGCTCGGCGGCGACCATAGTATCAGCCGACGGGGAGCCCTCGCTTGGCAAGCTCGGCGTCCAGGTCCAGCGGGCGCGTGCCGATCGCCTCGGCGCCGGGCACCGTCCAGAAGATCTCGAACTCGAGGCCGTCAGGATCCTTGGCGTAGAGGGAGAGGCTGGCGCCATGGTCGGAGGCGCCGACCAGCGCGCGCGCCTCGATGAGCCGGCGGCGCGCGCGGGAAAGGTCGGTGAGCTCGCCGACTTCCCACGCCGCGTGATACATGCGGGCGACCCGCTCGTCCGGCGGACGCACGCCCGTCTGCTCGAAGAGCCCGAGGTGGTGATCGTCCGCCGTGCCGGGAATCCGGAGAAAGGCGGCGTTCGGATAGCGGTGCTTGACCTCGAAGCCGAGCACGTCGCAGTAGAAGCGGGCGCTGCGGTCGACGTTCGAGACCCACAGGACGATGTGCTGCAACCGCGTGAGCCCGATGCCGCTCATCGCAGGACCGTCACGTCGGAGACGGCGCGACAGGCGGCCGTGGTGGAATCGGGACCGTGGACGTCGACGCCCATGCCGAACTCGAGGACGACCGGCTTCGCGCTCATGGCCGCCTCATTATAATAGGCAGCACCGGGAGGCATTCATGGCTGAGATCGTGGCCGCGGCCCTCACGTCCCACGCGCCGCTGATCACCGGCAAGCCCGAGATCGGGCGGCCGGAGCAGCGCGACCGGCTCTATGCCGGGTTCCGCGAGCTCGGCCGGCGACTGGCCGCCGCGCGGCCGGAGCTGATCGTGATGTTCGTGAACGATCATCTGCAGAACTTCCCGTACAGCAATCTCCCCGCGTTCTGCGTGGGACTCGCCGACGCGTACGACGCCCCCAGCGCCGGCGGCGGCGCGTTCATGCGCATCCCGCCGCGCAAGCTCCGCGGCGATCGCGAGTCGGGCATGGCTCTGCTCGAGGCGGGCCTCGACGCCGGCTTCGACTTCGCCTACTCCTACGAGATCGAGAGCTGGGACGAGCTGTCGGTGCCGCTGCATTTCCTCACGCCGGAGGGTGAGCTGCCGATCGTGCCGATCTACACGAACTGCGCGGCGCCGCCGCTGCCCCGGCTGCGGCGCTGCCACGAGATGGGCGCCTTCGTCGGCCGATTCGTGCGCGGGTGGTCCCGCCCGCAGCGCGTCGCCCTCGTCGCCAGCGGCGGTATCTCGCACTGGGTCGGCACGCCCGACACCGGTCGCATCAACCCCGACTGGGACCGGCAGGTGCTCGACCACATCGCGCGCGCCGACATCGAGCCGCTGCTCACGCTCACCCACGCCGACATCGAGCGCGACGGCGGCAACGGCGGCCAGGAGATCCGCAACTGGGTCGCGCTCCTCGGCGCCGTGCCCGGCTGGAAGGGCGAGCTGCTCGCCTACGAGCCGGTGGCGGAGTGGATCACCGGCTGCGCGACGGTGTGGGTGCATCCATGACCCCCGCCGTCTCCTACGCGCTCAACAAGGTGCTCACCGCGGTGGCGCGACAGCACACGATGAAGCCGGCGCTGACCGACGACGATCTCGCCGGGCACACGCTGAGCGAGCCGGAGCGGGCCGCCCTCAAGGCCGGCGACATCGACGCGCTCTACCGGCTGGGCGCGAACCCCTATCTCATTCGCCGCGTCTTCCGCGCGCGCTTCAAGATCTGAGCGTCAGCGCCGCAGCGCCACGCACGAAGCCGGCTCGACGGTGAGGACGACCGCATCGCCGCTCGCGAAGCGCGGCGACACCGGCGCCGTCACCCGCAGCGTCACGTCGCCGCCGTCCACCGCGACCTGGTACTCGACGGACGTCCCGAGGTAGCTCGCCCGCCGCACGAGCGCCGAGAACGCGTTGTCCCCGCTCGCCCCGGGGGCGCCGGGCGACATTCGAATCTCGTGCGGGCGAACGGACACCAGCACCGTGGCGCCCGGGGTCAGGTCCTTGTCGCCGACGCGAAGCCGCCACGTTCCACGCGTCACCGTGTCGGGTCCGGTGACCGTCGCCTCCACGATGTTCGTCTTGCCGATGAACTCGGCGACGAAGCGCGACTCGGGGCGGCGGAAGAGGTCCTCCGGCGCGCCGACCTGGGCCAGCCGGCCCTGATCGAGGACCGCCACCCGGTCGGAGATCACCATGGCCTCCGCCTGGTCGTGGGTGACGTAGAGCGTGGTGATGCCGAACGCCTCGTGTAGCCGGCGGATCTCGAAGCGCATCTCCTCGCGCAGGTTCGCGTCGAGATTGGACAGCGGCTCGTCGAGCAGCAGGATCTCCGGCTCGACCACGAGCGCGCGCGCCACCGCCACGCGCTGCTGCTGGCCGCCCGAGAGCTCACCCGGATAACGCGCCTCCAGCCCGCCGAGCTGCACGACCCGCAGCATGTCGGCGACTTTTCGCGCGCGGTCGCTTCGCAGAACCTCCGGCTTGAAGCGCAGGCCGTAGGCGACGTTCTGCGCGACGGTCAGATGCGGCCAGAGCGCGTAGCTCTGGAAGATCATCGCCATCCGGCGCCCCTCCGGCGGGACGACGGCTTCCGGCGACGAGATGCGGCGGCCGCCGACCCAGATCTCGCCGGCCTCGGGAGTGAGAAAGCCGGCCACCAGCCGCAGCGTCGTGGTCTTGCCGCAGCCGGAAGGGCCGAGGAGGGAGACGAGCTCGCCCGGCGCCACGTCGAGCGAGAGCGAGTCGAGCGCCCCGACGTCGCCGTAGCGCTTGGTGAGCCCGATCAGGCGAACGCCCGCACTCACGTTATTCGCGGCCACCCATGAAGTCGCGGCCGAGCAGCCGCTCCATCGCGAGCACGACGGCGAACGTCATGCCGATCATGAACAGCCCGAGCACGGCGATGGCGCCGAACTGGCCTTCTTCCTTGAGATCGAAGATCACGACCGAGATCACCTTCGTGTCCGGCGTGAACAGGATGATCGAGGCCGACAGCTCGCGGATGACGCCGATGAAGATGAAACACCAGGCGGCGATGACGCCGCTGCGCGCGAGCGGCGCCGTGATCTCGCCGAGCACGCGCAGCCGGCCGGCGCCGAGAATGCGGCCCGCCTCCTCGAGCTCGGCCGGGATCGCGCGGAACGTCGCGTCGGACTGCGCGTACCCGACCGGCATCTCCTTCGTCACGTAGGCCACGAACAGGATCCACAGCGTGCCGTAGAGGATCAGCGGCGGTCGCGTGTAGGCGATGAAGAGCGCGACGGCCAGCACCACGCCCGGAATGGCGATCGGCGCCAGCGCCAGGAAGCCGACGAGCTGGGACCCGACGATGGCCCGACGGCGCGCGATGTAGGCGAGCACGGCGGCCAGGCCGGCGCCGACCGACGCCGTCAGCACGCCGAGCTCGAGCGTGTTGACGATCGCCGACCGGGTCGCGCTGTACTCGAAGAAGGTGAAGGTCCAGTGCCGGAGCGTGAGGTTGTCCCACGTCAGCGGCTGCGCCCACGCGCGGGAGAAGGCCGCCTTGGCGAGGATGCCGTACGGCAGCAGGACCGCGCAGGCGATCACGAGCAGGCAGAAGAGCAGCGCCGGATAGCGCCACGCCCCGAGCACGATCCGCCGCCGCACGCCGCCCTTGCCGCCCACGGCGCCGTAGCCGCGACGACCGAGGAGCCGGCGCTGCAGCACCAGCAGCAGCGCGGTAGCGACCAGGAGCGGCATCGCGACCGCCGCCGCCGTCTCCACGCGCGGCGGATAGTGGAACATCCCCCACACCTGCGTGGTCAGCGTGTGGAACCCCGCCGGCAGCGCCAGGATCGCCGGCGAGCCGAAGAGCGCGAGCGCCTGGAGCACGGAGACGATGAAGCCGCTGAGGATGGCCGGCGCCACCAGCGGCAGGGTCACCGTGCGGGCGACCGCGAAGCGCCCGGCGCCGAGCATGGCGGCAGCGTCCTCGACGTCGGAGGCGATCAGCTCGAGGGTGTTGCCGATCATCACGTACACATAGGGAAACGTGTACAGCGCGACCACGAACACGAGCCCGGTCATGGTGAAGATGTTCACGGCCGGCGCATCGCTGCCCGTGACCGCGCGCCAGAGCTTGTTCAGGGCGCCCGCATTGGGGCCGGCGAGCATCACCCACGCCACCGCCCCCAGAAACGGCGGCGTGACGAACGAGGCCATCACGAGCGCGCGCACCAGGCGTCGCCCCGGGAGATCCGTGCGCGCGGTCAGCCACGCCAGCGGCGCCCCGATGGCGACGGAGGCGAGACCGGCCCCGAACGCCATCACCAGCGTGTTCCAGAGCGCGCGACGCAGCTGGAGATCCCGCAGCGCGGTCAGATAGTGCTGCGCGGTCGGGCCGTGCTCGCCGCTCACGCTGAGCGTCACCAGCCAGGCGAGCGGCAGCCCCATCAGCAGCGCCAGCGTCAGGGCGGCCAGTCCCCACACCGGCACGGACGCGTCGAGCCGGCGCATCGGCGCGATCGGATCAGGCGCCGAAGAACTCGACGAAGCGGCGCTTGATCTCCTCGCTGCGCTTCTCGAGCTCTTCGGCGTCCACGGTCAAGAGCTTGAGGTCGCCGAGCTTCGGCTTGTCGGTCGGGTAGGTCACCTCGGGGTGACCGGTGTAGAGGCCTTCCGTGTCGGCGAGGACCTGCTGGACATCCTTCGTGAACGTGAAGTCGGTGAAGAGCTTGGCGGCGTTCGGACGGGGCGCGAAGGCGGCGATGGCCGTCGGCGACACGACGAGGGGCACGCCTTCCTTGGGGTACACGATCTCGACGGGGTTCCCCGCCTTCTTCGCCTGATAGAACGTGTAGTCACCGCCATCGACGGCGACGGGGCGCTCGCCGGAAGCGACCACGCCCGACGGGTCGACCGCCGACTGCACGATCATCACGTTCTGCTGGCCCAGCGCCTTGAAGTAGTCCCAGCCGAGCAGGTGCGACAGCGCCAGCACGTGGGTCGCGATCACTCCGCTGTACCCCGGGTGCGCCGTCACGAGCTTGCCCTTCCACTTCGGCGCCAGCAGATCCTTCCAGGTCTTCGGCGCCTCCGCCGCCGGCACCACCTTCGTGTTGTAGGCGATGACGTTCACGGTGGCACGCAGGCCGTAGTAGTAGCCGTCCCTGTCCTTGAAGCCCGGCGGAAACCGCTCGGCGCCGGCGGGCGTGTACCTCAGCAGGAGCTTCTTGTCCCTGAGGAGCACGTAGTGGCCGGCGTCGGAGGTGTGGATGACGTCGACATTCTTGATGTTCGCCTGGAGCTCCTGCATGACGCGCTGCAGGATGCGCTGCGAGCCCGTGCGATGAACCTCGACCTTGATTCCGGAATACTTCGCCTCGAAGAGCTTCGCGACCTTCTCGGCACTGCTCAGCGCGAGCGAGGTGTACCAGACGACCTTGCCTTCCTTGCGCGCCGCCTCGAGGTGTCCCTCCTGGGCCGCGGCGGGAGCGGCCAGGGTCACGGCCGCCAGCAGCACGATGGTCAGCACTCGCGTCATCGTCGACTCCTTCACGGCACGAGGCATCGTGCCAGCCCGGTCAGCTCCGGCTCATCACCCAGCCCGGTCACGCGACGGATGAGCTCCTCGACGCGGGCGGGGTCCAGCACCAGTCCGGCGTTTCCACGGAACTTGGCCTCGAGCTCCGCGCGCATCACGGGATGCTCCGGGCCGCCGCGCGAATGCTCCTGGCGCTCGACCAGCTCTTCGCCGCCGGTGAGGCGGATGCGCACGTCCCCGACGAACCGTCGCGGGTAATCGATGCTCGGATCGAGCTCGTAGCTCACGCGGCCGGCCACGCGCAGGACGTCGGGGTCGCGCACGGCGGAATCGCGGAACTCGGCGAGGCCGGCGCGGCCTCTGACGAGCATGGTGGCGATCAGATAGGGCAGGCTGAACTTGGCGGCATAGCCGTTGGGCGGTGCGTGCTTGGCCGCCAGCGGCTCCCACAGTCGCGGCACGGGGCCCTCGGCCGTCCGGCAGCGAATGGCGACGATGTCCGCCGGCTCGATGCGGTGACGCTCCCGCAGGCGCAGCGCGCAGTCCATATAAGGATGCGCGATCGAGCCGCACGGGTAGGGCTTGAACGTCAGGTTCGCCAGCTCCCAGGTCGTACCGAGCGTCAGCAGCAGCGCCCGCAGCCGCGCCTCGTCGTGACCGCCGGCGAAGGCCTGGTAGAAGCCGTGGGCGCCCTCGAACACGCTCTCGGGTCCGACGATGCCGGACTCGGCCAGCGTGGCGGCCACGATGCCCGCGTGCGACGCCCAGCCGGGATGCAGCCGCTTCGTCCACGTCCCGTCGGTGAGGTACTCGATGATGCCGCCGGCCTGGCTGCCGCCGATGCCGAACGCGCTGGTGAGCTGCTGCTCGTCGAGCCCGCGCACCTTCGCGGCCGCCGCCGCGGCGGCGAAGCCGCCGGCCAGCGCCGTCGGATGGAAGTGGCGCGCGTGAAAGCGTCCGGGCACCGCCAGTCCGACCCTGCACATCACCTCGACGGCGGCGATGATCGCCTCGAGCATCCGCCGTCCGGAGGCGCCCACCGCCTCACCGACGGCGAGCGCGGTGGGGACGGCCACCGAGCCGGTGTGGACGATGGCGTCCTCACGCGTGTCGTCGAAGTCGAGGCCATGGGCGAGCGTGCCGTTCGAAAGAGCGGCGTTCGCCGCCGCCGCGCGCGTGCGGCTGCCGATCAGCGTGCTCTCCGGCGGACCGCCCAGGCGCTCGGCCGCGCGGACGCTCGCGCGCCCGAAATCCTCGGGCACGGCGGCCAGGGCATTGCCGAGCGTGTCCAGCACCAGCAGGGTGGCGGTCGTCAGCACCGACGCCGGCACGTCGTCGAGCGAGAGGCGCACGACGAACCGCGCCAGCGTGCGTGCGACCGAGGTGTCTCCCACGACCGGCGCAGCATAAACGCCGGGGTGTGGACGCGGCAAGTGTGGAGGCGCTCAGCCGCCGGCGACCGGCGCGGCCACCGGGACCACGCGCCGGCGCACCTGGATCACGGTGAGGATCATGACGAACATCACCGCCGCGATCACCGCGAACATGGTGCGCGGCCGGCCCCGGTCGAGCAGCCAGCCGTAGATCGGTGGCGCCACCAGCGAGCCGAGATCGAGGCCGGAGTACACGAAGCCGAAGACCTTTCCCGACGATCCGCGTGGCGTCGCCGCCCGCACGAGCATGTCGCGCGACGGCGCGGTCACGCCCATCGAAAACCCCATGGCCGCCATCACGAGCGTGATCGTCGACAGCGGCAACTGTCCGGAGCCGAGCACGAGCGTCAGCACCGCCGCCCCGGTCACGCCGGTGGCCGCTACCAGGTCGTGGCGCGTCGCACGGTCGGCGAGCACGCCGCCGGTCAGGATGCCGGTGGCGTTGCCGAAGAGGTAGACGGTGAGGGCGCCGGTGGCCAGCGTCAGCGGCGCGTGGTAGATGACCCCGAGAGCCGGCACCGCGAACGTCTGGATCCCCATCGTCGACGCGGTCAGCAGCGCGAAGTACCCGAAGGCCATCAGGATCGGGATCGCGAGCAGCAACCGCACGTCCGCGGCCATGCTCGGATGCCTGGCCGGTCGCGCCGGCTCCGCGGCGCCGAGCCCCTGCGTCTGCGTGGCCAGGATCCCGGTGCCGAGCAAGGCGAGCCCGCCGGCGGTCAGCAGCGCCACGCGCCAGCCGGCCACGTGCGTGACGGTGCCGACGACGATCGGCGCCAGCACCCAGCCGGCGTTGCCGGACAGCTGGTGGACGCTGTACGCCCGCGCGATGCGGCGCGCGCTCACGGCCTGGTTCAGCATCGAGTAGTCGGCCGGATGGAAAACGCTGTTGCCGAGCCCGGCCAGCGCGGCCACGGCCAGCAGCATCGAGTACGAGCGGACCGTGCCGCCGAGCGCGATGGCCCCGGCCATGAGCGTCATGCCGGCCAGCAGCACGCGACGGGCGCCGAGGCGATCCACCACGAAGCCGGCGACGGTCTGTGCCACCGCTGACACACCGTAGAAGACGCTCGACACGACGCCGAGGGCGGCCCACGACACGTCGAGCTCGGTGCGGAGGACCGGAAAGAGCGGCGGAAGCGTGAGCTGGAGGAAGTGGCTGATCAGGTGGCCGGCCCCGATCAGCCCGATGACCCGATAATCGCCCATGCGCCGACGCTAGCGGATCCCTCGCTCAGTCCTTGTAGTCGAGCCCCGCCGCCGCGAGCCTCGTCTTGAACGCGGGTCGCGCCATGAACTCGACGAAGGCCTTCGCCGGCTCCGTGGGCGTTCCGCGAGCGGGCAGCGCCGCCGAATACACGGTGACCTTCTGCAGCTCGCGCGGCAGCGGCCCCACCAGCGTCGCGCCCTTCACGGGGATGATCTCGCTGATCTGGTGCACCGCGAGCTCCGCCTCGCCGCGCGCCACCAGCTCCGCCACGTAGCCACCGCCTTGGCGGAGCACCGTCTTGCCCTTCACCGCTTCGGCGATCCCGAGCCGTTGGAGCAGACTCGCGAAGTAGATGCCGCTGGTGGCACCGCTGGCGGGATCGACGTAGGCGATCGACTTCGCCGACAGCAGCGCCTGTTTGAAGGCCTCCGGGGTCGCGATGTCCGGCTTTGGCGCCCCCTCGCGGACGGCCACGCCGATGCCGGTCCGCGCGATGTCCACGCGACTGCCGCGGGCGAGATGGCCCTGGCCGATGAGCTGGTCGATGGCCGTGTCGCTCATCACCACGACGTCGGCGGCCTCGCCGGCCAGGAGCTTGTCGCGGAGCTGGCCCACGGTGCCGGTCGTCATGGCCAGCGTGTGACCGGTCTCGCGCGTGAACTCGGTGCCGAGCTCGGTGACCATCGCCCTCATGGCGCCCGCGCTCAGGATCTTGATCTCCGCGGCATCGACGCTCGATACCGACATGGCGACGAACACCAACATCACTGCGAGCAGTCGTCTCATCGCGATCTCCTCATGGGCTCCGCGCACCCCACAACCCGGCCGTCGCGAGCGCCTCGAAGTAGTGACCGTAGACATGCAGCAGCGGTGTTTGCACCAGCACCCAGCCGCGTGTGCGGCGGTTGGCCCAGAATTCGGCGAGCCACTCCGCGCCCGGTGCCACCGCGCCCTCGTCCGCGCAGACACGCTTCACGCGGTCGGCCGGCACGAGGTCGCCGAGGTCGTGGCCGCGGAGCGTCTCGACCACGGTCAGCGTGCGTCGCGTGAGCGCGTCCCAGTAACCCCGCAGCGCGCCCAGGTCGATGCGGCCGCTGAGCCCATCCACCTCCGCGTCGCTCATTCCGGTCCCGACGTCGCGCCGGTCGACGCCGAGGCGCGCGCCCCAGCCTTCGTCCAGCACCTGAGTGCGATCGGTGATGAAGCGGTTGACGCCGACGTCCTCCACACGGGCGGCGTGCCAGATGAGCCACGCCACGGTATTCACGCGCGGCTGCGGGCGCGTGCGGACCTGCTCCTCCGTGAGGCGCTTCAGCAGGTCGTCGACCAGCGCGCGGTGGATCGCGTCATAGCGCAGCAGGAGGAAGTCGACGGCATCCATCGCGTCGCTAGTCTAACTCA
>JBIOXS010000171.1:0-19640 GCA_044869815.1 Candidatus Rokuibacteriota bacterium | reverse complement strand
CGCATCGCATCCGCGGCTCGGCGCCGAGCCGCTGGTGACCGGCCACGGCCGCTTCGTCGACGATGTCCGCGTGCCCGGCATGCTGCACGCGGTCGTGCTGCGCTCGCCGCACGCTCACGCGCGGCTCGTCGGCCTCGATACCAAGCGCGCCCGCGACAAGGCCGGCGTGCACCTCGTGCTCAGCGCCGCCGAGGTGCCGTCCACCGCCATCATCCCGAACCGGGTGCCGGCCCCCGCCGGCGCCGAGCGTTACCTCCAGCCCGCCATCGCGCGCGACGTCGTCCGGTACGTCGGCGAGCCGGTCGCGCTGCTCGTGGCCGACGACCCGTACGTGGCGGGCGATGCCGTCGGGCTCCTGGACGTCGTGTACGAGCCACTGGCCGCGTGCGCCAGCGTCGGCGACGCGCTCGAGAGCGGGGCGCCGCGGCTCTTCGGTGACACCGATGGCAACAACGTCGCCACCATTCGCATGCGCGTCGGTGACGCCGACGCGGCGCTGGCCGACGCCGCCGTCGTGATCCGTGAGCGATTCCACCATCCGCGGCAGACGGCGGCCGCCCTCGAGACGCGTGGCCTCGTGGCGGTGCCGCCCGACCCGCGCGGCGGCGAGCTGCATCTGATCGGCTCGACGAAGTGCATCCACATCAACCGCACGATCCTCGCGGCGATCTTCGGGATTCCCGTCGGTGCGCTGCGCCTCACCGAGGTCGACGTGGGCGGCGGCTTCGGCGTCCGCGGGGAGCTCTACCCGGAGGACATCCTGGTGCCGCTGGCCGCCATGCGCCTCGGCCGCCCGGTGAAGTGGATCGAGAGCCGGCGCGAGAACCTGATGGCCGCCAACCACGCGCGCGAGGTCGACTACGACATCGAAGCCGGCTTCGACGGCGACGGCCGCCTGCTGGCCATCCGCACCGTCATCCGCGCCGACATCGGCGCGTATGTGCGCACGGCGGCTCTCGTGCCCGCCGAGTTCGGTGCCGCGCTCCTGCCCGGTCCCTACAGGGTCCCGAGCTACGCGTGCGATCTCTGGTCCGTGGTCACCAACAAGACGCCGGCGGGAACGCTCCGGGCGCCCGGCCGGCCGGAGTGCAATTTCGTCCGCGAACGGGTGATGGATACGGCGGCCGCGCGGCTCGGCCTCGACCCCGCGGAGATCCGCCGGCGCAACCTCATCCGTCCGGCAGACATGCCGTACGACTGCGGCACGAAGTCGTTCGGCGTCACCACCGTGTACGACTCGGGCGACTTCCCCGTCCTCTTCGACGAGCTGCTGCGCCGGCTCGACTACGCCCGCGCGCGGACCGAGCAGGCCGCGATCAACGCCCAGCCCTCGCGGCCGCGCCGCGGCCTCGGTCTGGCCGTCTACGTCGAGAAGACGGGCCTCGGGCCGTTCGAGACGGCGCACGTCGAAGCGCGCGCCGACGGCTCGCTCGTGGTGGACACCGGCGCCTCGTCGATGGGACCGGGGCTCGAGACCGTGCTGGCGCAGATCCTCGGCGATGCGCTCGGGCTGCCGGCGGCGCGCTTCCGCGTTCGCCACGCCGATACGGCGGCCGTCGAGAGCGGCGTCGGCACCTACGGCTCGCGCGGGACGCTCACCGCCGGCAACGCCGCCCACCTCGCCGCCGCCAAGCTCATCGCCGAGGCGAAGGCGAGGGCGGCCGCCCGGCTCGGCGTGGCGGAGGCTGACGTGAAGTATGCGGACGGTGTCCTCACGACCGGCCACGGCCGGATGACGCTGGCGGAGCTGGCGGCCGAGCGGCGCCTGGCCGCCGGCGCGTCGTTCGAGGTGCCGAAGGTCACCTACGCGGGCTGTGCGGTGGCGGTCGTCGTCGATGTCGATCCGGACACGATGCACGTGCACCTGCGCCGAGTCGTCGTCGGCGCCGATGTCGGGCGCGCGGTGAACCCCGCCCTCGTCGACGCCCAGCTCGTGGGCGGCGTCGCCTTCGGCATCGGCAACACGCTGCACGAGAGTCTCGAGTACGACGCGGGCGGCCAGCTGCTGTCGGGAACGCTGATGGATTACGCGCTGCCGTACGCCCTCGACGTGCCGCCGGTGGAGACGTTCTATCAGGAGGTGCCGGCCCGCACGAACCCGCTCGGCCTCCGCGGTCTGGGAGAGTGCGGCAATCCCGGACTGGGCGCGGCCATCGCCAACGCGATCTGCGATGCGCTCGCGCCCGACGTGGCGCTGACGAGCCTGCCGCTCACGGCCACCCGTCTGTTCGCCGCCCTCGGGAAATGAAAAGGGCCGGCCCTCGAGGGCCGGCCCTGGTCCCGAAGCTCGCGTCGACTAGCCGGTTACCACTTCACGGGCTTGGACGGCCGGTGCGCATACCCGCTCTCGCGCCCGCCACCGCCGCCCGGGCGACCGCCCCCGGGACGTCCGCCACCGCCGGGACGCCCACCGCCGCCGCCACCCGAGCGTGGCGCTTGCGGATTGGAGATCTCGACGGTGATCCGGCGACCGTCCAGCTCGCGCCCGTTGATCTGGGCGATCGCATTCTGAGCGTCCTCGGCCGAGTTCATCTCGACGAAGCCAAATCCGCGCGACTGACCGGAAAACCGGTCGGTGATGACCGTGGCCGACAGGACGTTGCCGCTCTGCGCGAAGAATTCGCGCAGTCCCTCGCTCGTGGTCGAATATGCAAGACCGCCGACGTACAGCTTGGACGCCATAGACTTTCCCCCGAACTCTCTTCCGCTGTCTTCCCGCCCCGCGAACCGGAAGAGTCCGTTCTACGTCGGGGGCGAGGTCTGACCGATCGTCGGTCTCGACGTTAAAAGTTTACACGTCGTCGCTCGCGACGCAACCCTGCGCGACGGCGATGACTACCGCGTCAGGGCGGGCGCGGTGGTCGGCGCGGGGTCGTCGACCTCGGACGCCTGCGGCACCGCCGTGTCCACGTCGCTCACGGACACGGAGGGCACGACCACGGAGATCGCGCGTCCGAGCACCCAGGTCGACAGTTCGACGGCGGAGATCACGAGCACCAGCGCGAGGAGCACGGCCATCGCGGAGCGCAACGTCATTGCGCGGCGGTCACCTTGTGGAGCAGATCCTCGACGGAGACCGGCTTGCCGATGACCCGAAAGCCCGCGAGCTCGAAGGTGACCCGCCGGTCGAGGGCGGCCGGCGACGTCATGGCCACCACGACGGGAATGCCCGGCGCGACGCGATCGAAGAGGATGGCCATCTCGCGCGCCGTGAGCCGCATCTGCACGGCGTCGAAGACGATGAGGTCCACCGGGGTGCTCAGCAGCACGCGGACGCCTTCGCAAAGGTTCTCGGCGATGGCGATGCCCAGGTCGCGGTCGAGGCAGGCGAGGCCCAGGGCCTGGGTCGCCGTTCGGTCTTGATCGATCACGAGCACTCGGTTCATTTCATCTCCCTGCGAGTTGATCGGCCGAAGCCGCGCCGAGAAGAGCAAAGCAGATGCCAGAGGCGGCCGGGCCCTAAGTGTGCGGAGCGACGAGACCGAGTGAGCGAGAAGCGGGGGAGATGCGCGCGGCATCGGGCAGAACGCCCGACCAATACGTCACACGTCCCGAGTCAGCGGAACTCCTCGGCCTTGATCTGGTAGCCGATGATCTTGCGGTAGAGCGTCTTGGGATCGATGCCGAGCAGCGCGGCGGCCTTGCCGCGGTGGCCGGTCACCTGGCGCAGGGTAGTCACGATGTGCGTCCGCTCGATCGACTCGAGACTGCCGGCCGGCGTGGCGGGCGGCACGCCGGTGCCGAGGACCTCCGGCGGCAGGTCGCCAGGCTCGATCTCCTCCGCCTTCGAGAGGATCACGCCGCGCTCGATGGCGTGCAGCAGCTCGCGCACGTTGCCGGGCCAGCCATACGCTTCGAGGACGGCCAGCGTCGCCGGGGACAGCCGCTTGGCGCCATACGCGGCCTTGGACTCCACGAAGTGCTGCGCCAGGAGCGCAATGTCCTCGCGGCGCTCGCGCAACGGCGGCAGCGACACCATGATGGTGTTGATCCGGTAGTAGAGGTCCTGCCGGAATTCACCCGCGCGCATGGCCTCGCCGAGATCGCGGTTGGTGGCGGCCACGATGCGGATGTCGACCGTGCGCGGTCGCGTGCCGCCGACGCGGAAGAACATGCCGGTCTCGAGCGCCCGCAGCAGCTTCACCTGGCTGTCCGGCTCCATCTCGCCGATCTCGTCGAGGAGCAGGGTGCCGCCGTCGGCGAGATCGACCAGACCGGGCTTCGCGCTGACGGCGCCGGTGAAGGCGCCCTTCTCGTGCCCGAACAGCTCCGACTCGAGCACCTCGCGCGGCAGCGCCCCGCAGTGGATCGGCACGAACGGGCGCGCCGCCCGCGCGGAGCGCTCGTGGATGGCCCGCGCCACCAGCTCCTTGCCGGTGCCGCTCTCGCCGAGGATCAGCACGGACGAGTCCGTCGGCGCCACCCGCTCGACGATCCGCAGGACGTCCTGCATCTTGGGACTCCGCGTGAGGATCCCGCCATAGGGCTCGGCGCCGGGGACGTGGGCGCGCAGCGCGACGTTGTCGCGCATGAGCTGGCCCTTCTCGGCCGCCTTGCGGATGACGACGTCGAGCTCTTCGATCTTCGTCGGCTTGGTGAGGTAGTCGTAGGCGCCGAGCTTCATCGCCTCCACGGCCGTGGCCACTTCCTGGAAGCCGGTCATCACGACGACTTGCGGATGCTCGGGAAACGACTGCAGGTCGCGCAGGACCTCGATGCCTTCCTTGCGCGGCATCTTCATGTCGAGGATGACCACGTCGTACTCGCGGTCGCGGAGGGCGCTGAGCGCGCTCTCGCCGTCGCCGACCCCCTCCACCTCGTGCCCCTTGCGCGCGAGCTCGCGCACCATGAGCTCGCGCAACTTCATCTCGTCGTCCGCCACCAGCACGCGGATTGCTCGGGTCATTGTAACGATCGCTCGGAGGGCGGCTTGAGCCGCAGGTGGCCTGTTCGAGATGCGCGTGGTGTCATCCGGGCAACACTACCCTGAAGACTGTTCCGAGGGCCAGCCGCGAGTCGACCTCGATGCGGCCGCCGTGATCGGCGACGATCGACTGCGCGATGGCCAGACCCAGTCCCGTGCCCTGGCCCGGGGGCTTGGTGGTGAAGAACGGATCGAAGATCCGTGTCAGGACCTCGGGGTCGATACCGGGCCCCTCGTCGGCGAACTCGACGTGCACGTCGATGCGCGTGCGGCGCGTTCGGATGGTGAGTCGACCGCGGCCGTCCATCGCCTCCAGCGCGTTGGAGGCGAGGCCGAGAAAGACCTGGCGGAACTGGCCCTCGTTGACGACGAGCAGCGGCAGCTCGGGATCGAGCTCGGTGGCGAAGCGGCTGCCGACGAAGCGCGACTGGTGCGAGAGGAGCTCGATTGTCTTGTGCACGAGCGCGTTGAGGTCCGTCGGCGCGCGGCGGTGGCCCGGCTCGCGTACGAACTGCAGCAGGCTGCCGGTGATCTCCTTGCAGCGGAAGGCCTCCTCCTCGATGAGTCCGAGGTAGCCGGAAAAATCCGCGAGCTCGGGCCGCCCGGCGAGCGCGTTCTCCTTGAGGCGGGCGGCGAGCGACTCCGCGCAGCCGGCGATCGTCGCCAGCGGGTTGTTCAGCTCGTGGGCGACCCCGGCCGCCAGCCGGCCGGCCGTGGTGAGCCGCTCGGTGAGGAGCATCTGGCGCTCCAGGTGCTTGGCCCGCGTCACGTCCTCCACGAGCAGCACGACGTGGCCGCCTCCCTCCCCTTCGGCGTCGAGCGGCGCCGCCGTGAAGCGCAGCATCTTCGTCTCGCCGCCCACGCTCAGCTCGTGCTCGACCACGTCCACGGCGTGACGCTCGCGCGCCGTGCTCACGAACCGCCGCAGCTCGCCGGCCAGCGCGGGCGGCACGAGGGCGTCGAGTGGCCGCCCGGTCGTCGCCTCGCACGCGAGCACGCGCGCGCCCTCACGGTTGGCCCGGACCACGTGGAGGGCGCCGTCGAGGACGAACACACCGAGCGGCAGCGTCTCGAGCACGACCTCCACGAAGCGTTTCTGCCCGTCGAGCTCACGCGTCCGCTCCGCCACCATCCCCTCGAGGTTCTCGTACAGGCGCGCGTGCTCCATGGCGATGGCGGCCTGATCGGCGAGGGCGAGCAGCAGCTCCTCGTCGGCGGGGGTGAAGGCGTGAACGTCCTGACGGAGCGCGATCACCGCACCGATCGCCTTGGCGCCGACGCGCAGCGGCACCGCGAGCATGGAGCGGAAGCCGCTCGTCCGGGACAGCTGCGGGTAGGCGGCGCGCGGATCGGACCAGAGGTCGGCGCTCTGCATCGGCCGGAGCTGCGCCACCGCCTGCCCGGTGATCCCCTCCCCCTCCCGCACGCGGACGGACGAGATCATCGCCTCGGGCACATCGAGACTGGCCACCAGGGAAATGACGCGCGTCTGCGGATCGAGCAGCATGATGCCGCACGAGTGCACGCCGAGCACCGCGCGCGCCTGCTCCATGATGACGGTCATCGTGCGGTCGCGATCGAGGCTAGCGGTGACGGCGCGCCCGGCCGCCAGGAGGGCGCGGGTCTCTCGCGTGCGCAGGACGCTCTCCTCGAAGAGCTGCGCGTTCTGCACGGCGATGCCCGCCTGCTCGGCGAAGGCTTCCAGCACCTGCTGATGGTGCGCGGTGAACGCCGCCGACCGGGTCGAGAAGGCCGAGATCACTCCGAGGAGCTTGCCGCCCACCCGCAGCGGCACGCACAGCATCGAACGGATGCCTTCGCGCTCGTCCACGTCGCGGCGTGCCGAGCGCGGATCGACGCGCACGTCGTCCACGCGCAGCGGCGCCTCCGTCTCGGCGCACCGGCCCATGATGCCCTCGCCGACCGGCAGCGCCAGCGCGCGCCATTCCTCGCTCTTGTACCCGTGCGCGGCGGCATTCACCAGGCGCGCGCCGCCGGACTCGAGCAGGCCGATGCCGCAGCCGGTGCTCCCGATCAGCGCCGTCACCGAGCGTGCGATCCGGTCCAGCACCGAGGCGACGTCCAGGCGCGACGTGATGAGCTGGCTCGTCGTGTAGAGGGCGGAGAGCTCTTCGGCCCGGCGCCGGCTCTCCTCGACGAGGCGGCGCTGCTCGATGGCGGAGGCGAGCGGGCGCGCCAGCTCGGCGGCGGTCTCCACGTCGCGGTCGTCGAACGCCGCCGGGCGGGCCGCGAGCAGGCTGACGGCGCCGAAGACACCCTCGCGGCTCACCAGCGGCACGAGGACGGCGGAACGCCAGCCGCCCGCGGCGAGGGCGCTCCGGCTCGCCGGCGGCACCGTCGGGTCGGTGAGATCGTCCACGCGCAACGGCGCGCCGCCGGCGAGGACCTCGCCGAGCAGCGTCTTGTCGATCGGCAGCCGCTCGTCGCGCGGAAGGGCGCCCGGGGTGCCGCGCGCAGCCATGTCGATCAGCTCGAACTCGTGCCGCTCGAGGTCGACCAGCGACACGGCGAGCGAATCGAAGGCGACGAGCTTGGCCAGCCCGTCGGCGAAGACGCGGAGGACGTCGTCCAGCGCGTCGCCCGAGACGAACAGCTGCGTGAGGTCGTCGAGAACCCGAAGCCGCAGCGCGCGGCGATGGAATTCCCAGGCCGGCTCCAGCGCCGCCGCCAGGTCGCGCGTGACGCCGGGCGGGAGCGCGCTCCTGCGAAGCCGCGGGCCGACGAGGGCCAGCTCGCCCACCACGCGGCCGGAAGGGCCGAGAGCCACGCGCAGGACGCCCCGCCGTCTCGACGCGCCGCCCAGCAGCGCCGCCCGCAAGGGCGCCGTCTGCGCGGCGGGGCCCACCGTCACCACGAGCGGTGGCGAGCGGTGAGGACGAACGACGAGCGCGCCGGCGCTGGCCCCAGCCAGCGCGACGAGACGCGTCAGCGTCTGCACGAGCCCCGCCTCGAGCGACTCCGCGGTGGCGAGCGGCGCGAGGAGGTCGGGAACGACGCGCGCCATGGTCGTCAGCCTACGGCGGCGTGAGGACGCGCCCGGGGAGGCTCCCCGTATGCTCGCCCTCCTTGATCACGAACCGGCCGTTCACGAGCACGTGATGGATGCCGCCGGGGTACCGGTGCGGGTCCTGGTAGGTGGCGGCGTCGGCGATGCGGCGCGCGTCGAAGATCACGAGGTCCGCCTTGGCCCCTTCACGAATGACGCCGCGGTTGCGAAGGTTGAGTTTGCGCGCCGGCAGGCCCGTCATCTTGTGGATCGCCTGGGGCAGCGAGAGCAGGCGCTGCTCCCGCGTGTACTCGCCCAGCACCCGCGGGAACGTGCCGTAGCTGCGCGGATGCGGCTTGCCTTCGCCGAGGGGACCGTAGGGGGCGAGCGCCGAGCCGTCGGAGCCGATCATCACGTGTGGGTGGACGAGCGCACGGCGCAGATCCGCCTCGTCCAGCTGGAACAGGATCATGTAAGCCTTGCCGCCCTCGTCGACGATGAGCTCGAGCGCGGCGTCGAGCGGATCCATGCCGCGCGCGGCGCCGAGCTCGGAGAGGCGCTTGCCCTCGGCGTCCTTGCGCCGCGCGCAGTACGAGATCATCACGTTCTCCCACCCGACGCGGTCGAGGAGGCCCTGCCCCGTCGCCGGCGCCTCGATGTCCTTCCGGATGCGCGCGCGCACGTCGCCGTCGGCGAGCCGCTTGATCATCGCCTCCACGCCGCCCTCGAGCGCCCAGTCGGGGAGCAGCGTGCGCAGCGTCGTGCTGGAGGCCGTATACGGATAGACGTCGGCCGTCACGTCGAGGCCTTCGCCCCGGGCGGCGTCGATGAGCGCCAGCGCGCGCTCGACCTTGCCCCAGTTGGGTCGACCGGCCGCCTTGACGTGGCTCACCTGGACCGGCAAGCGCGCGTCGCGTCCGATGCGAATCGCCTCGGCGACGGCGTCGAGGAGCGTCGCGCCTTCGCCGCGGATGTGGCTGGCGTAGAAGCCGCCCTGACTGCCGGCCACGCGCGCGACGGCGACGATCTCCTCCGTCGCCGCGTAGGAGCCCGGCGCGTAGATCAGGCCGGTCGAGAGGCCCCAGGCGCCGGCGTCGACGGCGCCGCTCATCAGGCGCTGCATCGTCGTCAGCTCGGCGGCCGTCGGTGGGCGGCGGGCAAAGCCCATGGCGGCGATGCGCAGCGTCCCGTGGCCGACGAGATGGACGACGTTGAGCGCGGTGCCGTCGGCGTCGAAGGCGCTCAGATACTCGGCGAAGCCCGGCCACGCGAAGTCCATGCCCGGCGGGACGTAGAGCGCGAACCCGCGCAGATCCTCCCGGAACTCCGGCGTCACCGGCGCCGGTGAGAATCCGCAGTTGCCGACGACCTCGGTGGTGACGCCTTGCCGGATCTTGGACTCGGCGCGCCGGTTGGCCCAGAGACGCCAGTCCGAGTGCGAGTGCATGTCGATGAAGCCGGGCGCCAGCATCTTGCCGGAGGCGTTCAGCGTCGTGCCCGCGTGCTCGTGGTTCAGATCTCCGATGGCCACGATCGTCTCGTCGCGCACCCCGACGTCGGTGCGACTGCCGGCGGCGCCGGTGCCGTCAATGACGGTGGCGCCCTCGATCTTGAGGTCGAGCATCAGGCGTGTGGCGGCGCGGGCATCGCGCCCAGCACCCGCTCACACCAGGCGGCGACGCCGAGCAGGCGGGCGTCGGCGCCGGCGGCCTGGACGAGCTGCACCGCGAGCGGCAGGCGCGAAGCGTCGCTGACGCCGCTCGGCAGGCTGATCGACGGCACGCCCGCCGACGACCACGGCGCGCAGAGCGAGGCGTCGCCCGTGAACGCGAGGCCTTCGGGGGCCGTCGAGGGCGCCGTCGGCGAGAGCAACGCGTCGTGCGCCGCCAGCAGCGGCATGACCGCGTCCCGGAACGCGAGCCGGGCGCGGTTGGCGCCGACGTAGTCGACGGCGCTGTGGCCGAGGCCGACACGGATCATCTCCGCGATGTGCTTGCCGTAGTCCTTCTCGTGCCGCGCGAACGTCTCGCGGTGATAGGCCGCGGCCTCCACCTCCAGCACACGCTGACCGGCGGCGTGCACCGTCGCGAACTCCGGAGGCAGCCTGAGCTCGGTCACCTTCGCCCCGGCCGCGGCCAGGCGCTCGGCGACGGCGCGCACGTGCGTGGCCAGTTCCGGGGTCGCGCGCTCGAGGAGCTCGGGGATGAGGGCGAGCCGCGGCGCGCCGACGGGCACGGGGTCGAGCCCGCGCCCGGTGAGGACGCCGAGCACCAGCGCGACGTCCGCCACCGAGCGCGCCAACACACCGACGTGGTCGAGCGACCACGCGAGCGGGATCAGGCCGTCGGCGGGCACGAGGCCGTGCGTGGGCTTGAAGCCGACGATGCCGCAGTAGGCGGCCGGCCGCAGGACGGAGCCGACGGTCTGGGTGCCGAGCGCGGCCGGGACCATCCGCGCCGCCACGGCGGCCGCGGAGCCCGACGAGGAGCCGCCCGGCGTGTGGCCCGGATTCCACGGGTTGCGGGTCGGCCCGGCGTCGCGGAAGGCGAATTCGGTGGTGTGCGTCTTGCCGACGATGACGGCGCCGGCGGCGCGCAGCCGCGCCACCGACGTCGAGTCGCTCGACGGACGCGAGTGCGCGAAGGGCCGCGATCCGGCCGTGGTCGGCATGCCCTGCACGTGGAAGATGTCCTTGACGCCGATCGGCACGCCGCGCAGTGTTCCGCGCGCGACGCCCGCGTCGAGGGCGCGCGCGGCCGCCCGCGCCCCGTCGGCGTCGAGATGGGCCCACGCCAGCAGCGGCGGCTCCAGCGCGCGGATCCTGTCGAGGCAGGCATCGACCACCGCGGCGGCCGTGATCTCGCCGCCGTGCACCCGGGCCGCCGCCTCGCGCACGCCGAGCGCGGCCAGCGCCGCCCTCTCAGTGGAGGACATCGAGCACCTCCGCCACCACCTCGAATCGACCGAACGACGGCATCAGATAGGCGCCCGCATAGCGACGGCGGACCTCGCTCACGAGCCGCTGGGCCATCTCGATCCCCGCGCGCAGCGCCGACTCGCCGGCCTGCCGCATCCGAGCGCGCACCGCGTCGGGGATGGTAATCCCGGGCACCTCGTTGTGCAGGAATTCCGCGTGGCGCGAGCTGTGGAGCGGCAGGATACCCACCAGCACCGGCACCGGCGAGCCACCAGCCCGAGCGAGAAACCGCTCGAGCTGCTCCAGCTCGTACACGGGCTGCGTCTGCAGCCACCGCGCGCCCGCCTCGATCTTCCGGTGCATGCGGTCGATCTCGCGCTCGACGTCGTCGGCGGCCGGATTGAGGGCGGCGCCGACGCAGAAGCACGTGGGCTCGCCGATCGAGGTGCCGGTGGCGTCGACGCCGTCGTTCATTCTTCGTAGTATTTCGATGAGACCGACGCCGTCCACGTCGAACACCGCGGTCGCGTTGGCGTAGTCCCCCGCCCGCGGCGGATCGCCGGTCATGGCCAGGATGTTCCGGATGTCGAGGGCGTGGGCACCCAGGAGGTCGCCCTGGATTCCCATGAGGTTCCGGTCGCGACACGTGAAGTGCATGTTCACATCGAGCCCGGTCCCGTCGCGGACGAGCAACGCCGTCGCCAGCACGGACATCCTGACGCGCCCGAGCGAGCCGTCGTTGATGTCGACGATCTCCACGCCCTTTTCCTTGAGGAGCTTCGCTCCCTGCACGAGCTTGTCGACGGTGTGGCCGCGCGGCGGATCGAGCTCGACGGTGACGACGAAATCGCCCGCGTCCAGCCGCCGCTGCAGCAGCGTCGGCGCCGGCGTGAGGGCGGCGCCCGGTCTCTCCGCCGGCGATGGGCGGGCGGGACGGGCGACGGTCACGCGCGTCTCGCGCCGCCGCGCGCCGGGCGTCAGCCGATCGAGCGTCTCGCGCATCGCCGCCGTGTGCTGCGGCGTGGTCCCGCAGCAGCCGCCGACGAGCCGCGCCCCCGCCTCGACCATCCGGCCCGCGTACTCGGCCATGTAGGCGGGCGACGACAGATAGATGAGGCGCTCGCCGATCCGGCTCGGCAGGCCGGCGTTGGGCTGGATGGCCAGCGGCAGACCACCGGCTTCGGGCGTCATCCGCTCGAGCACGTCGTAGAGCGTCGAGGAGCCCACCGAGCAGTTGGCGCCGATCGCCTGCACGCCGAGCGCGCGCAGATCGCGCGCGACTTCGGCCGGCGCGCGTCCCATGAACGTGACGGCCTCGTCCGTGAACGCCATCTGCGCCACGATCGGCAGATCGGTCACGGAGCGGATCGCCTCGATGGCCAGCCGGATCTCGGCCAGGTCGGAGAACGTTTCCACCACGAACGCGTCGACGCCGCCCTCGAGCAGCGCTTCGGCCTGCTCGCGGAAGGCGTCGCGGGCCTCCTCCGCGGTGATGGTGCCGAGGGGCTCCAGGTACTTGCCGAGCGGTCCCACCGAGCCCAGCACCCACACGTCGCGCCCCGCCGACTCCCGCACGTCGCGCGCGAGACGGACGCCTCGCCGGTTCACCTCACGCGTCTGAGCTTCCAGCCCGTGGATGGCGAGCTTGAACCGGTTGGCGCCGAACGTGTTCGTCTCGATGCAGTCGGCCCCGGCGGCGATGTAGTCGGCGTGCACGCCCTGCACGAGGCGCGGATTGTTGAGATTCAGCACGTCGAAGCACCCGTCGAGGGGGACGCCGCGGGCATAGAGCACGGTGCCCATGGCGCCGTCGCAGAGCAGCGGGCCTTCGCCGAGGCGCTCGCTAAACGCGTGCGGCATGCGTGTGCCTCAGCGCGGCCAGCACGCGTGCCACGACCTGGTCCACGCCGAGGCCGGCGGTGTCGATGGTGACGTGGGCGCGCGCGTAGTAGGGCTCGCGACTGCGATACAGGCGCTCGATGTCAGCCGGCGAGCGCTCCAGCATGGGACGGCCGCCGATGCGCGCCGCCCGCTCGAGGAGCACCGCGAGATCGCCGCGCAGCCAGACGACGGTGCCGAGCGCGCGCAGCGCCTCCATCCGGCCGTCGTGACACGGCAGGCCGCCCCCGGTCGCGATCACGTCGCCCGACTTGAGCCGCAACGCTTCCACCGTCTCCGCCTCGCGGCGGCGAAAGGCCTCCTCGCCCTCCTCGCGGAAGATCTGGGGGATCGAGCGGCCGTCACGCGACACGATCATGTCGTCGGTCTCGACGAAGCAGCGGCCGAGCCGGCGCGCGAGCATCCGACCGCAGACGGACTTGCCGGCGCCCATGAATCCGACGAGGACGACGTTGTCGGCGGCCATGACACGCCATCGTACCACCGCGCCCGCGGGCCCCGATCACCGTCGCCGTGCGGCGAGACCCCACGCCGAGACGACCGCCCATACGCCCTCCAGCAGCACGAAACCCCACTGGCGGCCGCGCCACGCGTCGACGGTCAGGATCAGAGAGCCGGCGAGGTTCAGCCACAGGTACGAGCGCGAGTCCACGCGCAGCACGCCGACCTGCCCGGCCACGAAGCCGGCCAGGATCAGGAGCGCGCCGAGGACCTGAACGAGCTGCTCGCTCACTCGCGACGGCGCGGCTCCACCCACAGCGTGCGCACGACTTCCCACGTCCCCGCCAGCAGCGGGACGGCGACCAGGCCACCGATCAGCCCGTGCAGCTTGAAGCCCGCCAGCAGCGCCAGGAGGACGGCGAGCGCGTGCAAACCGGTGGCGCGGCCGACGAAGTAGGGGGCGAACAGCTTGGCCTCGATCGACTGACAGCCGATCATGACCGCCAGCGCCACCGCCGCCAGCACGATGCCGTCGTTCAGCGCCGACAGCACGGCCAGGACGGCCGCCACCGTCGCGCCGACGAACGGCACGATGTTGAGCACGGCGGCGAGGGCCCCGATCAGCAGCCCGTACTTCACGCCGAGCAGCGACATGGCGACGGCGATGAGCACGCCGACGAAGAACGACGAGACGAGCTGGCCGCGCACGTAGCCGCCGATGCGTTCGAGCACCGACGGCGCCAGGCGCGTCGCCGTCGGCCGATGCTCACGCGGCAGCAATGTCACGAGCGTGTGCCCGATCTCGCGCGCGTCGATGACCAGGTAGGCGGCGACCACGAGCACCGCCAGCACCTCGACCACGACCCCCACCGCACCCGTCGTCACCCGCAGCACGTTGCCGAGCAGGCTGCCGGCCAGCCCCTGGACGTTGTCGGCTTTCGGCTGTGGCAGCGAGGCGCCCCACTGCGCGAGCCAGTAGTCGAATCTCCCGAGCCAGGCGCGCGCGTTGTCGATCAGCTTCGGCAGCTGTTCGGTGAACTGCTTCCACTGCTCGCTCAGCGCCGGCCACACGAGGCGGCCCATGAGGACGAGCAGAGCAATGGCGCCGACGTAGACGGCGAGCACGACCACGCCGCGCGGGATCCGACGGCGTTCGCCCCAGCGAGCGGCCGGCAACATGGCGGCGGCCAGGATCAGGGCGGTGAAGAAGAGCAGCCAGATCTCCCAGGTCACGACCACCAGCCAGGCGGCCGCGATGACGCCGACGATCTGGACGATCATCGGCCACGGCAGCCGCGCGGGCACGTCCATCAGCGGTGCACGGTTCGCCGGGCCGGCGCCCGGCGATACGCGCAGTCACGCATCCAGCACCGCGCGCACTGGCTGAAGTAGTGGTCGACGCGGGCGGCGGTGCCGGCGCCGGCCAGCAGCGAGATCGATTTCCCGGGCGTCATGACACACGCGGCGTTCAGGCTGATGCCGGCCGGCGTGCCGGCGCAGAGGCGGAAGAGCCGGTCCTGCTCGGCCACGTCCCAGTCGCCGTAGCCGGGGCTGATGCGGTTGGTGACCTTCGAGCCGGCGGCCAGGCCCTGCTGGCAGAGCAGGTCGTTGACGTACTCGGCGAGACTCTCCACCGCGCCGGACCCGACGCTGTCGAGCATCGACGCCAGTGGCAGCTCGCGGGCCTCCCAGAGCTCGGCGACCCGGCGCTCCAGCGCATCCCCGATCGTGCACAGGGCGACGGCCACATGCTCGACGGCGCCCCAGCGCGCGCCGATGGCCGGGATCGTGAGCGCGACACCGCCGGCCTCGAGAGCGTCGGGACCGCGTCGGTCCACTCTCAGCCATCTGACGACCGCGCGCGGCGTCATGAGCCTGACGCCGGCGGCGAGGGCGTCGTCGAAGAGCGCGCGCACGTCCGCGGTCGGCACGTCGATGCCCTTCTTGTAGCCCTGGAAACGCAGCACCTCGTCCGGATCGATGGCAAGCGGCAGGTCGCGGAGGACCTGGACGCCGGCCGGCAGGCTCACGTCCGGCGGCGGCGCACGACCTCCGCGATGCGGCGGATGTGCTCCGGGTTGGAGCCGCAGCAGGCGCCGACGATATTGCAGCCGGCGTCGAGCAGCGCCGGATACTCGCGCGCCATCGCCTCCGGTCCGAGCTCGTAGGTGACCGTGTCACCCGTGGTGATCGGCAGCCCCGCGTTCGGGTACGCCACCAGCGGCGCGTCCGTCACCTTCCGCATCTCGCGGATGATGACGATGGCGCGATCGGGGCCGCGGCCGCAGTTCATGCCGACGACGTCGGCGCCGGACGCCAGCAGATTCGTGGCCACGTCGGCGGGGCTCTCACCCCACATCGTCCGGTCGCGGCCATGGAGCTCCTCGAACTGGAAGAACATCGTCGCCATCACCGGGAAATCGCCGACGGCCTTGCAGGCGCGGATGGCCGCCGTCGCCTCCTGCGGGAACATCATCGTCTCCACGGCGAAGATGTCGACGCCGCCTTCGGCGAGCGCCTCCGCCTGTTCCTTGAACGTCGCCTCGTACTCCTCGTCGGTGACGCCTTCGTCGAGCGCGTAGTCGACGGGCAGCCGGCTCGTCGGCCCGATCGACCCCGCCACGTAACGGTCGGCGGAGGCGGCGGCGCGGGCGAGGCGCGCGCCCCTGACGTTGAGGTCGCGGGTCCGGTCGCCGATCTTGTACTCGTTGAGCTTCAGCCGGGTGCCGCCGAAGGTGTTGGTCTCCACCAGGTGGCTGCCCGCGTCGTAGTAGCCCTGATGGATGCCGCGCACGACCTCGGGGTGGGTGTCGTTCCAGAGCTCCGGGCAGGCGCCGTTCAGCAGTCCCGCGGCGAACAGCATCGTGCCGTACCCGCCGTCGAAGACGAGCGTCTCCCCCGCCTTGACGCGCTCGATGACCTCCCAGCCCCGCGCCTTCATCCGCTCACCGCCACCCCGAGCAGCGACTTCGCCTTCATGACGGCGAGGGTCGAGTCCTTGGCGTAGCCGTCGGCGCCGATCTCGTCGGCGAAGGCCTGGCTCACCGGGGCGCCGCCGACCATCACCTTGACCTGCTCGCGCAATCCCGCCTTCAGCAGCGCGTCGATCGTGCGCTTCATGGCCGGCATGGTGGTCGTCATCAGCGCCGAGATACCGACGATGTTGGCGCGATGCTCCTCGACGGCGGCCACGAACTTCTCGGGCGCCACGTCGCGACCGAGGTTCACCACCTTGAACCCGGCGCCCTCGAGCATCATGGCCACGAGGTTCTTGCCGATGTCGTGGAGATCGCCCTGCGCCGTCCCGATCACCACCACGCCGTGATAGTCGTCGCCCTTGGCGGCGGCCGTGATGAGCGGCTTCAGCAGATCGAGGCCGGCGTACATGGCCCGCGCCGAGAGCAACACCTGCGGGACGTAGTATTCGTTGCGCCGGAACTTCTCACCGACGACGTCCATGCCCGGAATGAGGCCCTTGAAGATCAGTTCCTTGGGGTCCAGCGCGATGGCGAGACCTTCGCGGGTCTTGGCGGCCACGGTCTCCTTGTCGCCCAGGATCAACGCTCGCGACATCGTCGGAAAGTCGAAGTCGTGCGCGCTCATCTTCAGCCGAGTTCTACCATGCCGGTTGCATCCGGGCAACTCACGGACGGCCGCCATGGCTCGCGGCGCCGGCCATCGTCGGCGCCGCGGCGCCGTCCGGCAGCACGGCGTAGATCTTCACCGGGCGGCTCTTGCCCTTGACGGTGACGTCGCCCAGCTCCTTGGTGATGAAGTGATCCTTCACGTGCGCGTAGGTGAACTCGCTGATGATGATGCTGGTCTTGTAGTCCTTGGTGATCGACTCCAGGCGTGACCCGAGATTGATCGCATCGCCGATGGCCGTGTACTCCAGACGCTGCCGCGAGCCGAGGGTGCCGACCACGGCCTCGCCGGTGTTGATGCCGACGCCGTTGCGGATGGCGACGCCCAGCCTCGCTTCCCAGCGCCGCGACACGGCGATCGTCCGCTCCTGGAACTCGAGGCCGGTCCGCACGGCCTTGATGGCGTGCTCGGGATCCTCGAACGGCACGTTGTAGAGCGCCATGATGCAGTCGCCGATGTACTTGTCCACGGTACCGCCATGCTTGAAGACGATCTCCGTCATCTCCGAGAGGTATTCACGCAGCATCTCGGCCACCTGTTCGGGCTCGAGCTTCTCGGAGATCGACGTGAAGCCGCGGATGTCGCTGAAAAGGACGGTCACCACGCGTCGGCTGGTGGTCAGGCTGCCCTGGTCCTTGTGGCGCACCACCTCGCGCACGACGTCGGGCGAGAAGAACTGCGACAGGCGCCGCCGCTCGCGCTGCTCGCGCACGAAGCTCTCGACGACGGTGGCGCCGTAGCCGAACACGAGCGCCAGCGAGGGCGCCATGACGCGCAACCAGACGTCCATGAGCGCAAAGCTCGCGTAGGCGGCCAGCACGAGCGCCAGCCAGAGGCCCACCGCCGCCAGCAGGGCGCGGAGCGCGTGCAGTCGCACGACGAGCATCGCACCCAGGAGCGCGGCCACCACCGCCAGCGCCGTGGACAGGGTCCGGGGCACCTCGCGGATCGGATCGCCGCGCAGCAGCGTCTCCAGCGCGTTCGCGTGAACCTCGACACCGGGCATGTCACCGGCGCGCGCGAACGCCGTGGTGAACTGATCGTGCAGGATCTCGGTGGTCGGCCCGATGAGCACGATCTTGTCCTTGAAGTACTCGACCGGGACCTCGCCGTTCATGACACGGTAGAACGACACCCACGGATAGGTGCGCGGGCCGCCGCGAAAGTTGATGAGGGCGCTGGGTCCGGTCGGCAGCGGCGATACCGGCACGCCGGCCTTGGCCACGAGCGCGTGCAGCTGCGCGTCGAGCGCCGCGATGCGCTCGACGCCGAGCTCGAAGCTGAGCGGCACGCGACGGATCACGCCGTCGGCGTCCGGGTACATGTTCACGGGCGCGACGCCGGCCGCGCCGCGACGGATGGTGGCCAGCGGCTGGTTGAGCGTCTCGCGACGATAGAACGGCTGGATGTCCTCGGTCACGGCGGCGCCGAGGATCACGTTGCCCGCCCGCGCCACCGCCTCGCCGAGCGCGGCGTCGTCCGCGGGTCCGCGCGCGGACGGCGTGTCGAAGATGAGGTCCACCCCGATCGCATGCGGATGGCCGGCGGCGAGCTTCGTCAGGAGCTCGGCGTGCAGCGCACGGGGGAAGGGCCACTGCATGTCGAGCTCGGCGAACGTCGACTCGTCGATGGTCACGATGACGATCGGCGACACCGGCGGGCGCGGGCCACGGCGCTCGAAGAGCTGGGAGAGCGACCAGTACTCGAGACCGTCGAATGATCCGAAGACGACGAGCACCACGATGGCGAGACCGGCCAGGATGCCCGCCAGATGCTTGCGCGCGACGTCCCGCAGCCACGGCCAGGGTACGGCCATCACCAACAATCTATGCTAGTATGCGGCGAGAATGAAGATACGAGTGCTCGGCGCCTATGGAGCCGAAGGACTCGGTCAGCGCCCCACCGCGTTTCTCGTCAACGAGCGCATCCTCGTCGATGCCGGCACCGTGGGCGGCGCCCTCACTCCCGCCGAGCAGCGCCTGATCCAGCACGCGCTGATCTCGCACGCCCACCTCGATCACGTCGCCGGGCTCGCCTTTCTCACGGAGACGCTCGCCTTCGCCGGCGAGCAGCGCGAGCCGCTGACGATCGCCAGCGTCGAGGCCGTCGTCGACGCCCTGCGCACGGGCGTCTTCAACAACGTCGGCTGGCCCGACTTCGCGCAGATTCCGCCCGAGGCGCCGGTCATGAAGTATCGGACGCTCGTCGAAGGGGCCGAGCAGCGCGTCGGCGACCTCTGGGTCACGCCGGTCGCGGTCAACCACAGCGTGCCGACGAGCGGCTTCATCCTGCACGACGGCAGCACGGGCTTCATCTTCTCCGGCGACACCGGCCCCACCACCTCCATCTGGAAAGCCGCGCGCGGCCTCCGGGGCCTGCGGGCCATCATCCTGGAGTGCGCGTATCCGAACCGCCTGGCACCGCTCGCCGATGTCGCCATGCACATGACGCCCGAGCGCGTCGCCCGCGAGCTCGAGAAGCTGCCGGCGAACGTCCCCGTCTGGATCTACCACATCAAGCCGCAATTCCACGACGAGATCGCCGCGGAGCTGTCGCGCATCGATCCCGCGCGAATCTCGCTCCTCGAGCAGGACAAGACCTACTCCGTTTGATCACATGGGGGCCCCGAAATGGCCCCCAAACCAAGCCGGGCTGCGCCTCGAGCCCGCACTTTCGCGGCGCTACGAAGCTGCGTCGGGGACGAGGGCGACCGTGTCGCTGCTGAGCTCGACCCGGACGCGCTCGCCGAGCCTGAAGAGCCGGCTCTCGTGCTGCGCGGGAAGCTCGACGCGCACCGGGAGCTTGCC
>JBIOXS010000170.1:0-17962 GCA_044869815.1 Candidatus Rokuibacteriota bacterium | reverse complement strand
CCGAGCCCGCCCCCGTTCGGCGTGTGCGAGTCGGCGCCGATCATGAGGCCGCCGGGGAAGGCGTAATTCTCGAGGACGACCTGGTGGATGATGCCGGCCCCCGGCCGCCAGAACCCCATGCCGTACTTCCGCGCCGCCGAGCGCAGGAAGTCGTAGACCTCGCGGTTCTCCTGGATGGCGCGCGCCAGGTCCTCGGCCGAGCCCGACTCGGCGCGGATCAGATGGTCGCAGTGCACCGTGGTCGGCACCGCCACCCGCTTGCGGCCCGACATCATGAACTGGAGGATGGCCATCTGCGCGGTGGCGTCCTGCAAGCCGACGCGATCGACGCGCAACCTCAAGATCGCCTTGCCGCGTTCCCAGCGCTGCGTCGCGAAGTCGTCGCAGTGCGCGACGAGGATCTTCTCGGACAGGGTCAGCGGCCGGCCGAAGGCGCTGCGGGCACGCGAAAGGCGGTCGGGCATGGAGGCGTAGAGCGACCGGATCTGCGCAGACATCGGGGCCTCCCTATGGTGAGACGAGGCTTGCAAAACGACGAATAACCTTAACGCAGCGTGCCGAAGCGGTCAAGAACGCGGGGCTCAGCATCGCGCCACGATGAACAGCCGGCGGAACGGAAACAGCGTGGTGCCGTCCGCTCGCGGCGGATACGCGCGGGCGACGCGCGCCCGATAGGCGGTCTCGAACGCCGCGCGCTCGGTGTCGTCGAGGGCATCGAGGAACGGTTTGAGCCACGAGCCCTTGACGAAGTCGGCGACCGGGTTGTCGCCGGTCAGCGCCTGCTCGTAGACGGTCTCCCAGATGTCGAGCGATTTGGCGCGCGGCGCCAGCACGTCGAAGTAGTACGCGGGGGCCTTGCACGGCTCGGGACGGACGAGCGACGCCAGCCGGTCGCGCCAGCGGCCCTCCCGCGCGAGGTCGCTGATCGTGGTGTGCGATGGCTCGCCGAAGTTCCGCGGCATCTGGACGGCGAGAACGCCGCCCGGCGCCACGAGGTCGAGCAGGCGCGGGAAGAGGATGTGGTGGTCGTCCAGCCAGTGCAGCGCCGCGTTCGAGAAGAGCAGATCGACGGGCGCCGACGGCGTCCAGCCCGCGATCTCGGCCCGCTGCCAGTCGACGGCGGCATCCGAGGCGCGCGCGCGCTCGAGCATCGACGCCGAGGCGTCCACGCCCGTTACCCGCGCCTGGGGCCACGCGCGCCGCAGGAGCGCGGTCACGTTGCCGGTGCCGCATCCCAGATCGACGATGTGGGCGGGCCGCTCGAGGGGCACCCGCTGGATCAGATCGACGGCCGGGCGCACGCGGTGATCGCTCCAGCGGAGGTACTGCGTCGGGTCCCACGCCGTCGATCTGGCCATGCCTCAGGTGTACGCGCGATCGCCCCTCGACTCCAATGCATAGTTCTACTCAGCCGTTATAATCAAAACGCATGAGGCGCCGGCCGTGGAGCTGAGGCATCTGCGCTACTTCGTCGCCGTGGCCGACGCCGGCAGCGTCTCGCGGGCGGCCATCCAGCTCCGCGTCACGCAGCCCGCCCTCTCCCGGCAGGTCCGGGATCTCGAGAGCGAGCTCGGGCTACCGCTCTTCGACCGCGTGGGCCGCCGGCTGCAGCTCACCGCCTCCGGCGAAAATCTCTTGTCGCGGACGCGCGAGATCCTTCGCGCCGCCGACTCGCTGCGCGAGCACGCGGGCGCGCTCGCCGGCGGCGCCACCGGCACCCTGCGGCTCGGCGCCACCGCGCAGACGCTCGAGAGCCTCATCAGCGCCTTCCTGACCGGCTACCGCCGGCAGTGGCCCGGCATCGACGTGCGGCTGATCGAGGACGGGGGGATGCGGCTCAAGACGCGCGTCCAGCGCGGCGAGCTGCACCTGGCGCTGGGCGCCGTGCCGACGGGCGACGAGCTGCGCTCGCGGCCGCTCTTTCCGGTCTGGGTGCTGGCCGTCATGCCAGCGAGGTCGCCGTACGCCCGACGCAAGACGCTGGACGTGGCCGAGCTCGACCAGGCCTCCGTCCTGCTGCTGCGCCGCGACTTCGCGTCCCGCCTTCGCTTCGACGCCGCCTGCGAGGCGGCGCGCATCCGGCCGCACGTGCTGCTCGAGGCCGGCGACCCGCATTCCCTGGTGAGTCTCGCACGCGGCGGTCACGGCATCGCCGTCGTGCCGTCCACGACCGTCTTCGGCCGCGGCGGCCTGCACGTGGCGCCGCTCGTTCGCAACGGCCGTGCGGTCGGCGGCGCCACCGCCGCCGTCTGGGACGCGCGCCGCCATCTCCCCGTCTACGCGCAGGCCTTCGTCGACTCGCTGTTCGCCTACACGCGGCGTTCGTATCCGGGCAAGGAGTTCGCCCGGGTGGCGCCGTCGGTCCCGCCGCCGCTGCTGCCGACCTGATCCCTCATGGCCGGCCCACCAGCCGCGCCAGCGCCATCCGGCGCAGGCGGAGGATCGAATCGGTCGGAGACAAGCCCATGGGGCAGACGTCGGTGCAAGTGGCCTGGCCGTGACAGCGGGCCAGCGCATCGTCGGACAGCAAGACCGTCCAGCGCGCGTCGTGTGCGGCGTCGCGCCGATCGCGCTGAACGGTGAAGGCGCGATTGAGCGCGGCGGGGCCGGGAAAGCGGTCGTTGGCGGCCACCATCGAGCAGGCCGACAGGCACATGCCGCAGCCGATGCACTCGATGGCGCCGTCGATGACGTCGCGCTCGGCCGACGGGGACGGGATCTCCGCGTACGGCGTCGCCGGGGCGGCCGGCACGAAGGCGGCGCCGACGGCACGGTGGCGCGCGGCGAACGGCGCCATGTCGACGACCAGATCGCGCAGCACCGGAAAGTGATAGAGCGGCCGCACGCTCACCGGCCCCGGGCCGAGGGCAGCCAGGCGCGTGCGGCACGCCCAGCGCTCGCGGCCGTTGACCACCACCGCGCACGATCCGCACATGCCGACGCGACAGGCGTAGCGGAAGGCAAGCGTCGGGTCCTCGCCGCGCTGGACGGCGACGAGGGCGTCGAGCACGGTCGTGTCGGCGGAGGCCTCGACCTCGTAGGACTGAACGCGCGCGGTCTCGCCCGGGCTGAAGCGGTACACCCGTAGCCGCCGCATGCTACTGGCCGCCCGCCTCCCGCCAGTCCCAGCTGGTGATGGTGACGCGATAGCGTGATGCGCGCTGCTTGACCGGCGCCTCGAAGTAGACGCGGCCGCCGGCCGGGACGTCCGGGACGTAGGCGTTGGTGGTGGCGATCGGGCTGCCGGCGGCGTCGAGCGAGTCGACACGCAGGCGGACGTTGCTGGCGCCGACGCGATAGTTGTTGACGATGTAGCCGTTGACGTTGGGCCGCCCCCGCCGCTCGCCGCCGCCCCACTCGAGGGCGAAGAAGCGATCGGCGTCCGCGAGCTGCGCCGCGGCGAGCGCGGCGGCGCCAAGCCACCACACCAGGAGCGCTACCGCCAGCGTTTTTGGCTTCATGTCGCTCCGGGTTCCGTTGTCCTTTCCGCCCCGTCGCCTCACGGGCCCGGAGGATTATGGACGACGTTGCCCGCTTTCGTCGAGGAGCTTGCCCGCTGGCCTCTCAGCGCGCCGCCACGTCGGCCCGCGGGCGCAGGGCGATCAGCGCGGTCACCAGCTGCTGAGGGTCGACGGGCTTCCCGACGTGCAGGTCGAAGCCCGCCCGGCGCGCGCGCTCGCGGTCGTCGGGACCGGCGTCGGCGGTGAGGGCCACCGCGGCCATCCGCCGCGCGCCGCCGCGCTCCCGGCGGCGTACGGCATGGATCAGGGCGTAGCCGTCCTTGTCGGGCATCCGGATGTCGCTGATCAGGATGTCCGCCGGGAATGCCTCGAGCACGGTCAGCGCCTCCTCGGCCGAGAGAGCGCGCGCGACGTCGGCCTTCTGCATGGTGAGTGCCGCCACCAGCATCTGCAGGGTGTCGGGCTCGTCGTCGACGACGAGGATGCGCGCGCCGGCCAGCATCCGCTCGTCGACCTCGTTCGGCGGCGCCGGCGCCGCCGGCCGCGCCGCCCGCGACAGCGGCAGGGTGACGACGAACCTCGCGCCGCGGCCCTCGCCCTCGCTCTCGGCCCTCACCGCGCCGCCGTGCAGGAGGACGAGATGATGCACGATGGCGAGCCCGAGCCCGAGGCCGCCGCGAGAGGTCATGGCGACGGCCCCTTGGCGGAAGCGATCGAAGATGTGCGGCAGCAACGCCGGATCGATGCCACGGCCCGTGTCGGTCACGCTGATCACGGCCCGGCCGTCGGCGACGTCGATCCCCACGTCCACGCGCCCGCCGGCCGGCGTGAACTTCATCGCGTTGGACAGCAGATTCACGACCACCTGGTGCAACCGCGCGGAGTCGCCGTTCACGACCGCGGCCCGGTCGCAGTCCGTACAGGCGAGGGCGATGCCCTTGGCCTCTCCCGCCGGCCGCATCGTGTCGGTGGCGGCGCTGACGACGGCGCGGAGGTCGGTCGGAGCCATCTCGAGCTCGAGCTTGCCGGCGACGATGCGCGAGACGTCGAGGAGCTCGTCGATGAGCTGCCGCTGGAGCCTGGCATTGCGCTGGATCACGTCCATCGCCTGCTCGCGCTCGCGAGGCCCCAGCCGCCCGGAGCGCAGCATGCCCGCCCACCCGAGGATGGCGGTGAGCGGCGTGCGCAGCTCGTGCGAGAGCGTGGCCAGGAAGTCGTCCTTGGCGCGGTTCGCCGTCTCCGCGCGCTCGAGCAGCCGATCGCGCTCGGTCTCGCGCCGCCGCAAGAGGTCGGCCGATTGCCGCAGCGCCTCCTCGAGCCGCGCCACCTCTTCCACGCCCGATTCCCCCGCCGGCGGGTAATCGCCGTGCACGATGGCCTCGGCGGCGGTGGCCGCATCACCGATGCGCCGCGCGACGCGCCGCGCGAACAGGAACGCGCCTGCTCCGCTCACGGCCAGCAGGACCACGCCAAGCCCGCCGATGGCGACGAGCTGCCGTCGCGGCGGCCCGTCGACGACGGCCGCCGGCACGGCGATCCCGGCCGTCCAGTCCGACCGGGGCGCCCGCACGAAGGCGACGTAGACCTCGGCGCCATCGATCGTCGTGTCGCGAAAGACTCCGTGCGCGGCGAGCGCGCTCTGGCGGAGGAATTCCGCAGTGGCCGGCTTGCCGACGTACGCCTCGGGGGCGCGTGTCCGCGCGCCGATGATGCCGCGACGGTCGACGAGGGCACGCGTCCACTCGTCGTGCCGCGGCCGCTCATGACGGATCACCCCGGCCAGAGCCTCCGCGGTCAGCGTCGCGGTGAGCACGTACTTCACGTCGCCTTCGCGGAGGACGGGAACGCGGACCGGAAACGCCCACGTGCTGTCGACCCGGCCCTGGCTGAGGTCGCCGAGGAAGGGCTGGCGGGTCTCGACGACGCGGCGGAGGCTCTCGGGATCGTTGGCAGGCGGCAGACTGGTGCCGAGCGGTCGCAGCGTGTTCATGAGCTGCTCGCCCGACGGCGCCAGCACGATCACCGCCCGCCAGTGCGCCTGCGTGGGCAGCACGCGTTGCGCCTCGGCATAGAAGGCGTCGAGGTCGGCGGCGTCGAGATCGCGCGACTGCGCCATCGCCTCCAGCGTCGACACGGTGGCGCGCACGCTGCGATCGAGGTCCGTGGCGAGCGCGCTGGCCGTCTCGACGAGATCCCGCTCCACCGCAGCGCGTTCGTAGCCGGAAAGCCGTACCACGACGAGCGTCGTGAAGGCGACGATCGGCAGCATGGCGCCGATCACGACGATGACGAGGTACCAGCGCAGCGGTAAGCGACGACGAGTCGTGAACCAGGCAAGCATGCTCGAGCGCGTCACAGTACCGCGAACACGTGGGGCCACTCAAGAGACTTGCGCCGGCTCCGTGTAAACGTTACACAGGCTGGTCGCGGAACGTCAGTACCAGCGCCAGGTCCAGACGGCGGCGAAGATGGCGGCCGCCAGCGCGAGCGCGGCCACGAAGAGCGCGCGGTGCCAGCGAACGGGCACGCCGACGTCCAGCAGCAACGCGCGGACCCCGAGCAATGCGTGGAGCAGCGCCAGCGCGAGCAGCGCCGCCTGCACGCCCCGCCGGAACGGGTTCACGAGGTGGGCCGCGATGACGGCGAGCAGCGCGATGGCCGCCGCGCGCTGGATGAGCCAGGCCCACATGCCAAGGGGCGTCCCACGCCAGCCTTCGACGGACGTCCATTCACGCCGCAGGACCGGCCGCTCGATGCTCACAGCCGACTCACGACCGTGCGACCGTCGGCGATCACGAGCCGGACGGCATCGAGCGCCTTCAGCGATTCGGCCGGATTGCCCTCCACGGCGAGCAGGTCGGCCGCCAGTCCCGGCGCCACGCGGCCCGTCTCCCGGTCGAGACCGGCGACGGCGGCCGCCACCGACGTCGCCGCGCGAATGACGTCGAGTGGCGCCATGCCGGCGCCGGCCATGAGCATGAGCTCCGGAACGATCGTGCCGTGAGGGTTCAGTGGCGTGCCGGCATCGGTGCCGGCGGCGATCCGAACACCGGCGCGCATCGCCAGGCGGAACGACTCGAGGTGTCGGTCACGGACGGCGGCCGACTTCTTGACCGCGAACTCCGGAATCCCGGCCGCGATGCCGCCCTCCACGATCGCGTGCGGGGCGATGAGGGTCGCGACCAGCGCCGTCCCCTGGGCGGCCATGCGCGCCGCGAGCGCCTCCGTGAGGAAGATCCCGTGCTCGATCGTGTCGATGCCCGCCTCCAGACACGACGCGATACCGTCCTCGGCCTGCGCGTGGGCCGACGCCTTGCGCCGCGCCTTGTGCGCCTCCTCGATGCCCGCGCGCAGCTCGTCGACGGTGAGCTGGGCAGAGGCCGGATCCACGCCGGGTGTCATCACGCCGCCGGTGGCGAGCAGCTTGATGACGTCGGCGCCGGCGCGGAGCTGCTCGCGCACCGCCTTCCGCACCTCGTCGGCGCCGTCGGCCTGGCGGGCCAGCATCTGCCAGCCGTGGCCGCCCGTCATGCACACGCCGCGGCCGGCGGCGACGATCCGCGGGCCCGGAATGAGGCCGCCGCGCACCGCGTCGCGGACGGCGATCTCCGCGTACTCGCGGCCGCCGAGATCGCGAATCGTCGTGACGCCCGCTTCGACGCTCTGGCGCGCGCGCAGCGTCGCCTGGATCACGGTGGTGGCGTACGACTCCTGCGCCAGCCCACGCGCCGGATCGGCGGCGCCCGAGAGAGCAAGATGCGTGTGGCAGTTGAAGAGCCCGGGCAGCAGCGTGAGACCGCCGAGATCGACCACCGTGCCCTCCCCGGCCTGGCGGTCGGGCACGACGGCCGCGATGCGGCGCTGCTCGAGCACGACGGCGCGGTCGCGGAGCGGCGGACCACCGCTCCCGTCGATCACCGTGGCGCCGCGCAGGATCGTGCGCGCGGTCAGATGCGTCCTTTCCGATAGGAGCGCTTGGCGGCGATCTTTCCGTCGCGGAGGGTGAGAATGTCGCAGCCCTCGACCTCGTAGCGCGTGCCGCCCTTCGGCGACCCCGTCGTGAGCCACTCCACGACGACGCACTCCGGCCGCGCGAACCGCCGCGTCTCGTCCCACCGGATGTCGGGAATGCGCTCGAACATCTCCGCGAGGAACCGGCGCACGTCGCGCTTGCCGGTGATCCGGGTGCCCCACGGGTCCTTGCCGAACGACGCCTCGAAGATCACGTCGTCCGTCATCTGCGCGAGGATCCCGTCGATGTCGTGCCCGTTCCACACCATGTTGAACCGCTCCACGAAGGCGTCACCGTCGAAGGTCATGCGTTTTCTCCTCGTCAATGGCCGGCCGACATGCCCCAGCGGAGCACCGTCCGGCGCTCGAGCCAGCGAAAGAACAGGTTCTCGACCAGCAGGCCGATGAGAATCACGGTGAGCAGTCCCGCGAAGACGAGGTCGGTGTTCATCTCGAAGCGGTTCTGGTAGATGAACCACCCGAGCCCGCCCTGGCTGCCCGCCACGCCGAACACCATCTCGGCCGCGATGATCGTCCGCCACGCGAAGGCCCAGCCGATCTTGATCCCCGACAGGATATACGGGAACGCCGCCGGCAGCAGGATACCCGCCACCAGGCGCCAGCCGCCGAGACCGAAGTTCTCGCCGACCCGCCTGAGCGTCGACGGCACGGTGACGAAGCCCGTATAGGTGTTGAGCGACATCGGCCACAGCACCGAGTGGACCACCACGAAGATCACCGCGCTCGGCCCGAGACCGAACCAGAGCAGCGCGAGCGGCATGAGGGCGATGGCGGGCAGCGGGTTGAACATCGAGGTCAGCGTCTGGAGAATCTCCGCCCCGAGGCGCGTCGTGACCGCGAGCGTCGTCAAGACCAGGGCGATGCCGGCTCCGATGGCCATGCCGGCCATCAAGACTTTCAGCGATTGCCCCGCGTATCCGGGCAGCTCGCCGCTGCCGAGGGCGCCGGCGAAGGCGCGCAGGACGGTGGAGGCCGGCGGAAACAGCAGCGGGCTCACCGCGAAGAGGCGCGTCCACACCTCCCAGAGCGCCAGCAGGGTCAACACGATCGCTGTCTTGCGCGCGACGGCCGACCCCACGGCGCTCACGAGGCGAGCAACGCCTCCACCTCGCGCACGGTGGCCAGCGCGGCCGGCGTGTCGCGACGGCCCGCGGCCGGGTTGTCGACGATCCGGCGCACGCGTCCCGGTCCGGGCGAGAGCACCAGGATCCGGTCGCCGAGCAGCACCGCCTCGTCGATCGAGTGCGTCACGAAGAGAAGCGTGGTGCGGGTGGCCTGCCAGATGGTGAGGAGCTCTTCCTGCATCTTCCGGCGTGTCAGCGCGTCGAGGCTGGCGAACGGCTCGTCCATGAGGAGGATGCGGGGGTCGAGGGCCAGCGAGCGCGCGATGGCCACGCGCTGCTTCATGCCGCCGGAGAGCTGATGGGGATAGGCGTCGGCGAACCGCTCGAGCCCCACCAGCGCGATGAAACGCGCGGCCACGCCGCGCGCCGCCGCCGGCTCCGCCTGCCGCGCGGCGCGCAGCGCGTACACGACGTTGCCGGTCACCGTCTTCCACGGCAGCAGCTGGTCGAACTCCTGGAAGACGACCACGCGGTCGGGGCCGGGGCGCGTGATCCGCCGCCCCTCCAGCTCCATCGTCCCCGCCGCCGGCGGCACGAAGCCGGCAACCGATTTCAGCAACGTCGACTTCCCGCATCCCGACGGTCCCAGCAGCACGAACCGCTCGCGCTCGCGGACGGCGAAGGAGACCGACTCCACGGCTGTGAAGATGCCCTGCTCGGTCGGATAGGAGACGGTGACGTCGCGGACGGAAAGCAGCTCCGTCATCCGTTCCGCGTCAGTTGCCCGGCAGGCCGTGCAGGTGCTCGAACGCGTAATCGCGCCATGAGGCCGGCACCGCCTTGATCATCCCGATCTTGCTCATGAAGGCGGCGAACTTCATGAGACCGGACGGCGTCATCGTGTACTTGATGCCGTCCTGCTTCATGATCGCCAGGATTTCCTCGGCCGAGGACTTCGATTTCTCGCTGGTGGCGTAAAGCCGCGCGGCCTCCGCCGGCTTCCGGGTCACGAACTCGGTGGCCTCGCGGAGCGCCTCGACGAACGCGCGCGTCACGGTCGGGTTGGCCTTCACCCACTTCTCGCTCGCCCACACGAGGTTGAACGTGTGGGGCCCGCCGGCCGCCTGGTAGCTGTCGAGCACCTTGTGGATGCCCTTGTCGCGCAGCTGCTCGTACTGGAACGGCGGAGAGGTCAGGTGACACGTGATCTCGCGCTTGGAGAGGATGGCCGCCGTGGCGTCGGGATGCGACATGGCCACGATCTGCTGATTCAGCTTCTTGGGGTCGCCGAGCTCCTTCTCGGCGGCCATCTGCAGCGCCACATGCTGGATCGATCCGATGGCCGGCATCGCGATACGATCGGTCGGCTTGACGTCCTTCAGGCTCCGGATGTCCTCGCGCGCGCAGTTGAGGTAGAGCGGCATCTCGTTGAGCGCGCCCAGCGTCTTCCAGTCCAGGCCCTTGTCGATGGCCTGCACGAAGGGGCCCACGCCGCCCGAGCCGATGTCCATCTGCCCGGCCACCATCGAGTCGCGGATCACCGGGCCGGACGTCAGCTGCCGCCACTCGATGTCCACGCCCGGCAGCCGCTTCTCGAGCAGCCTCTGCTCGCGCATGACGACGAGCTGGAGATACCCGAGCCCCGGCTGCTTGACGATGCGAAGGTGCTTCGTCTCCTGCGCCTCGATGGAGCCGGCCAGCGTGACCACGAGCGCGACCGCGAGAAGTACGTGCGTCATAGTTCCATCCCGTCACGGGCGACGACGATGTCGCCCTTGAAATGCGCCCGCGCCGCCCCGACCCACATCTCGTCGGTGATGGTGGGATCGTCGGCGGGCACCAGGTGCGACAGCACGAGGAGCTTCACGCCGGCTGCCGCCGCCACCCGGCCGGCGTCCTCGACCGCCGTGTGGCTGTCGATGATGTGCTTCTTCAGGGTGGCGGCGTGCGGATTGCGCGCGACCAGGCGGTCGACGGCCGGCACCCAGAGCGTCTCGTGGATGAGCACGTCGGCACCCCGCGCGAGCCGCACGAGGTTGTCGGACTTGTTGGTGTCGCCGGAGAAGACGATCGAGCGATCGGGCCCGTCGAAGCGAAGGGCGAACGCCGGCACCACCGGCGGATGGTCGACCAGCGCCGCCGTCACCTTCACCCGCTCGTCCTGCATGACCGGCCCCGCCTGCGTCAGCTCGTGCACGTGAATCAAGGGCACGAGCGGCGGCCGGCCCTCGTCGGCGATCCGCGTGTCGATGTCGTAGGCATTCATCTCGAAGAACAGGCGCGTCATCGTCTCGAGCGGCGGCGGGCCCCACGTGTCGACGCGGGTCGAGAGCCCGCTCGCCCACGCCAGCCACAATAGATTCCCGTAGTCGGCGTTGTGGTCGGAGTGATGGTGGGTGACGAAGACGTGGCGCAGCGTGGGCAGCGGCAGGCCCGCCTGCACGAGCTGGCGCGCGACGCCGTTGCCGCAGTCGATGACGTAGAGCACGCCGTCGACGATCACGGCATGCGCGGTGGAGCCGCGGTCCTTGCGCGGCCGCGGACCGCCCCCGCTGGCGAGAATGATCACGCGCGTGCGCTTCGTCACGGCGCTTCCCTGCGCTCGGCCACGGCGCCCGGCGCCGAGCGCGGCCACCCCGAGCGCGGTTGCGTTAGAAAGCGGCGACGGGAGAGGTGCGTGGGCATCGGACTGGCCCGCATCCTACCATCCGTCAGTCGCCGATCTCGACACCGACGGGGTCCCGCGCGGGAGCCGGCGGCCGCGCGCGCGTGAAGGCCACGGGCTCCGTCCAGACACGGGGTGCGTCCCCCGTGCGCTGCACACGGACGTTCACCGGCAGCGCGCCCGAGGGTGTCGGGAAATCGCGCCGGAAGTGCGCGCCGCGACTCTCGCGCCGCTCGAGCGCGCTCAGCACGATCAGCCGCGCGACGAGGAGCTGGTTGTCGAGGTTCAGCCAGTCCTGCCACGCGATGTTCAGCGAGGCGTACGGCGGCACGCCGGCCGCCGGAAGGCGCGCGGTGAGGCCGTCGATGGTGGCCAGCGCCTGCCGCAGCCCGGCGCCGTCGCGCACGAGGCCGGCGTGGTCCCACATGGTCTCCCGCAGCTCCCGCTGGAGCACGTAGAGATCCGTCGAGCGTGCGCGCCCGAGCGGGGCCGTGAACGGTCCCGCCCCCTCGTCGAGCGCCGCCGCCGAGAGCCGTGGCCATGCGCGGCCGGCCACGAGCTCGGCCATGCGATCGCCGGCGATGCCACCGAAGACCGTGGATTCCGCGACCCCGTTGCCGCCGAGGCGGTTGGCGCCGTGGACACCGCCGGTGTCCTCGCCGGCGGCGAAGAGTCCGTCGATCGCGGTGCGGCACGACGTGTCGATCACCACGCCACCCATCATGAAGTGCGCGGTCGGGAACACCTCCACCGGTTCCCGCGCGAGGTCACGGCCGAAATCCCGACAGCGTCGGACCATGCCGCGGAAGTTGCGCTCCACCACCTCGGCGCCGAGGTGCGAGACGTCGATCCACACACCACCGTTCGGCGTGCCCCGGCCCTCGGCCACTTCCAGGAACGAGGCGCGCGCGACCAGATCGCGCGTGGAGCGCTCCATCCGTGCGGCATCGTAGCGGGTCATGAACCGCTCCCCGCGCCCGTTCCGGAGCTGACCGCCGGCGCCGCGCAGGCCCTCCTCGAGCAAGGCGCCCGTCATGAGCGAGCCGGGGATGACGAGGCCGGTCGGATGGAACTGGATCATCTCCATGTCCCGCAGCGGCAGCCCCGCGCGGTACGCGAGCGCGATGCCGTCGGCGGCCTTGTCGGCCGAGCACGCGATGACTTTGTACATGGTCGGCCCGCCGCCCATGGCCAGCAGCGTGGCGCGCGCGCGCAGCGCCAGGAATCGTCCGGACCGCAGATCGAGCACCAGCGCGCCGGCGGCCCGTCCCTCGGCGTCGAGCAGCAGCTGCACGGCGCGGCACTCCTCGAACGCGCGGATCGACGGCCGCGCCAGCGCCTGCTCGCCGAGCCGGTTCATGATCTCGATGCCGGTGAGGTCGCCCTTGTGGATGGTGCGGTCGTGGCTCTGTCCGGCGAACGGCTTCTGATGAATGCATCCGGCCGGCGTGCGATCGAAGAGGCAGCCGTAGCGGGACTCGAGCTCCAGCACGCGCTCGGGCGCGGCGGTGACGAGCGTCCACACCAGCTCCTGATCGTTGATGAACCCGCCGCCGGCGAGCGTGTCGAGCAGATGGGCCTCGAGGGAATCCGGCTCGGCGAGGACCGCGTTGTAGCCGCCCTGCACCATCCGCGTGCAGCCGGCACGGCCGAGCAGTCCCTTCACGACCACCGCCACCGAGAGCTGCGGCGACGCATCCGCCGCGTGCAGCGCGGCACAGAGGCCGGCGCCGCCCGCGCCGAGCACGAGGACGTCGGCGTCGACGACGTCGATCATCGTACGCATCTATTCCAGTCGATAGGCCGACGAATCGGGCTTGAAGGCGCGCGGCAGCCACAGCGGGCGTCGCAAGTTGCCGGGGCCGGGCGCGGGCCGAGCGAGCGCGAGCCATTGCCGGTAGACCTCGAACGATTTCTCGGTATCCACGACGATGTCGCCGTACCGATCGTCGGCGCCGGGCCTGCTGACGACGACTTTTTGATGCCAGCAGTGCTGGCCGCTGATGGGATCGGGCTGCACGGGGAATGTCAGGTTCTGGTGGACGCCGGCGTCCTGCCACCAGATCCGCCCCGAATCCGGGTCGTCGCTCTCGAAGGGGCGGATGCCGTGGACCTGCCGCATGCGCCACTTGCCCGGCGCCTCGCGGGTGAGATCCACCAGCGCGGTGGACCACCGCTCGCCGCCGGCGCTCTCGGCCAGGCGCCAGCGTCCGAGGTGATGCGAGCATGCCACCACCCCCGGGCGGATGGACTCGGTGACCCACGTCTTGTCGACGAAGGACCCGATGGCCGTGGCCACCTTCAGCAGGTCGCCGGTGACGACACCGAGGCGGTCGGCGTCCTCCGGGTGGAGCCAGAGCGGATTCGAGTGCGAGATCTCGTAGAGCCACTTGGCGTTGCCGGAGCGCGTGTGGATCAGCGTCGGCAGGCGAAAGGTCGGGAGCAGCACCATCTCGCCGCGGGCGCGATCGAGGTGCGACCAGTGGACGTGGCTGCGAATGTAGCCGGGCACGGCGTGCTCGGGCCACTTCCACTCCTTGAGCGTTCTCGAGAAGAACTCGAGCTTTCGTGACGGCGTCGGGAACCCCCGCCGCGCGACGCCGTCGACCACCACGCCGTTGGCCTCGGCCTGCTCGTGGGTGCGATAGACGTGGTCCTCGACGAGAAACGCGCCGTACTTGCGCATGTAGGCGAGCGGCGTCAAGCCCTCCGCTCGCGCCGCCTCGGGCAACCCCGGCACGCTGTTGTCGAAGATCCAGCGATAGACCTCTTCGACGCGCAGCTTCTGGCCGGGGCGGTACGGCGACTCGAAGTACTTGCGAATGCCGAGGGCGCCGTCGGGGTCGATGCGCCACGAGAGCTCGATCCAGAACTCGTCCTCTTCCCAGACCTGGCCGAGGCCGGCCGCTTCGTGCGCCTGCCACGTGAGATCGAAGGTACGGCCGCGCTGCTCGAGCGCCACCCGCAGCACCGGCTGGCGGAAGCCGATCCAGCGCGCGGCGTGCGTCTCCTGCGACATGAGGTCGTGGCGCTCGGAGGCGTGACCCATCGGGAGCACGTAATCGGCGAACCATGCCGTCTCGCTCCACACCGGCGTCAGACACGCGTGCCGCTCGACCTTCGCCTCGTCGGTGAGCATCTCGATCCACGACATTCCATCGGGGTTGGTCCACACCGGGTTGTAGACGCGGGTGAAGTACATTGCCAGCTTGCCGCGGCCTTCGCGCAGGAAGTGGGGGAGCAGGAAGCTCATCTCGAAGAAGGCGAGCGGATACTCCTTCGGCATGAGCAGCTCGCTCCAGACCTTTCCCGGCGGGGGCATCATCGGCGGCGCCGGGATCGCCTTGTTCCAGGCGCTCGGCGCAGTCCCGCCCGGTGTGGAAACGGCGCCCATCAGCACCACCAGCAGCTCCAGGGCGCGCGCGACCTGCCAGCCGCCGAGGTTGCCGGCGGCGGTGTTGCGCCAGATGTGCGTGGCCAGGGCGCCGCCGGCGGCGCCGATGGCGCGCGCGACCTCCATGATCGTCGCCGCCGCCACGCCGCTCTCTCGCTCGGCGAACTCCGGCGTGTACTCCGCATACAGGTCCTCGAGCGCGCCGTGGAAGGCCTCGAAGGTCACGGGCAGGTCGGGCCGCTCCTCGCGCAGATACTCGTCCCAGTTCACCCACTTCTCGACGAACGCGCGGTCGTAGAGCCGCTCGCGCACGAGCAGGCGCGCCATGGCGAGCAGGATGGCCGACTCCGTGCCCGGCCATGGCGACAGCCAGTAGTCGGCCATGGAGGCGGTGTTGGAGAGCCGGGAGTCGATGACGGCGATCCGCGCGCCGCGCATCTTCGCCTCGATGATGCGCTGCGCGTGCGGGTTGAAGTAGTGCCCGGTCTCGAGATGGGAAGAGAGCAGCAGGATGAAGCGCGCGTTGGCGTGGTCCGGTGAGGGACGATCCATTCCGTGCCAGAAGGCGTAGCCCGCCCGGGCGCTCGCCGAGCAGACGTTGGTGTGGCTGTTGTGGCCGTCGATGCCCCAGGCGTGGAAGACGCGCTGGAGGTAGACGAGCTCGTGCCCCGGACGCCCGAGGTGATACATGACTTCCTTCTGACGTCCCTCGATCAACGCGGCGCGAATGCGGCCGGCGATGTCGTCGAGCACCTCGTCCCACGTCACGCGCTCCCACCGGCCGCCGCCGCGCGCGCCCGCGCGGCGGAGCGGATAGAGGATGCGCTCGGCATCCTGCACCTGGTTCAGCGTGGCCGGCCCCTTGGCGCAGTTGCGGCCGCGGCTACCGGGATGCACGGGATTGCCCTCGAACTTCTGGATCTTGAGCGTCTGCTGATCGACGTACGCGAGCAGGCCGCACGCCGCCTCGCAGTTGAAGCAGATGGTCGGGATCAGCGCGTAGCGACGCTTGACCTTGCGCGGCCACGCGACGGAATCGTATTCCTCCCAGTCGTCCCAGCGGGCGACGGGCGGATAGGCGGCGAGCCCGCCCTCGGGCTCCGCCAGCTCGCGGGCGACGGGATGCAGCGGCTCCGGGGAGGGGCGATTCATCACACGCTCAGCTCAGCGGAATCGACTGGCCGGCCTTCACCCACACGTCCTCGTACACCCACAACCCGGCCAGCGCGAGCAGGGCCCCGATCACCATCCCGCCGGGCAGCAGGACGGTCGCGAGAAACGGCAGCAGCACGCCGGTGACGACCGCGAGGCCCCAGAAGCGCGCCGCGTAGCCACCGTGCGTGATCAGACGGGCGGCACGCGCCACATCGGTGTTGGCGTGAGTCACGCCGAGCTCGGCGAAGAGCAGAGCGCCGTGAAGGATCAGGGCGACGGCGAGGAACCCGCCCATGCTCAGCACCGCCACCTCGCCGGCGCCGATCACGGTACCGACGAGCACGAGACTCGCGGCACCGGCGAGCATCGCCGCCACGAGAAGATGCGGCAGGAGCAACGGGCTCTGCCAGAAATCACGGCCCTCGGCCTGGCCGAAGAGAAAGGCGCTGTAGCCGGCGGCCCCGACGGCCAGCACGAGTGCCGGCAACACGAGAAATCGGTGCTGGGGGGCGGAGGTGAACAGCCACAGCGCGGCGACGAGACCGTAGGCCATGAGGATCCAGGCGCCGCGCACGAGCCAGGAGGCCCAGTGGCCCCTGATCAGGACGTAGTGAAACCGGTCGGGACGCTTCAGGTCGAGCACGAGCAGACCCATGGTCAGCGCCAGAAAGACGAGTGCCACCACGGCGGCCGCCGTGTCGAACAGCACGTCGCCCTGCGTGAGCTTCATGATGCGGTCGAAGGCGGCCATCATCAACGCGCCGGCGGCGATCGACTTCGTCCACAGATACGCGCTGACCTTCCCGCCCCACGGCCGCGGGACGTGCGGCGCGTCGTAGACGGTCCGGCTCAGCGCGGCGTCGCCATCGCCCGCCGGCGTCTGAAGGAATGCGGTCATGCGCAGGAGGTCGACCTCGGCGTCCGGACGCTGTCCCCACAGATACGACGTCGCCGGCGCCTGCAGCGACGGCGTGAGCGCGGACGATTCGGCGCCGACGTAGTAGACCTTCGGGCGGGTGCCCTGCTCCGGCTTCCGCACCTCCACCTGCTCGCGCGCGACGAGCCGCGCGATCTCCGTCGAGGGAGCATCGAGATCGCCCGCGATGATGGCCCGCTCCGGACAGACGATGACGCAGGCCGGCTCGAGGCCGACCTCGAGCCGGTGCGCGCAATAGTTGCACTTGGCGGCCGTGTTCGTCGCGGGGTCGATGTAGAGGGCATCGTACGGACACGCCTGCATGCAGGACTTGCAGCCGATGCAGCGCGCACCGTCGAAGTCGACCACGCCGTCGGGCCGCCGGTAGAGCGCCAGCGTCGGGCAGATCGTCACGCACGGCGCGTTGTCGCAGTGATTGCAGCGCAGCACCGAGAAGTACCGGCGCGTGTGCGGGAACGTGCCCTTCTCGACGTACTTCACCCACGTGCGAAAGGCGCCGAGCGGCACCTGGTTCTCTTCCTTGCAGGCCACCGTGCAGGCGTGGCAGCCGATGCACTTGCGATGATCGATCACGAACCCGTAGCGCACGGTCCTCCTCTCACCTCACTCGGACAGCACGTGCCACCAGACCCTGACGCCCGTGAGCACGATCACGGCCAGCAGCACCCGCCTGAGGCCGACGCCGGAGAGCCGGCGGCTGGCCACGGCGCCGAGCTGGGCGCCGGGCAGCGCGCCGGCGGCCACGACCACTGCCGGCGCCAGCGGAATCTGACCCGTGAGCGCCTTGCCGACCACGCCGGCCGTCGCGGCCGCGGCCGTGATGGCCAGCGAGCTGCCGATCGTCACGCGGATCGGAACGCCGACGACCACCAGCAGCAGCGGCACCAGCAAGAACGCGCCGCCGGCGCCCACCAGTCCGGCCGCGACGCCGACCATGACCGCGATCACCGCGGTCAGCGAGGCGCGGTACTCCTTCACCGCCGCCGGCGCCGCCACGTCGGGCGCGGGCTCCGGCAGGAACATCAGCGCGAAGGCGACCGTCACCATCACCGCGAACACGATGAGGAGCCAGCGCTGCGGCACGTACCGCGACGCCACCGCGCCGACGAGCGAGGCGATGGCCATGGCGCCGCCGCCCACCAGCGCCAGGCGGCGGTTCACCGCACGGTGCCGGCCGTGCGCGATCATCCCGGACACGGAGGCGACGAACACCTGCACCATGGTGATGGCGGCCACGCTCCGCACGTCGAGCGC
>JBIOXS010000169.1:0-22022 GCA_044869815.1 Candidatus Rokuibacteriota bacterium | reverse complement strand
ATGCGCACGACGATGGCCTGCCCTATGAATGGACGGTCACATTCGGACCGGCCGTGCGCCTCGTCGTCCCGCTGCTGTGCGATGCCGGTCTCGTCGGGGTGATGGTCCTCGACAGCGGCACACCGATGATCGGCCGGGATCGAGTGCGGCGTGCGCGGGGCCTGGCGCCGTACCTCGGCGCCGCCATTCGCAGCGCGTTGTCGGTGACCGAGATCGACGGCCGGCTGCGGGCGGCGGAGACGCTGCTGAGCGTGGGTCGAACCATCGGCTCGACGCTGGAGTTGCAGGAAGTCGTGCGTCGCATCACGCGCGAGGCGGCCAAGGCGGTGTCGGCGGACTCGGCCGGCGTGTATCTCATGGCGGAAACCGACGGCGTGCTGCGGCCGTTCGCCGCCTATCACATGCCCGAGAAGCTCCTGGCCGCCATCGGGATCCAGCCGGTCGTCGTCGACGATGCCCGGTGGCTGGTCGCGCGCGTGTCCGACGACGTGCCGAACGATCCCGCCTTCCGGCATCCGATCTTCCGTCAGTTTCCCGCCCAATCCCTGGTCCTGACTCCGCTCAAGCGTTCTGCGGAGGCCGTCATCGGGATGCTGGTCTGCGCCTGGTGGTCCGCCCGTCGGCGGCTGTCACGCAACGAGCTCCGCCTCGTGGAGGGCATCGCCGACCACGCGGCCACGGCCATCCTCAACGCGCAACGGTATGCGCGAGCGGCCCAGGCCGCGATCGACGAGGAGCGCATGCGCGTCGACAACGTCCTGCACGACACGCTGCGCCGGACGCTGTTCTCGGTGGCGCTGCGGATCGAGCGCTGTCTTCGCGACCGACAGCCGAGCTCGACGCTGCGCGCGATGGTGCGCGAGATCAAGCAAGAGGTGAGCCTGATGATGACGCAGGTGAACGACGTGATTCCGGTCGAGGTGCGATCGCTGCCGTCCGTCGGCCCGCTCGGGAGCGCAAAGTGACGCGGCCACGCGCGCGGATCAGCGTCGTGATCGTCGACGACCACCACGTCGTCCGCCATGGTCTGCGTCAGCTGCTCGAGCGCGAGGCCGACATGGAGGTGGTCGGGGAAGCGGCCTCCGGCAACGAGGCCATCCGGATCGTGACCGAGCGGTACCCCGACGTCGTCCTGCTGGACGTCAAGCTCGACGATCTGGACGGTCCCGAGGTGTGCCGCCGGATCGTGGCGGCCTCGCCGCACACGGCGGTCGTGATGCTCACCAGCTATCTGCAAGACGCCGTGCTGCTGCGCAGCCTCGCCGCCGGCGCCAAGGGCTACCTCATCAAGGACGTCGAGCTCAACGAGGTGAAGCGCACGATCCGGGCCGTCCATCGCGGGCACTCCGTGCTCGATCCCAAGGTCGCCTCGCGCGTGATCGCCAAGGCCATGACGCCCGCGCCCAAGGCCGTCAACGGCAGGACCGTCAGCCAGGTGGCGCTCTCCGACACCGACGTCGCGATCCTGCGACACCTGGCCAAGGGACTGACGAACAAGCAGATCGGCGCGCAGGTTCATCTGAGCGCCTACACGATCAAGGATCACCTCGAGAAGATCGGCACCGCGCTTGCGGTCCGCTCGCGCACGGAGATCGTGGCGGAGGCGCTTCGGGCGGGCCTCATCTAAACTGTCCGCCATGGACCGGCGACGGTTCGGCAGCGCCGCGCTCGACGTCGCCGTCATCGGGCAGGGGACCTGGAACATCGAGAAGGATCGGCGTTCGTCCGCGGTGGCCGCGCTCCGACGCGGCCTCGATCTGGGCATGACGCACGTCGACACCGCGGAGATGTACGGCGCCGGCCTCGTCGAGAAGCTGGTTGCGGAAGCGATCGCCGGCCGGCGCGACGAGGTCTTCCTCGTCTCGAAGGTCCTGCCGGAGAACGCCTCGCGCACGGGGACCATCGCGGCCTGCGAGCGGTCGCTGGCGCGACTCGAGACCGATCGCCTCGACTGCTATCTCCTGCACTGGCCCGGCGAGCCCCCGCTCGAGGACACGGTGGAGGCCTTCGAGCAGCTCCGACGCGACGGCAAGATTGGCAGCTGGGGCGTGAGCAACTTCGACGTCGCGGAGCTCGAGGCGGTCTGGACGCTCGCGGGGGCGCGGCTGGCCTGCAATCAGGTCCTCTATCACCTCCAGGAACGCGCCGTCGAGCACGCCGTCATCCCGTGGTGCGAGCAGCACGGTGTGGCCGTGGTCGCCTACAGTCCGTTCGGCTCCGGGAGCTTCCCCGGACCGCGCACCCGGGGCGGCCGAGTTCTCGCCGCCATCGCGGAGGCCCACGAGGCGACGCCGCGGCAGGTGGCCCTCGCGTTCATCGTGCAGAGCCGGCCGCTCTTCACCATTCCCAAAGCCGCCCGTCCGGAGCACACCGAGGAAAACGCCGGCGCCGGCGGTGTGCGGTTGAGCGGCGCCGAGATCGCGCGCATCGAGCGGGCGTTCCCGCGAGGGCGTCGGCCGCGCGAGCTGCCCACGCTCTGACCGGCCGGCCGCCGAATGCGGATGGCCTGATCAGTAACTATCGGTATACTGGCGACGCTGGGCGGAACGTCACTCCCACGATCGAGGTCCCATGGCCGACGGCCAACTGTTGGTGGTCGACGACGAGCAGGAGATCACCGACCTGCTCGAAGAGCATTTCCGCGCCGGTGGCTATGCCGTCGCCGTCGCGCACGATGGCGGCCAGGCGCTGCTCATGGCGGCCGCCCGGCGGCCCGACGCGGTCCTGCTCGACATCACCATGCCGGGCCCGGACGGGGAAGCAGTGCTGGCGCGGCTGCGCGCCATCGACCCCACCGTCTCCGTGGTGATGTTGACCGGCAGCGACGACGAGGCGCTGGCACGCCGATTACTGAGAGCAGGCGCCTTCGACTACGTCGCCAAGCCGTTCCAGCTCGAGGTGCTGGAGCGCGTGATCGCAGCGGCGGTGGCCGCCGGCCGGCGTCCCTAGCGTCCGGGTTGCTTTATTGACTTAACTGTTAACCGGGTCCACCATTGGCCATCATGGCCACACGACGACGCCCGGGGGGGCGGTCTCCGCGCACCGCCGTCCAGGCCCAGCGACTCCTCGACCTCCTCAACGCGCTCGGGAGCACGACCTTCCGGCAGCTCCTCTGGCAACGCGCCTCCGAGCTCGATCTGACCTTCGCGCAGTCCCAGGTCCTCTTCTACGTCGCCGACCATCCGGCCTGCCCGATGGGCGAGGTGGCCAAGGCGTTCGGCGTCACCCTGCCGGCCATCACGCACATCGTCGATCGGCTCCAGGAGAAGCGCTTCATGGCGCGTGCCCACCATCCGGCCGACCGCCGCGTCTACATCCTCGAGCTGACGCGGGCGGGCCACGCCCTGGTCGAGGAGCTGCACGGAATCCAGATGCGCGCGCTCGACGGTGTGCTGACGCGGATGTCGGCCGAGGACCGCGAGCGCGCCGTCCGCGGCATCGAGGCCCTCGTCGAAGCGGCCGTGGACGCCTCGGCACGATGATGCGCTGGTCGGGCCTGTCCCTCCTCGCGGCCGCTCTCGCGCTCGCCGGGTGCTCCGATCGTGCCTCGGGCACGCCGGCCAAGGGCGCGGCGCCGCCGGCGGTGCCGGTCATGGCCGCCGAGGCCAGGGAGAAGGCGGTGCCGCTCGACCTGGCCGCCATCGGCAACGTGCAGGCGTTGACGACCGTGGGCGTGAAATCGCAGGTGGCGGGCCAGGTCGTGCAGGTGCACTTCACCGAAGGTCGCGACGTCCAGCGCGGCGATCTGCTGTTCACCATCGATCCGCGCCCGTTCGAAGCGGCCGTGCGGCAGGCCGAGGCCACGGTCGGCCGCGATCTCGCCCAGCTCCGGCAGGCGGAGGCGGGTCTGACCCAGCGCAAAGCCGAGATCCAGCAGGCCCTCGCGAACCTCGAGCGCGACACCGCGCAGCTCGAGAACGCGCGCACCCAGGAGCGGCGCTATCGCGAGCTCGTCGACAAGGAGCTCATCGCCCGCGAGCAGTACGACAACTTCCGGACGCAGATGTCGGCCATGGAGGCGACCGTCGCCGCCGATCGCGCGGCGGTGGAGAACGCCAGGGCCTCGGCGCTGGCGGCCGAGGCCGGCGTCGAGAACGCGCGCGCCGTCATCAGGGCCGACCAGGCGGTGGTCGACAACGCGAAGCTCCAGCTCGGCTACACGGGCATCCGCTCCCCGATGGGCGGCCGCACCGGCAACCTGCTCGTGCAGGCCGGGAACGTCGTGAAGGCCAACGAAGGCGACCCGATGGTCGTGATCGCGCAGGTGCACCCGATCTACGTCTCGTTCGCGGTGCCCGAGCAGTACCTGGCCGACATCGCGCGCTATCAGACGAAGACGGGCCTCGCCGTGCGCGCCACGCCGCCCGGAACGGCGAAGCCCGCGATCGGGCGCCTCACGTTCCTCAACAACGTCGTCGATGCCACCACCGGCACCATCCAGCTCAAGGCCACCTTCGACAATGCGGACAACACGCTCTGGCCGGGGCAGTACGTCGACGTCATCCTGACCCTCACCACGGAGCAGGCGGTCACGGTGCCGGCGGAGGCGGTGCAGAGCGGCCAGCAAGGTCCGTTCGTGTTCGTGGTGAAGCCGGACCTCAAGGTCGAGCCGCGGGTGGTGCAGACGGGCCGGCGCGTCGCCGGCGAGATCGTCATCAGACGGGGGCTCGCCGGCGGCGAAACGGTGGTGACGGACGGCCACCTCCGGCTCGTCCCCGGCGCCAAGGTCGACATCCGCACCGGGAAGCCGTCATGAACCCCGAGCTCTTCATCCGGCGTCCGGTGCTGACGACGCTGCTCATGGCGGGCATCGTCATCTTCGGCGTCATGGCCTACCAGCTCTTGCCCGTGAGCGACCTGCCCAACGTGGACTTTCCGACGATCCAGGTGCAGGCGATGCTGCCGGGGGCCAGCCCCGAGACGATGGCGTCCGCGGTGGCCACGCCGCTCGAGAAGCAGTTCACCACGATCGCGGGCATCGACTCGATGACGTCGACGAGCGCCCTCGGGCTGAGCAACATCACGATCCAGTTCACCCTCAGCCGCAACATCGATGCCGCCGCGCAGGACGTCCAGGCCGCCATCACGAAGGCGGCGCCACTCTTGCCGCCGGGAATGCCGACGCCGCCGACCTACCAGAAAGTGAACCCGGCCGACCAGCCGGTGATCTATCTGTCGGTGAGCTCGCCGACGCTGCCGCTCTACACGGTCGACGAGTACGCGCAGACCAACATCGCGCAGCGGATCTCCACCATCGCCGGCGTCGCCCAGGTGCAGGTCTTCGGCTCGCAGAAATACGCGGTCCGCGTGCAGGTCGATCCGCGGGCGCTCGCCTCGCGCGGGATCGGGATCGACGAGGTCGAGCAGGCGATCGCGCGCGCCAACGTGAACAGGCCGACCGGGACCCTCTACGGGCCCCACCAGGCGTTCAACGTGCAGGCGACCGGGCAGCTCCTCGATGCCGCCGCCTATCGGTCGATGGTCGTCACCTATCGGAACGGCTCGCCGGTCCGCCTGGAGGAGGTCGGCCGGGTCATCGACGGCGTCCAGACCGACAAGGTGGCGAGCTGGTACAACAAGGAGCGCGCGGTCGTGCTGGCCATCCAGAAGCAGCCCGGCACGAACAGCGTCCAGGTCGTCGACGCCATCCGGGCCCTGCTGCCGACCTTTCGCGTGCAGATCCCCGCCTCGGTGAGCATCAACGTGCTCTACGATCGCTCGGCGGCCATCCGGGAGTCGGTGCACGACGTCCAGTTCACGCTCGGCCTCACCATCGCGCTGGTGGTGATGGTCATCTTCATCTTCCTGCGCAATCTCTCGGCCACCATCATTCCGAGCCTGGCCGTGCCGCTGTCGATCATCGGGACCTTCGGCGTCATGTACATGCTCAACTACACGATCGACATCATCTCGCTCATGGCGCTGACACTCTGCGTCGGCTTCGTGGTCGACGATGCCGTCGTGATGCTGGAGAACATCGTCCGCCACATGGAGGCGGGGAAGGGGCGGATGGAGGCGGCCCTCGTCGGGTCACGCGAGATCGGGTTCACGATTCTCTCGATGACGCTGTCGCTGGCCGCGGTCTTCATTCCCGTGCTCTTCATGGGCGGCGTGGTGGGCCGGCTGCTCCACGAGTTCGCGGTGGTCATCGGCGTCGCCGTCGTCGTGTCCGGCATCGTCTCGCTGACGCTGACGCCGATGCTGTGCAGCCGCTTCCTCAAGGAGCCCGCCCGTCAGCACGGCGCCCTCTACCGGCTGTTCGAACGGTTCTTCGACGGCATGCGGCGCGTCTACGAGCGCAGTCTCCGGTGGGTGCTCGCTCACCGCGCGCTCACGCTGCTGGTGCTGGTGCTGACGTTCGTGCTCACGGCGGTGCTGTTCGAGCGCATCCCCAAGGGGTTCATCCCGACCGAGGATACCGGTCAGATCTTCGCCTTCACCGAGGCCGCGCAGGACGTCTCCTTCGAGGCGATGGTGGCACGCCAGCGCGCGGCCGCCGAGATCGTGAGCGAGCAGCCGTACGTGCAACAGTTCATGTCGGCGGTGGGCGCCGGCGGCTCGGGCGTCGTTCCCAACACGGGCCGGCTGTTCATCCGGCTCAAGCCGCACGCCGAGCGGCCGCACGTGGACAAGGTCATCGAGGATTTGCGGCCCAAGCTGGCGGCGGTGCCCGGGCTGCGTGTCTATCCCCAGAACCTGCCCACCATCCGCATCGGCGGCAATCTCACCAAGGCCGTCTATCAGTTCACGCTGCAGGACACCGACCTCAAGTCGCTCTACCACTGGGCGCCGGTGATCTTCGAGCGTCTGCGGCAGCTGCCCGCGCTTCAGGACGTCAACACCGATCTGCAGATCGCCAGCCCGCAGGTGATCGTCGACATCGATCGCGCCAAGGCCTCCTCGCTCGGCGTGACGGCCGAGCAGATCGAGGCCGCCCTGGGCAACGCCTATGGCTCGCAGCAGGTCTCGACGATCTACACGCCGTCGAACCAGTACTGGGTGATCCTGGAGGTCGATCCGAAGTACCAGCGTGACCCGGCCTCGCTGTCGCTCCTCTACGTCCGCTCGTCGACCGGCAAGCTGGTGCCGCTCAACACCGTGGCCACCCTGCGCGAAGCGCTCGGCCCGCTGACCGTCAACCACCTCGGGCAGCTGCCATCGGTTACCATCTCGTTCAACACCCGGCCCGGTGTGTCGCTGAGCGACGCCGTCGGCCAGGTCCAGAGCGTCATGCGCGAGCTGCGGCCGCCGGCCACACTGGCCACGTCGTTTCAGGGCGCCGCCCAGGCCTTCCAGGACTCGCTCCGCGGGCAGGGCATGCTGCTGCTGGCCACCATCGTCGTGATCTACCTGATCCTCGGCATCCTCTACGAGAGCTTCATCCACCCGCTGACGATCCTGTCCGGCCTGCCGTCGGCGGGTGTGGGCGCGCTGGCGGCGCTGATGCTCTTCGGCATGGAGCTGAACATCTACGGCTTCGTCGGCATGATCATGCTCGTCGGCATCGTGAAGAAGAACGCCATCATGATGATCGACTTCGCGCTCGACGCCGAGCGCGCGGGCGCCAAGCCCGAGGAGGCCATCTACCAGGGTTGCCTGCTGCGGTTCCGGCCGATCATGATGACGACGATGGCGGCGCTGCTCGGCACGCTGCCGATCGCGCTCGGCATCGGCGCCGGTGCCGATGCGCGCCGCCCGCTGGGCGTCGCCGTCGTCGGGGGCCTGCTCGTCTCCCAGCTGCTGACGCTCTACATCACCCCCGTGCTCTACCTCGCCATGGAATCCGCGCAGCGTGCCCTCGCCCGCCACCCGGTCTCGCGCGTGTTCTTCTGGCGGCGGAGCGCCCCCGCGCACAGCTGATCGTCCCCGGCGCTACACGCGCAGGGGGTCGAGCCGGCCGGAGAGACCGAGCAAGCTCTCCAAGAGGTAGTAGCTGCCCACGATGAACTCGCAGCGGCTCGCGGCATCCTGAGGCCGCGCATCCGCTCGCTTGTTGAAGCACGCCTCGGTCAGGATGCCGGGCACGCGGCGATCTCCCGCGCGCGTCGGCGTGAGATATCGGTCGACCAGCGCGCCCGCCGTCGCCTCCGCACCCTCGCGATACCGCTTGCGGTCCGCTTCCGCGGCGGCGACGCGGCTCAGCTTGAGCAGCGCGGCCGTCGCGATGGCGGTGGCCGCGGTATCGCGCTCCGTGTGCGGGATGGCCGGATCGTCGAAGTCCCAGAACGCCACACGGTCCGCGGGCGCATGGGAGAGCCACCAGTCGGCGCCGCCCATTGCGGCCGCGCGCCACGCCTCGCGCCGGCGGTCGGCCGCGTAGCTGAGGGCGGCGAAGATCATCCCCCAGGCCTGGGCGCGACCCCACGTGCTGCTGTCGCTGTACCCCTTGTGCGTGTAGTGCCGGACGAGCGCGCCGGTCCGCGAATCGAGCGAGCTCGACTGGATGAACGAGCCGTCGGCGCGGAGATGCAGATCGATGATGGTCGCGGCATGGTGCTCGGCGATTTCGCGCAGCACGGCGTCGCCGGTGGCGGCGGCCGCCCAGAAGAGCAACGGCGCCGCCTGCAGGCTGTCGATGCTCGTTTCGGTGGCGCCGGTGTGCGCGCCTTCCTCGGCGTGAGCGCCGAGCGGGACGAGCCGCAGCGCGGGCGCGTAGAGCCGCGTGAAGCTGCGCGCCGTCTCGATGGCGATCTCGCGCGGGCCGGGCGCGTCGTGCAGGATCGCCCCCAGCGCGGCGCCGTAATACGCGGGGAACGCCTTGAAAACCGTCTGCGCGTCGATGCGGGCGCGGAGCCGCTCGGCGTACGGCTCGGCCCACGCGCGGTACCGGCCCTCGCCGGTGGCGGTCGCGGCGAGCCAGAGCATCCCGATCCAGAAGCCGCCGGTCCAGTCACCGTGCGGCGTCGTGGTCCAGTCACCCGTGTCCGGGTCCGCCCAGTGCGGGAAGTCCTGGCTGACGCGGGCGGCCGTGTCCCGGATCCGCACGAGCATCCGCTCGATCGCCTCGCTCCACCGGTCCTCGCTCATGGGCGCCTTCCCCGCAGGGTGGGATACGCCCCCTTGTCCTACGGCGCCGGGCGCGACGCAACGGGCGAGGGCGAAACGTGCCACAGCGTGATCGAGACGGTCGCCGCGCGGCCCTCGGGAAGCGAGGCGAGGGCCGTGCCGTAGGCGACCTCGCCGCGGCGACGGAGCGACAGACGCGGCGGGAGCGCCTCGCGCGAATCGGTCTCGAAGACGATCAGGTCCCGCGTCAACCGCCAGGTGCCAGCACTGCGCTGCTCGCGCCCGGCCTGACGCCAGACCGAGGTCCAGCGCCCCTCGGGCATCACGTTGACCGTGATCTGCGCGCGGCCCTGGATGTGCGGGCTCACAACTTCCTCCGCGGTGCCGCGCCAGGTGCCGACCACGTCGCTCGCGTCCGACGCCGCAGCGGCCGTCGCCGGCATGAATCCGAGAACGACCACGGCCAGCACGTAACGCAGCCCATGCCTTCGCATGACATTCCCATGTAGCAAGCGATGTGCCGGAGGCTTCGCGACACGCCGAGAAGCGACGGCACTGAGCGGCATCTCGGTTGCTGCCGGAGGGCCGGTCGATCGAGCCGGGGATTGAGGAGGATGGCATGGCGATGCAGGACGTGAGGTCGCGCGACTCGGTGATGACCACGATGCGCCGGGGCAACGGAGGCATCGACAGCGAGCGGCTCGCCGCCGGGCTCGGATGGCTCAGCATCGGCCTCGGCGTCGCCGAGCTGTTGGCGCCGCGCGCCGTCACGCGTGGCATCGGCCTCAGGGACCATGCGGCCAGCCGCAACCTCGCGCGCTTCTGCGGTGTGCGGGAGCTCGCGGCGGGCGTCGGCATCCTGAGTCAGCGCCGGCCGGCGGCCTGGATGTGGTCGCGGGTGGTCGGCGACGTGATGGACCTGGCCCTGCTCGGAGCCGGCCTCGCCGCGTGCCGGACGAACCGGACGCGGCTGACCGCTGCGGCGGCGGCCGTCGCCGGCATCACCGTCGTCGCTGCGCTCTGCGCCCAGCAGCTGACCGGCCTCGGCCCGCTGTCCGTTGGCCGGACGAGCGACGGCGCCCTGCGCGTGCGCCGGCGCATCACCGTGAACCGCCCGGCCGACGCGCTCTACCGGTTCTGGCGCGACTTCTCGAACGCCCCGCGCTTCATGGAACGCGTCGAGGTGGTGCAGGCCACCGGCGAGCGACGCACGCACTGGCGCGCCCGGGGGCCGGCCGGCGTCATCGTCGAGTGGGACGCCGAAGTCACCGACGAGCGCCCGAACGAGCTCATCGCCTGGCGGTCGACCGATGACGCGCGGTTTCAGCATTCCGGCGGCGTTCGCTTCGAGCCCGCGCCCGCCGGCCGCGGCACGGTCGTCACCGTGGAGATGGAGTATTCGCCACCCGGCGGCGCTCTCACCGCGACGGCCGCGAAGCTGATCGGCTACGCTCCCGAGCAGCAGGTCCAGGAGGATCTGCGGCGGTTCAAGCAGCTGATGGAGACGGGGCTCGTCGTCGTGGCGCACGCGCCGGCCGAGCCGGGCCGTTCGATCGCCGGGGGAGGTGCGCGATGAAAGCCGCGTGCTGGATGGGCAAAACCGACGTGCGGCTCCAGCAGGTCGCCGACCCGAAGATCCTGAACGAGCGCGACGCGATCGTCCGCATCTCGTCCACGGCCATCTGCGGATCGGACCTCCACCTCTACAGCGGCTTCGTGCCGACGATGAGGTCGGGCGACATTCTCGGCCACGAGTTCATGGGCGAGGTGGTCGAGACCGGTCCCGCCGTGAAGAACCTGAAGGCGGGCGACCGCGTCGTCGTGCCGTTTCCGATCGCGTGCGGCGCCTGTGCCCAGTGCCGCCGGGCGCTCTTCTCCCTGTGCGAGAACACGAATCCGAACGCCTGGATGGCCGAGAAGCTCTGGGGCTATTCGCCCGCCGGAGTCTACGGCTACTCGCACATGATGGGCGGCTACCCCGGCGGCCAGTCCGAGTACGCGCGGGTGCCGTTCGCCGACGTCAACCCGCTCAAGGTCCCCGCCGGGATTCCGGACGAGCAGGTGCTCTTCCTCTCCGACATCCTCCCCACCGGCTACATGGGCGCCGAGATGTGCAACATCCAGCCCGGCGACACCATCGCCGTCTGGGGCTGCGGACCGGTCGGGCAGTTCGCGATCAAGAGCGCGAAGCTGCTCGGCGCCGAGCGCGTCATCGCCATCGATCGCTTCCCCTATCGGTTGCGCATCGCGCAGGAGCGCGCGGGGGCGACGGAGACGATCAATTACGAGGAGATCGATCTCTACGACGCGCTCAAGGACATGACCGGCGGCCGCGGCCCGGACGCCTGCATCGACGCCGTCGGACTCGAAGCGCATCTGCGGGGCGCGCTCGGCGCCTACGATCGCGTCAAGCAGGCCACCGGCCTCGAGAGCGACCGGCCGCACGCGCTGCGCGAGGCGATCATGGCGTGCCGCAACGGCGGCACCGTGTCGATCATCGGCGTCTACGGGGGCTTCATCGACAAGTTTCCGATCGGCTCGCTGATGAATCGCTCACTCACCATCAAGACCGGTCAGTGTCACGTGCAGCGCTACATGAAGCCGCTGCTCGAGCGCATCCAGAAGGGCGAGATCGACCCGAGCTTCGTGATCACCCACCGCCTGCCGCTCGACGAGGCCCCGCGCGGGTACGACATGTTCCTGAACAAGCACGACGACTGTCTGAAGGTCGTGCTGACGCCGTGATCACGGCACCGGCATTCCCGCGATGAAACGGGCCAGCTCGACGATGGCGTCCTCGGTCAGCGGCTGAGCGGCCGTGGTCATGGCGCCGTCGAGATCGCCCCGGGTGCCCGCCTTGAACCGACGGAGCTGGCTCGTGAGGTAGTCGAGGTGCAGCGCCGAGAGCCGCGGCGCGTACTCGCGGCCTTCGAAGGCCGTGCCGTGGCAGGCGAAGCAGAAATGGCGCTCGGCCAGCACACGGCCCGCTTGCGCTTGCGGCGGCGCCAGCGGCAGCCGCGGCGGCGGAACGGGCTTCTGCGAGGCGTACCACGCCGACAGCTCCGCCATGTCGGTGTCCGTCAGCGGCGCCGCCAGCGGCGTCATCTGGGGATCCCTGCGGCGCCCGTCGCGAAAGAGGATCAGCTGCCAGTGCAGGTAGATCGCGGGCTGCCCCGCCAGCGACGGCACGGTCGGGATCGACGAGGTTCCGGCGGGACCGTGACAGGCGCCGCAGGGCTCGGCTTTCCGTCGTCCCGCGTCGTCGGCGGCCGGAAGGCGCGGGGCGCCCGTGGCCATGAGGCCGGCGACGAGCGCCCCGGTCAGAGCGCGGTGAGCGACGACCCTCAGCGCTGGTACGTGACGCGGAAGATCGCGCCCGTGTAGTCGTCGGAGATCAGCAACGATCCATCCTTCATCTGCTGCGTGTAGACGGGACGGCCCCAGAACTTGTCGCCCTCGAGCCAGCCCTCCGCGAAGGTCTCGTACTTCGGGACGTCGCCGGCCCGCAGCGTGACCATCATCACCTTGAACCCTGTCTTCTGCGTCCGGTTCCAGGCGCCGCGCTGGGCGAGGAACATCCGGTTCTTGTACTCGGGCGGGAACATCCCGCCCGTGTAGAACTGCACGCCGTTGCCGGCCACGTGGGGGCCCGTCTTCAGGAGCGGCGCCGCGAACTCGGCGCACGAGCGCCCCTTGCCGAACTCGGGATCGGGGATGTCGCCCTGATGGCAGTACGGGAAGCCGAAGTGCAAGCCTTTCTTGGGCGCATGATCGAGCCGATCGCTGGGGATGTCCTCGCCGAGCCAGTCGCGCGCGTGCGTCGCGAAGTAGAGCTCCTTCGTTACCGGATGCCAGTCGAACCCCACGCTGTTGCGCACGCCGTGCGCGAAGTACTCGAAGCCGGTCCCGTCCGGATTCACGCGCGAGATGTTCGCGTGGGTGTCGGGTGGAATGCAGATGTTGCAGGGCGCGCCGATGTTGAAGTAGAGCTTGCCGTCCGGCCCGAACGCCAGGTATTTCCAGCCGTGTGGCGCGTCCCTGGGCAGCGTCTCGTACACCGGGGTCATCGTCGGCGGAGCGTCGAGCTTGTCCTCGATGCCCTCCATCTTGGTGATGCGATGGATCTCGGCGATGTAGAGCGTGCCGTTCTTGAAGGCGATGCCGTTGGGCAGGTTGAGGCCCTTGGCGATGGTCTTCACCTCGCGGCTGCCGCCCTTGTCGACGACGGCGTACACGTTGCCCGCCACGCGGCTCGAGACGAACAGCGTGCCCTTGTCGCCCCACGTCATGACCCGGGCATTGTTGATGCCCGAGGCCCACAGGCTGACCTTGAATCCGCTCGGCACCTTGAGCTTGTCGACGGGGATCTCGCCGGCGGCTTTCGGTCCCGGGGGTTGCGCGTGTGGCGACAGGGGCGAGCTGGCGAGCTCGGCGGGCTGGCCCTGCTTCCACGACGGCGGCGGTGTCGGCTGCTGAGCCTGTGCGAGCGGCAGTCCCAGCGACATCGCTGCGAGCGCCAGAAGCGTGACGAGCAGCACGAGGACCTGTGACATGGCGGGCCTCCGGATAAGGGTGAGTGGCGCTGTAAGTACTACCGCCCAGCCGGCGTTGTCAACTCACGCCGCCGGCGGCACGTCCACCCACGCCCGGCGCGCGACGGACTCGAGCACGGCGTCCAGCACGATCTGCGCGGCGAGCCCGTCGGCCAGCCACGGCGCCGCCGGGGCGCCGCCACCGATCGCGCGGAGCATCTGGGCGACGAGCGGCGCGATGGTCGCCTTGCCGAGCACGTCCATCTGATCGCGGCCGTCGACGGCGGGGGGCTCCACGGCGACGGGCTCGAAGGCGCCGCCCGACGCGGCGGCGAGCAGCTCGCCCGCGTACCAGTGCTGCTGCTCGCGCGTGAGGCGATACGCCAACGCCCCGTGCGTGCCGTAGATCTCCAGCAGATGGTCGTTGCGACCGTGCGCGGCGCGACTGACGGCGAGCGTCGCCTGCGCGCCCGAGGCGAGCTCGGCGATGACCGTGGCGTAGTCCTCGGCGTCGGCGGGTCGGCCGGTCCCGGGGACGGTGCGCGGATAGGAGATACCGGCGTGCGCGACGAGGCGCGTCACGTCACCGCAGGTCCAGCGCACGAGGTCCACGAGGTGCACTCCCATGTCACCCATGGCTCCGTGGCCCGCCTGCGCACGATCCATGCGCCAGGTGGCCGCGCTCGCCTCGTCGGCCCAGCGGGCGCCGAACCAGCGTCCGGTCACGTGCAGCACGCGCCCGAGGAAGCCCTCCTCGATCATTGCGTGCAGCCGTTGCATGGCCGCGGGAAAGCGCCAGTTGAACCCCGTCATGGCGACCCGGCCCGCGCGTGTCGCGGCATCGACCATCGCGCGCGCCTCGGCCTCGGTCATCGCCACCGGCTTCTCGCAGAGCACGTGTGCCCCGGCCGCGAACGCGGCGAGCGCGATGTCCCGATGCAGGTGCGGCGGCGTGGCGATGACGACGATCTCCGGCCGTGCCCGCTCCAGCATGTCCTGCCAGCGCGCGAACACCTGGGGGATGCGATAGGCGTCGGCGATCTTCTTGGCCGAGGCCTGGTCGCGCTGGCAGACCGCGACGACGCGGCACCCCTGCGACTGGAAGGCCGGGATGTGGGCGCGGCCGAAGCCGAGCCCGATGATGCCGACGGTCGGGGCGGACATGGACGCGGATCTCCTTTCAGGCTCCGAGCAGCCAGCCGGCGAGGCCGGCCACGACGACCACGAGCATGGGTGGCGCCCAGCGCGCGGCGAGCGCCACCGCCGTCGTCAGCGCCAGGGCCACCGTGAGCGCATCGTGCAGCGCCGACTGGGCGAGCGTGTAGACGCCGGCCGCCATCAGGCCCATGCCGACGGGCGCCAGCGCGCGCTCCACCGCCGCCGCCCAGCGATGGCCACGCCAGCGCTGCCAGCGATCGGCGACGATCACGGTCACCACGGACGTCGGCAGGAACATCGCCACCGTGGCCAGCAACGCCCCCGGCACGCCGTGGGCGCGATAACCGACGAAGGCGGCGATCAGCATGTTCGGTCCCGGCGTGAGCTGCGCCAGCGTATAGCCGTCGACGAACTCCCGCGCAGTGACCCACTGGTGGTTCAGCACCACCTGTCGTTGCATCTCCGGGATGACACCGACCCCGCCGCCGACGCAGAGCAGGCTCAGCCAGAGAAACGTCCACGCCATGCGGACGACGTCGCTCACGCGCGCGGCCCCGGACGATGCAGCCACACGCTCAGCGCCGCGCCGGCCAGCAGCACGACGGCGGTGTTGAGGTGGAGCGGACCGACGGCGGCGAACGTCCCCACCGCGATCACCACCGCGCGGAGGTTGACGAGCACGGGACGCATCAGCCGGCCGCTCGTCACCAGCAGCAGACCGACGACGGCGGCGGCCATGCCGTGCATCAGCGAGGCGGTGGCCGGTGCGAGCCCGCGGCCGAAGTAGAGCGTGGCCAGCATGAGCAGCACGGCGAGGCCGGGCACGATCACGGCCAGCAGCGCCCAGCCGGCGCCCGGGAATCCCGCCAGACGGTGACCGAGGGCGATGGCGAGATTGGAAACGTTCGGGCCCGGCAGCAGCTGGGCCAGCGTGTAGTCCTGCAGAAATTCGTCGGTGCGAAGCCAGCGGCGTCGGACGACCAATGCCTCGTAGAAGAACGCGGCGCGCCCGCCGCCGATGCTGAGGATGCCGGTCCAGGTGAACACGCGCGTCAGCTGCGCGAGCGGGATCGGACGGATCACGCACCTCCCCCGGGCGTCGCCCGCGGGCTATCTTACGCGAGCCAGGCGAGCAGCGCGGTGGCGAGGGTGAGGAAGATCGTCACCCCGGCCACGTCCTGGAGCGCCGTCTCGAAGGGGCCGGCCGTGAGCGCGGGGTCGAAGCCGAAATGCTTGGAGATCATCGGGATCAGCGTGCCGGCCACGCCGGAGAGGTTCACGGACACGAACATCGAGACGCCGACCACGAGCCCGAAGGTCACGGTGCCGTGCCAGACGGCGCCGATCAGTCCCACCACGGCGCCGCACACGGCACCGATGATCGACGACGTCTGGATCTGTCGGAGCAACGGCTCCCACCAGCGCGCGAGCTGCACGTGACCGGTGGCCAGCCCGCGCACGACCATGGTGACGGATTGCAGGCCGGTGTTCCCGGAGATCGCCTGGATCACCGGCATGAAGGACGCGAGGAGGATGACGCGCGCGAGCGTCTGGTCGTAATAGTGGATGATGACGCCGGCGGCCAGCTCGATCAGAAGCGTGGCCATCACCCACGGCAGGCGCAAGAGCGCGATGCGGCGCGGCGACCGGCGCTCGAGCTCGGCGGCGTCGGAGCCCGCGAGACGAAAGATGTCCTCGGACGCCTCCTCGCCCAGCACGTCGATGACGTCCTCGACGCTGATGGTCCCGAGGAGCCGCCGCTCGGCGTCGACGACCGGCACCGCCACCAGGTCGTACTTCGCCACCACGCGCGCGACCTCTTCCTGATCGGTGTCGGCGGTGACGCTCACCACGCCGGGCTCGCGGATGGCCCAGACGGGCGTGGTCGGCACCGCCGTCAGCAGCCGCCGCAGCGGCACCACGCCGACGAGATGGCGGTGGTCGTCGACGACGTACAGATCGAAGCCGCGGCCCTCGGGCGCGGACTTGCGGATCCGCTCGATCGCCTCGGCCACCGTCGCGCCCTCCTTCACGGCGATGGCGTTCGGGGACATGAGCCGGCCGGCCGTGTCCTCGCGATACTCGAGCAGCTCCTGGACGTCCTCGGAGTGCTCGTCCCTCATGAGGTCGAGCAGGTTTTCGGCCTGCTCGCTCGGCAGCTCCTCGACGACCTCGGCCGCGTGATCGGCCGGCATCTGCTCGAGGATGCGCGAGACCTCGATCTGATCGAGCGCCTGCACGAGCTCGAGCAGCGTCGCGTCGTCGAGCTCGGAGAGGACCTCGCCCGCGCGCTGCGCCGTCAGCATCCGGAAGACGGCCACCTGGCGCTCGAGCGAGAGATCGCGCAGGATCTGCGCGACGTCGGCGGGATGAGCGGCGTTCAGGAAGTCGAGGAGCTTGCCGCGATCGCCGCGCTCGAACAGCGCCTGCACGGTCTCGAGCCGCCGGCCGCTCTCATCCATGCCCTCAGTGTCGCGGGGCCGGCAAGCGGCGGCGCGTCAGCGACGCGCGGCAGCGATCTCCGCGAGCACGCGGCGCCAGTAGGCGCCATCGGGCGAGTGCGCGCCGTAGAAGTCGGCGACGGCCCGCGCCCGGCGCTCGGCGTCGGCCCGTCCATATTCCTGCACCATCCACGAGGCGGTCGCGCGCTCCGGCGACGATGGCGGGGCCGGGCTCCGCTCCGTCGTCCGCGTGACGGCGGCCACGCGCGCCTGTTCGCGCGCCCTCGCGCGCGGCGGCAGATCGAGCTTCGCCGGGTCCGGCGCCGGCGCCGGCGCGACCTCGGGCGCGGGTGCGGGGTGCGGCTCGGGCGGCGATGGCGGGGATGCGATCGACGCGGCCGCCGCCGGCGGCCCGGTGACCGGCCGTTCGGCCGTCTCCGGGCGATCGGCGGCGGGCGTCCGAGCGAGCGTGCGACGCTCGGGGGCGGGAGGCAGCGTCGACGGCCGCTCCCGGGCGGGCGCGGATGCGACCACCGGGGGCTCGGCGACGGCCGGGGGCTCCGCGGTGGCCGAGGACGCGACAGCGGGGCGCTCGGGGGTGGCCGGCGGCGCGACGGTCGGGCGCTCGGCCGCCTGCGCCGGTGCGGTCGAGGGCCGCTCGGCGACGACCGTACGTCGTAACTGCGTGACGCGGGTGGCGAGGACCACGTTGGAGATTCCCAGGGCCAGACATCCGACGCTGAGAATGATGATCAGAAGTCGCTGACTGCTACGGATGGGGTCCGGGCGTTCCTCGACGTACTCCTCGAACTCGTCGTCGTCGTGTGCCATGGGTTGAAGGGTATGCAACGGACGTGCTAGTGACTTCGATGCGCTGCAAGTCCGTGATTAACCCCGTCTCCGCCCTTCCTTCCAGGGCATCTCTCTGTGCGTGGACTTGCAAGGCTTGCGTCATCGCGGTCACAATCGCCGAGGCCAACCGAGGAGGCTCGCATGCGCGCCATTCGCTTGCTGCCGGCGCTGATCGTTCCGCTTCTGCTCGCGCTGCCGGGCGGCGCCCAGTCGCCGCGCAGCGAAGCCCACAATATGCGGCTGGTCGGGCACCACGATCTCCAGGCGCGCTCGGCCTACCAGCCCGTCATACACCGGCAGGGTGAGCGCTTCATCGCGTATGTCGGCCATCACGGCGGCATGAAGCCGAACTCCCTCACGGGCCGGGACGAGCTGAACGGCACCTCGATTCTCGACGTCACCGACCCGCGCGCGCCGCGTTACCTCGCGCATATTCCGGGCGCGCCCGGCGACGCCGAGGCCGGCGGTGCCTCGATGGTGCGCGTGTGCGACGGTCGGACGCTGCCGCGCGCGGACAGCGCCAGGACGTATCTGCTCCGAACGCTCGGCCCGCTCGCGCACGAGGTGTGGGACGTGACGGAGCCCGCGCGCCCCGCGCTGCTCACGACGGTGGTCGCCGGTCTCGATCACACTCACAAGAACTGGTGGGAGTGCGACTCCGGCATCGCCTACCTCGTTTCGGACGGGCGTCCGGCCGGCTGGCGGACGCACCGGATGACGAAAATCTACGATCTCGGCGATCCCGCGCGACCGCGCTTCATCCGCGATTTCGGCCTCCCCGGCCAGGAGCCCGGCTCGGCGGGACCGGCGCCGGAAGGGGTGCACGGACCCATCGCGCTGCGCAACCGCATCTACTTCGCCTACGGCACCGGTGCCCGCGGCGTCTTGCAGATCGTCGACCGCGCGCGGCTGCTGGCCGGCGACCCGGCTTCGCCGACGCCCTTCGCGCCGACGGCGGCCAACCTGCGCTACCCCGAGGTAGGACGCCTGGACATGGCCCCGGACTGGGGCGGGCATACCAGCTTTCCCGTGCTGGGGCTGACGGTCGCCGACTTCATGCCGAACAGCAAGGGCGTCGTCCGCGACTTCGTCGTGCTCGTCTCCGAATCGCTCCGCAACGAATGCCAGGAGACGCGGCAGCTTACGTTCCTCGTCGACGTCACCACCGAGTCGAAGCCGTTCTCGGTGAGCACGTTCCAGGTGCCGGCGGGCGACTTCTGCGAGCGCGGTGGCCGCTTCGGCCCGCACTCCTCCAACGAGTCGTTCGCGCCCATCTACTATGGCAAGGTGGTGTTCATCGCCTACTTCAACGCCGGCGTGCGCGCCGTCGACATCCGCGATCCGTTCCGGCCGCGCGAGGTCGGCTCTTTCATCCCGGCCGTGACGGCGAACACCGACCGGCGTTGCGTCGACGTCGCCGGCGCGCGGCGCTGCAAGGTCGCCATCCAGACGAACAACGTCGAGGTCGACGAGCGAGGCTTCGTCTATCTCGCGGATCGCGCGAACACCGGACTGCACATCGTCGAGCCGACCGGCCCGGCGCGAGGAGGATCGTGATGGCGGGTGTCAAGGATTCGAGCGGGCTCTACGAGGTCGAGCGGCGCGCGCGCCATGCCGAGCGGCCGGGCTTCAGGATCACCGAGCTGCAGATCTCGCCGACGCAGCAGGTGCCCTGGCATTTCCACACGAACATCCAGGACACCTTCTACGTGCTCGAGGGCGAGCTACGCCTCGTCCTCCGCGATCCGAAAGAAGACGTGCGGCTGCGGCCGGGCGAGACCTACGCCGTTCGCCCCGGTCGCCCGCATCTGGTCACCAATCCGGGGACGCGCTCGGCGACGTTCCTCGTGCTCCAGGGGATCGGCGAGTACGACTACGTGAGCGTATGATTCCCAAACGTTCGGAGCCGGTTTGTCAGCGAAGCGAGCGGAAGAACGCGCGGATGTCGTCGGCGAGGGCGTGCGGCTCCTCGAGGGCGGCGAAGTGCCCGCCGCGCGGCATCGGTGTCCAGCGCCGGAGGTCGGTGTAGACGCGGCTCGCCCACGTGCGCGGCGGATGGAGGATCTCGCGCGGGAACTCGGCGTACGCGCAGGGCGCGGTCACCGGCCGCTTGTCGCTGATGGGCCACGGGGCGTGGCGCCTCGCGTAGTACGGCCAGAACGACGAGTTGATGGCGCCGGTGACCCAGTAGAGCATGACGTTGTCCAGCAGGACGTCCCAGCCGAATCGCTTCTGCACGTCGCCGTCGCAGTCGCTCCACGCGCGGAACTTCTCGAGAATCCATGCGGCCAGCCCCGCCGGCGAATCCGTCAACGCGTACGCCAGCGTCTGCGGCCTGGTGCCCTGGATCCACTGATACCCCGTCTCCTCGCGCGACCAGCGCTCGAGCTCGTCGAGATATCGCCGCTCCTCCGCGCTCGGCGTGGCCAGCGCTGATCGATCCCGCGGGACCGCCAGGAGATTGACGTGCACGCCGAGCGTCCGCTCCGCGTGGGCGGCGCCGAGGTAGGAGGCGACGAACGCGCCCCAGTCGCCGCCCTGCGTCGCGAAACGCCGGTAGCCGAGGACGTCGGTCATGAGCGTCGCGAACACATCGGCGATCTCGCTGATGCCCAGGCGCCGCTGGTTCGGTCGGAACGAGAAGGTGTAGCCGGGCAGCGAGGGCGCCACCACCGTGAACGCATCGGCGGGATCGCCACCGAAGCGTTCCGGGTCGGTGAGCAGCGGAATGATCTGCTGGAACTCGACGATCGAGCCTGGCCAGCCGTGCGCGAGCAGCAGCGGCGTCGGCGCCGGGCCCACGCCCGGCTCGTGGATGAAATGCAGGGGCATGCCGTGGAGCTCGACCGTGAACTGGCGCAAGCGGTTCAGCGCCGCCTCGCGCGCGCGCCAGTCGTACCGATCGCGCCAGTGCGCCACCAGCTGCTGCATCGTGACGAGATCGGTGCCGTACTTCCACGGCTCGCCCGGAGTCTCGTCGGGCCAGCGGACTCGCGCGAGCCGCTCGCCGAGATCGACGAGCACCTCGTCGGCGACACGGATGGTGAACGGCTGCGGCATCACGCCGGCGATTATAGACGGATGGGAGCGTCTGGTGGGGGCGCCGCGCGCCCCCACCAGGGTCGAGCGACGGTGTTACTTGACGACGGGCGGACAGGTCGCGAAGTTCGTGCCGGCGCCGGGTGCGTAAGCGCCGCCGCACCACGGTGCCGCGACCACGGCCGCCGGGATGGCCGCCGGCGCCGGGACGGGACCGAGCACGACCTGCGAATTGACGTCGCGCGCGAGGGCCAGGTGCTCGCGCAGGGTCGGCAGCTTGCCGGCCGCCCACGTTCGGAGATCGGTGTCGCTGGCGGTCTGCGCCGCCTTCTCGAACTCTGCAACGTCTTGCGTGTGATCCTTGACCATTTCCTGCATGTACGCGCGATCGAAGTCGGGCCCCTGCAGCGCCATCAGCCGGTCCCGGACGGCCTGATGCGCGGCATCGAGGGTCGTCGGAGCGTCGACGCCCTTCGACTTCGCCAGCATGGCCAGCTCGGCGTTGGCCGCGCCGTGGTCTTTCACCATCTTGACGCCGAAATCGCGGACGGCGGGGCGCGAGGCGCGCTGGGTCGCCAGCGTCCCGAGCTCGACCTCGGCGGCGCCGCCGACGGCGGCTTTCTTGATGAACTGGCGATCCGCATCGCTGACGCTCTGGGCGCCGGCGAGGCCGGCGAGGGCGAGCAGCGTCGCGGCGATGAAACTGAGACCGGTGACGGCTTTCATGGCCACTCCTCCTCTGGGGACAATCCCGTCGGTTCGCGCGTCGCAAGACGAGTGCCACCGAGGTGCGGTACAGTGACCCGGGCGCTACGCCCGAAGGGAGACGGGACGTGCGAGAGAACAAGCTGAAAGCGATGTGGGCGCGCGGCGAGGTGGTGGTCAATGGGTGGCTGGCGATCCCCGCGGGATTTTCCGCCGAGGTCATGGCGCATCAGGGCTTCGACTCGCTGACGATCGACATGCAGCACGGGATCGTCGACTACCAGACGGC
>JBIOXS010000168.1:0-22829 GCA_044869815.1 Candidatus Rokuibacteriota bacterium | reverse complement strand
CGTCGACGCCGGCGTCGACCTCGCCAGGCCCGTCACGACCACGTGCGGCTCCGGCATCACGGCCTCCGTCCTCGCCCTGGCGCTTCACGTGATCGGCCGGCCGGCGGTTGCGGTCTACGACGGCTCGTGGACAGAATGGGGCGGCCGGACCGACACGCAGGTGGAATAGAGGAGACGCGCATGGCGACCACCGGGACGTACACGCTGCAGGCCTTCATCGCGGATCTCGATCGCATCACGCGCGAGGAGAGCTCGGGCGAGCGCATCACGGAGCGCGCGGCGCCGCTGCTCGCGCAGCTCGTACGGGATCCGTCCTCGATCCCGGCCGAGTATCTGACGTCCACGCCGCAGAGCCGGGGCCGGTACATGCTGCACCGCGCGCCGCGCTTCAACGTGACCTCGGTGATCTGGCGGCCGGGCGACACGGCCGGCGCCCACAACCACGAGACGTGGGGCGTCATCGGCGTCGTCGACAACGAGATCGAGGAGACACGCTATCGCGTGACCGAGACGGGCCGCGGCACGGCGAAGCTCGAGGTCACCGGCGTCACGCGCCACCGGCACGGCGCCGTGTCACGGCTGGTGCCGGGCGACGAGGTGCACCGCATGCACAACCCGACCGATCGCGACACGGTGGAGATCCACGTCTACGGCAAGGACCTCGTCGACCTCCGCCGCAAGACCTGGACCGACGACGGCACCGAAAAACCGCTCGTCAGCGCCAAGTACCTCAACTGCTGAGAGCGGCCTCAACGCGTGCCGGTTCGGATCTTGTCCTCGAGGTAGGAGGAGAAATAGCCGCGATAGCGGCGTTGCAGGCGCGCGATTCGCCAGTCACGGCCCGTGAGGACCCGGCGGCATCGGCGCGCGCCGCACCGACAGCGCGTGCGATACGAGCGGTTCTCTTCCATCGCCCAGTCGTAGGTCAGCTCCTCCCCGCCCGTGATGTCGCGCAGAGCCACGAACACGATCTGCCCGCGGATGCCGAGGTTGGGTGCGCAGGAGTGATTGATGAACATCTTGTTGCGCGCAACCTCTCCGGCGGAGCGCGCGCCGATGAAGAAGCCGTCGGCGATCTGGATGTACGAGACGGCGACGCGCCCCTTCACCTTCGCGAGCGTCCGGGCGTCGTAGACGTGCCCGCCCTTGATCGCGACGATTTCGCCCTTGCGGATCCGCCGGCGCGCGAACAAGCCCTTGCCTTCGATCGCGCTCTCGCCGACGCGAGTGTTGGGTGACCGATAGGACGCGGGCATCGCTCGCTCCTCCCACAGAGCAGCCGGAACACCGCTCACGCTCGAGTCAGGCCGCCCGGAATCCTGCCGGAGCATAGGCGGTCGGAACCAGCGTCCGGTCGTCGATGGCGCCGACGAGGCTTCCGTGCTGGGCGCTCGTCACTCGCTTGATCTCCTTCCACTCCTCGTCCACCATGAACCGCGCCCAGGCCTCCCGCTTCACCGCGTCGTCGGGCCAGGCCAGGAGATACACGAACTCGGTTCGTTCATTGCTCCTAGCCTCCCACATCGCGACGATCTCGAACCCGTATGTCGCCATGATCCGCGCCGCGTGGTCGCGGAAGCGCGCGTGAAACGCCGCCTTGTTGTGCTCGAAGATCTCGTAGATGCGTAGTTGATGGATCATCGCTCGTTACCTCCCCGATCGCGCCGCGACGTCACAGGCGCCCATCGGATTCCCTCTTACCAGTCACCCTCTTTGGCGTAGGCATAGCTCCACAGCGCGACTTGAAGAAGGACCGACTTCCACCATGCGTTGTGCATCCGTTCGACTTCCTCCGAGGGGTGACCCTTTCTCGCGAGAAATGGTCTGAGCATCTCGCCCGTGTGATAGCTGAAGGCGATCAGATAGCGGAGAGGAATCAGAGGAGGCGCGTCGACGGCGTCGGTGAGGTTCTTCTTCGTTCGATGATGACGAAGGCCCACCTCGTGCGTGTGATCGAGCCATTCCCGGTCGTACGACCGCCGGCAGCTTTCCAGGATCCATTCCGCCGACCGCTGCCGTACCGCCGCGACGTACGGCCAGATGAGTCGGCCGTCGGGGCCGCGGAAATATCGATACAGATCGGGATGAGCGCTGAACCAGACTTCGATGATCTCGTCGAGCTGGTCCGCCACGACGTCCCCGGCGAGCCGCAGGTATCGCGCGTCGTCCTCCGTGAAGAAGACGGTGTTCTTCAGCGATTCGAGCTCCTCGAGCGTCACGGGCGACGGCGCACACCTCTCCCGTTCCATGGCCTCTCCTCACGCACCGCTTCACGGCTTCGACGCCGCGAAGCGTAGAACGATGTAGTCGGCTGTCCACCCCTTCGCAGGATCGAACAGTGCCGGACGCAGGATCTCCCGGATCTCATCGATCAGTGCTTCACGCTCCGAGTGGGCGACCGCGCTCATGAAGGCCTCGCCAAAGGTCTCCAGAAACCCGCTGAAGTCGCCGGGCAACAACGTCGGTCGCCGGATCAGTGCGATGAAGTCAACGCGGAAGCCGTGCGCGGCCAGGCGTGCGCCGTAATCGTCGGCGCCCCGGAAATGCCACGGGTTCAAGGCGCTACCATCGATCCCGCGTCGCGCCAGCGCGGCATAGATGGCGCTCACGATGGTCGCAATGCAGCCGCGGCCCCCGAGCTCGGCGACGAATCGCCCATGGGGACGGAGGGCGCGCCAGACACCGGCGATGACGTCGTCGGCCGCCCCGATCCAGTGGAGCGTCATGTTGCTGAACACCGCGTCGAAGTCCGCGTCGAAGGGCAGGTGCGCGGCGTCGATGACGCGAGCGTCGAGGCCACGGCGGCGCGCCGCCGCCACCTGTTCGGAGCTCGTGTCGACACCGATCACATGGCAGCCACGTGCCACGAGCTCATGCGTCAGAACGCCGTCGCCACAGCCGACGTCGAGGATGCGCTCGCCCGTCCTTGGCGCGAGCAGCTCGAGCGCGGCCGTGCCGAGATCCGCGACATAGCGCGCGTTGCGTGCGTACCGTTCAGGGTCCCAGGTCTGAGCCATCACCGTCAACGTTCGAGATATCTCAGGACGGCCTCTTCGCACAGACGCGTCGCGCGTGCCAGCGGCAAGGCGACCGGATCGAACGTACGCTGCAGAGAGATACCGTCGACGAGCGCGATGATCACGGCGCCGGCATCCTCGGGGGCGAGACGGCGGAACACTCCGGTGCGGCCGCTCCGCACCACGAAGGCCCCGACCGTCCGTCTCAATCGCCGGTACAGGCCCGCATTGACCTGTGCGAGCTCGCGGTCGTGCATCATCTCGCCCCAGAACTCCACGAACACGAGCCAGAACTCGCGCTGTGCGTCGGCCATCCCGAGAAACGTCCTGATGGCTGCGCGGAGCTGCGCTCGTGGCGCTCGCGTCTCACCCAGGACCGGGCCGAGTCGCCGGTCCAGGTCGTCGACGACCTCTTGCAAGGCCGCGAGGAGCATCGCGCGTTTGCTGTCGAAGTAATAGTGAAGGATGCCCTGGCTCACACCAGCCGCTTGCGCCACGTGCTTCATGCGCAAGCCCGAGTACCCGTACCGTGCGAGGCAGCGAATGGTGGCCTGCACGATCTTCTGCCGCCTCAGCGTCGCCACGTCCCGCCGGCTGGGACTCATGGGCCCCGAACGTACAGCAATTAAATTGGTCAGTCAATCAACATTGTCGTCGGCGCCGAAGCCGGGGAGCGCTTCGAGACCCCGACGACGTCAGGCCGCGGCGCGGAGCGTGCCGAGCCGCGGGAGGACGTCGCGCTCGTAGAACTTCAGGAAGCCCTGCTGATCGGGGCCGATCTGGTGGATGCAGACCTGGCCGTAGCCGGCGTCGGCGTACTTCGTGATGGCCTCGACGTGACGATCGACGTCGGGCCCACACACGATCGTCTCGGCCACCGCATCCTCGGTCACCAGCGTGGCGACGTCCTGGAAGTGCTGTGGCAGCGGAAGCTCCCACGAGAGCGAGCTCTCCATGGCCGCCGTCGGCCACCGCTCGTGGGCCGTGCGACGCGCGCTGCGCTCGTCGGCCGCCCAGCAGACGCCGAGCTCGGCGATCCTCGGCTTGCCGCGGCCGCCGGCCTCGTCGAACGCGGCGAGCATCTTCTTGTCGGGCGACGTCCCGATCAGACCGTCCCCGAGCTTCGCGGCGACCTCGGCGCTCTTCGGGCCGCCGGCCGCCATCATCAGCGGCGGCAACGTCTCGGGCAGCGTGTAGAGCCGCGCGTTCTCGACCGTGTAGTGCCGGCCGTGGTGTGACCGGTAGCCGCCGCGCCACAGCAGGCGGATGATCTCGATGGCCTCCCGCAGGCGCTCCTGGCGGACTTCCGTCTCCGGCCAGCCCTCACCGACGATGTGCTCGTTCAGGTTCTCGCCGGTGCCGACGCCGAAGAAGAAGCGGCCTTCCATCATCGCTGCCGCCGTGGCGGCGGCCTGGGCCATGACCGCGGGATGGACGCGAACGGTCGGGCACGTCACGCCCGTGCCCAGGCGCAGCCGCCTGGTCGCGTGCGCGATGCCGCCAATCACGCACCACACGAACGGGCTCTGGCCCTGCTTGTCGATCCAGGGATGGTAGTGGTCGGAGATGAGCGAGAAGCCGAACCCGGCGTCCTCGGCCATCGCGGCGCAGCGGACGAGGTCGTTCGGCCGTTGTTCCTCGCTCGAGAGCTTGTATCCGAGCTCTACCATGGCCCACCTCCGCCCTCGCAGCGTGCAAGGCGGCCGCCACCGACGCTCAGGTGTCGGGTGCGCGCAGCCGCCACCAGGCGAGCACGGCGCCCAGGCCCAGCACCCCGAAGATGCCGGCCGCCCGGAACGCCGTCGGCACGCCCCAGTGCTCCGAGATGCTGCCCACGCCGAAGGCGCCGAAGGGAAACACTCCGCCGTAGATGAAGGTGTGGAGGCTCATGATCCGGCCGCGCAGCGCGTCGGGCGCCGCGAGCTGAAGGGCGACGTTGCAGCCGGTGACGACGATCACCGAGACCCACCCGAGCAGGAAGAGCGTGACCGCCGACACGGCGAAGTCGCGCAGGGTCGACATCAGGAGCAGGCCGCCACACGAGAGGAATCCGGTGACGAAGAGGAGGACGAGCGACGGCGCTTGGAGAAGGCCGAGCGTCAGCGCCCCGCCCACGGCCCCGACGCCCACCGAGGCCATGAGCAGTCCGAGGCCCTCGGGCCCGCGCTGCACCACGTCGCGGGCGAACAGCGGCACGTAGATGGAGAAGTTGAAGACGGTGATGCTGATCACGAACAGCACCGCGAGCACGACCATGATGCGCGGCGTGCGCCCCGCGTAGGCAAGCCCCTCGCCGATCTCGGCGGCGATGCCGCGGCTTGCGCGCGGCAGCGGCGCGCCGCGCGCCCGCACCACCAGCAGGGTGGCGATCACCACGACGAAGGCGAGGCCGTTGACGACGTAGGCCGGCGCGACGCCGGCGCGCGCGATCAGGACGCCGCCGATGGCCGGACCCACGATCCGCGCCGCGTTGAAGGCGGCCGAGTTGAGCGCCACCGCATTGGGAACGTCGCCGCGACCGACCAGCTCGACCACGAACGACTGGCGCGTCGGCAGGTCGATCGTGTTCGCGATGCCCCACACGACGGCCAGCACGCAGACGTGCCAGTAGCGGACGTGCCCGGTCCAGACCAGCGCGGCCAGCGTCAGCGTCTGGCCGGCGAGCAGCGACTGCGTGGCGACGAGGAGGCGCCGCTTCGGCAGGCGGTCGGCGACAGCGCCGCCCAGGATCGCGAACAGCAGCACCGGCGTGAAGCTCAGGCTTCCCACGAGACCCAGACGGAGCGGCGAGTTGGTGAGCGACAGCACCAGCCAGGCCTGCGCGACCTGCTGCATCCATGCGCCGACGAGCGAGACGGCCTGGCCGGCGAAGAAGATCCGGTAATCGCGGTGATTGAGCGCCCGGAGGCCGGAGGGAAAGGTCATCGCCCGCGTTCCCCGGTGAGGATAGCGCGGGCGATGACGCCGACGACGTTACTTCGGCTGCGGTGTGAGGCGGAGATAGGGCTTGAGCGCGCGCCAGCCCTTCGGGAACTTGCCCTTGGCCTCCTCGTCGGAGACGGCGGGCACGATGATGACGTCCTCACCCTGCTTCCAGTTCACCGGGGTGGCCACCCGATGGGCGTCGGTGAGCTGCAGCGAGTCGATGACGCGAAGGATCTCGTCGAAGTTCCGACCCGTGGTCTGCGGATAGGTGATCAGCAGGCGGATCTTCTTCTTCGGGTCGATGACGAACACCGTGCGCACGGTGTAGACCTCGTCGTGCGCGGGGTGGATCATGCCGTAGAGCTCCGCCACCTTCTTCTGCGGATCGGCGATGATCGGGAAGTTCGGGGCGTGCCCCTGCGTCTCCTTGATGTCCTGCGACCACTTCGCGTGCGCGTCGACGGGATCGATGGACAGCCCGATTGCCTTCACGTTGCGGCGATCGAAGTCCGGCTTCAGCCGGGCCACGTACCCGAGCTCCGTCGTGCACACGGGCGTGAAGTCACGCGGGTGCGAGAACAGGATCACCCAGGAGTCGCCGATGAAGTCGTGGAACTTGATCGGTCCGGCGGTGGTCTCGGCCGAGAAGTCCGGGGCGGTGTCTCCGAGTCGCAGTGACATTACGTCTCCTTTCAGGCCGCGGCGCGGACGGCGGCGCCGCCCGCCACGCGGACGATGTAGTCGCCGAGCGCCGGAAACGGATCGAACCCGAGCACCCGCGGTGCGTCGGCGACGAAGTTGGACGTCGCGTTGACGTCGTAGAAGTACGGCAGACCGTCGCGGGCGCTCACGAGATACTCCACCCCTCCGACATCGATCGACGCGGCGCGCGTGAGCGCGATGGCCTGCGCCACCACGTCGTCCGGGGCATCATACCGCGTGACGTCGAGTCCCGGGCGGACGTCCATCGGGCACGCGGTCAGGTCGCCGGCCGGCGCCGGCATCTGGCAGATGTCGGCCGGACAGAGGTTGAAATCGTCGGCGCGCTTCACGATGCGGATCGCGTAGAGCGCACGCCCGTCCAGCACCTCCACGCGCACGATCGCGCCATCACGCGGCTCCACGTACTCCTGCAGCAGCGCGACGCCGTCGGGTCCGAAGTCGAGCATCGCTGCGCGGGCCTCGAGCGCGTCACGGTCGTCGAAGCGCTCGATCAGAGCCCCCGAGCCGCCCACGTTCGGCTTCACCAGCACGGGGAAGCGGAAGCCATCGACGGCCTTGCGGAGCTGGTCGGCGTGGTTGAGGACGACCGTGCGCGGATACCGGATTCCCAGCCGTTCGAACAGACCGGCCTGGAGCGCCTTGGACTTCTCGAAGCGGTACGCGGCCAGCGGGTTGACGACGGGCACGCCGAGCGCCTGGTAGTGGTCCAGGAGCGCTTCCGTGTAGAAGAGCACGCTCGCATGACCCCGCCGATGCGCCGACGGACTCGAGCGATTGACCAGGACGTCGTAGCGGGCACGGCGCTCGCGGGGCTCGAAGGCGTGGCTCGCGTGGTCGACACGGTCGACGGTGAGGCCCCGGCCTTCGAGCTCGGCGATGAGCCGCTGGGACCACTCCGGATGCTCGTCCAGGATGCCGATATGCATAAGGACCTTTCTTGATCGGATTGCCGTATTAGACCAAAGACCGCCCGTCCTGGCAAGGGTCTGCGTTCTGGGCTACCGTTTCGGCTACCGACAGGGAGGGGTCCCATGCAGATCGCGATACTAGCGTTCGACGGCATGACAGCGCTCGACGCGGTGGGCCCCGCTCAGGTCCTGGCGTTCCTGCCGGGCGCCTCCCTCCACTGGATGTCGCCCGAGCCGGGGCCGCGCCGCACCGCGCCGGCATGAGCATCGTGGCCGCGCAGGCGCTCGCCGACGTGCCCGCTCCGGACGTGCGACATGGCGCTGCGTCTGGCGGCCCGCCTCGCCGGCGACACGGTGGCGCAGGGGATTCAGCTCGGCATCGAGTACGATCCCGAGCCGCCATTCGCCGGCTCACCGAGGAACGCGCCGGCCGCCGTCGTCGAGGCCGCACGGCGCGCGCTCACGAAGGCCGGCGGCTGACGCGTTACTTGTCGAGATCCGCCTCCGCCACCGGCGCCGTTCCCTTGTAGACGAAGCGCTGCGCGCGCTTGCCGCTGTCGACTTCGGTGGTGTAGATGTTCCCCTTCGAGTCGACGGCCATGTTGTGGATCCAGTGGAACTGCCCGGCCGAGCGGCCGCTGCGACCGAGGCGCGCCACCACCTTGCCGCTGTCCCGCACCAGCGTCCATACGGTGTTGTTCTCGCCGTCGGCGTCGTAGAGCCACGTCTGGCGGCCGTCGTGCGACAGGTCGACGTCCCACGTCGAGCCGCTCCCGCGCGTGGCCGGCGCCACGCTCAGCTCGCGCACGAACGCGCCGTCCTTGCGAAAGACCTGGATGCGGTTGTTCGGACGATCGCAGACGTAGACGAGCCCGTCGCGCGAGAGCCGCACGCAGTGGACGGGATTGCCGAACGGCTTGACGGCGGCCTCGCCGGGCGGCCGCCCGTTGGCGCCCCAGTGGCGCTTGTAGGCGCCGGTCTGCGCGTCGAAGACGATCACGCGATGGTTCCCATAGCCGTCGGCCACGAAGAGCTCGTTGGCGTCGCGATCGACGCTCATGGCGGCCGGACGCCCCAGGTTCTGCGTGTCCTTGTCGCCGCCCGACTGGCCGTGCTTGCCGATCTGCAGCAGGAACTTGCCGTCGCGCGTGAATTTCAGGATCTGCGCGTCCTTGGGGCCGTTGCCCGCAAGCCAGACGTGGCCTCGGTGATCGACGTGGATGCCGTGCTCGGTGTCCGGCCACTCGTAGCCGGCCCCCGGCCCACCCCATACCTGGAGGAGATTCCCGTCGCCATCGAACTGCATCACCGGCGGCGCCGGCACACAGCAGAGTGAGCGCGGCGGCGTCAGCGCCGCGCCGCGCTCATCCTCGGTCAGGCTCCTCGGACGCTGCACGACCCAGACGTGGTCCTGCGAATCGACGGCGACGCCGGCGGCCTGTCCCATCAGCCAGCGGTGCGGCAGCGGCTTGGGCCACGCCGCGTCGACCTCGAAGCGCGGCGCGAGATTCTCCCCGGCGCGCTGCGCATCGGCGGCGAGCACGCCGAGGGCGAGCGGCCCGATGACCAGCAACGCCACGCGCGAGCCACGCTTCATGCGGCCCTCCTTGCCATCGAGATGGATGCGCGGCCGCTATAGCATAGTTCGGCCTGTTCCTGCCGGCGATGGCCGACGGTCTGCACCTGAGCCGCGCTGCGCTCTCGGGTACCTTCGGTCTGGCTCGCCTCGTGTACGCGGCCGTCGCCCCGGCGCTCGGCATGCTCGTCGACCGTCGCGGGCCGCGCCTGCTGATTGCACTCGGCACGCTCTCGGTCGCGGGCGGCGCCGGCTGCCTCGCCGTGGCGCAGCGCGGCTGGCACGTCGTGGTCGGGTACGCCGTCCTCATGGCCGTCGGCGGCGTCGCCCTCGGTGAGCTGTCGGCGGACGCGACGGTGACGCGCTGATTCGTGCGCCGACGCGGACGCGCGCTGGCGATCGCCACCATGGGATTGTCGACGGCCGGCATCGTCATCCCGCTGCCGCTGGCCTACGCGATCGCCGAGCTCGGATGGCGCGGCGCCTGGGTGGCCATGGCCGTCGCGGTCCTCGCGCTCGGCACCGCCGCCGCGGTGGCGATGCGCGCCCGTCCCGAGGACCACGGTCTGGTGGCCGACGGCATCGTCACGACGGCGGCGCCGCGCGAAGCCGCGTTCACCGCACGACAGGCGCTACGGCTGCCGGCGTTCTGGCTGCTCGTCATCGGCACGAACCTCGGTGGCCTGGCGCTCTTCGGCGTCAATGTTCACCTCTACTCGTACCTCGGTGACCGCGGCGTGCCGGCAGGGATGGCGGCGGCCGTCGTGACGGTGCTCTACGTCCTGCACACGGCGGCCAAGCCGCTCTGGGGATGATCGCGGAGCGCGTGCACATGCGCTACTGCATCGCCGCCTGCTATGCGGGCGGCGGTGCCGGCATCCTGATCTTGCTGGCGTCGCCGCACTTCGCGGCGGTGCTGGCGTTCGCGGTCGTCTACGGTCTCACGCGAGGCGCGCAGTCATTCGTCACCAGTCTGGCCTGGGCCGATTATTTCGGCCGCGAGGCTCAGGGCGCGATCCGCGGCCTCGCTGCGCCCGCCCGGTTCATCGCCAGCGCCGCCGGTCCCGTGCTCGGCGGCTGCTGTACGATGCGACCGGCGGCTACACGCAGGCGCTGCTGGTGTTCGCGCTCGCGTTCCTGCTTGGCGGGCTCGTGGCCAGCGCCGCGCGCGCGCCCGCCGCGCTGCCGCTGCGCCACTGAAACGGACGCGCGCCGCTCGAACCACCCGAGCCGCTCGCGCAGCCGCACGACCTCGCCGATGACGACGACGGCCGGCGGGGCCACGCCCGCCGCGCGCGCGGCGATGCGGTCGAGGCGGTCGACGAGCGTGGCCTGACGCGCGGTGGCGCCGGAGCTCACGACGGCGGCCGGGGTGGACGGCGGACGTCCATTGGCGATCAGCGTCTGCGCGATGCGCGGCAGCGCGCTGACGCCCATGAGGACCACGAGCGTGTCCACCCCGGTGGCGAGGCGTGCCCAGTCGACGCGCGAGCCCTCGCAGGCCTCGTGGCCGGTGACGACGGCGAACGAGGCGGCCATGCCGCGATGGGTGACCGGAATGCCCGCGTAGGCCGCCGCCGCCACCGCCGAGCTGACGCCGGGCACGATCTCGAACGGAATGCCGGCGGCCGAGAGCGCGGCCGCTTCCTCGCCACCGCGCCCGAATACGAACGGGTCGCCACCCTTGAGCCGCACGACCCGCCTCCCGCGTCGCGCATGGCCGACCAGGAGCGCGTTGATCTCGTCCTGGGGCAAGGCATGGTCACCGCTCGCCTTGCCGGCAAAGATCAGCCGCGCGCGGCGCGCCTCGCGGAGGAGCCGCCGGTCGACGAGGCGGTCGTACACGACCACGTCGGCGCGCCGCAGGACCGTCAATCCGCGCACGGTGATGAGTCGCGGATCGCCGGGACCGGCGCCGACGAGGGCGACCGATCCTACGCGCATGCCGCCACCAGGCGCGCCCGCAGGCGCCGCAGCGCCTCGTCGCGGCCGCCGCCGTCGAGTAGCGGCGCCAGTCCATCGCGCAGCGCTTCCTGCCACGCCTCCGCGCTCGCTCGCCGCCCCGCCGCACGAAGCTCGCGCCGAACGCTGCCGGCGACCTCGGCGAGCGCGCCATACGCCTCGGGGAGGGCGAGCTCGACACGCTCGCGGACGGCGCGCGCCAGGGCCGGGCTCGCGCCGCCGGTGCCCACCGCGATCGTGATCGCCCCGCGGCGGACGATGGCGGGCAGGATCGCGTCACAGTGCGCGGGGTCGTCGGCGGCGTTGACCCAGACACCGCGCTCGCGGCCTTCCCGCGCCACGGCCGCGTTGATGGCTCCGTCGTCCGTGGCCGCGAAGGCCAGGCTGGCGCCGGCGAGATCGCCCCGGGTGTAGACGCGACCGATGTGCGCGACACGGCCCGCGCTCACGTGCGCCCGCAGCGCCGGCGTCAGCGACGGGCTCACCACGGTGACGAGCGCGCCGGCCTCGAGCAGGCTCTGGACCTTGCGCTCGGCCACGGCGCCGCCGCCGAGCACCACGCACGGTCGTCCGGCGAGCTCGACGAAGAGCGGGAACAGGGCCACCGCTCACTCCACGCCGGCCGGCAAGAGACCGCCGGCCGGATCGCGCGCCACCGCCGGCACCGGCGCGCCGGCGAGCAGCGCGCGCAGCGTGGCGTCGTCGTGCCGGGCGCAGTACGCGCGGAAGGTCTCGCTGGTGCCGCGACGCTCGGCGAGGTAGGCACGCAGCAGTCGCTCGATGGCGGGCGCGACCTCCGGGGCGGGGACGCGCAGGCCGATCGGCCGCGCGGTGGAGGCCCCCGCGCCCAGGCCGCCGCCGACGCAGAAGTAGTAGGCGTCGACCAGCGCGCCGTCGAGCTTGATCTTCTTGCCCTCCACGCCGATGTCGGCGATCCAGTGCTGGCCGCAGGAGTTCGGGCAGCCGGTCACGTGAAGCTTCAGGTGCGCGTCGAAGCCGGGCAGCCGCGTCTCGAGCTCCTCGATCAGGCGCTTGGCGAAGCCTTTCGTCTCCGTCAGCGCGAGCTTGCAGAACTCGCTGCCGGTGCACGCGATCGTGCCGCGGCGGAACGGCGACCCCCCGAGCGGCAGCTCCGCCCGCTCGAGCGCCTGCGCCAGGGCGGCGACCCGCTTCCGGCGCACGTCGAGCACGATCACGTTCTGCATGGCCGTCGTCCGGAGCTGGCCGCTGCCATACGCGTCGGCCGCGTCCGCGAGCGCGCGCATCTGCGCCGGCGTCACGCGGCCGCGCAGGAGCACGGCGCCGGCATAGCAGAGGTCCGGCTCACGCTGCGGATGGATGCCGACGTGGTCGCGGTACACGTCGTCGGGCGGCAGCTCGGCGGGCGCGCGATCGAGGCGGAAGCCGAGCCGTCGCTCGACGTCGTCGAGAACGCGCTCGCCCGTCCAGCCGTGCTGCAGGAAGAGGAACTTCAGCCGCGCCTTCTCACGGTTCTGGCGCAGGACGTCCGAATCGCGGAACAGCTCGGTCACCGCGCGCACGACCGGTACGACCTGGTGCCACCGCACGAAGGCGTCGAGCCGCTCGCCGAGATGCGGGTCGGTCGCCAGACCGCCGCCGACACGCAGCGAGAAGCCCGTCTCGCCGGTGGCGGGATGTCGAAGCGCGGTGAGGCCAACGTCGTTGATCTCGGGGTACGTGCACCACGTCCGGCAGCCGCTGATCGACACCTTGTACTTCCGCGGCAGGTTGTAGAAGTCCGGGTTGCCGTTCAGCAGCCGTGTGGCGGCCAGCACGAGCGGCGAGGCGTCGACGACGGCGTCACGGTCCACGCCAGCCAGCGGACAGCCGGTCACGTTCCGCGTCACGTCGCCGCAGGCCCCGAGGCTGGTGAGGCCCGATCGCCAGAGCGCCTGCATCAGCGCCGGCAGGTCCTCGACCGTCACCCAGTGCAGCTGAACGTTCTGCCGCACCGTCACGTCGGCGATGCCGCGGGCGTGCCGCTCCGTGAGCTCGGCGATCGTGCGCAGCTGCTGGGACGCGAGGATCCCGTTCGGAATGCGGATCCGGACCATGAAGTACGGCGCGGCTTTGCCCTCGCCGCCGACGCCGCCGATGGCCCCCACGCCGTCGCCCTGCGAGTAGATTCCCCACCACCGGAAATACGTCGCCCACTCCGGGGGGATCGAGGCGTGGCCCTCCCGGGCAAAGCGCACGATCGACTCGTACGCCTCCCAGGGGTTCAGCTCGCGCTTGAGTCGCTCCGCCCGTTGTGCTTTGGTTTCCTTCGCCTCAGCCACGGCATCCCTCCGGCCGACCTATTTCCAGGCTCGTACCGGGGAATGTCCGCTTCTACGTCGATATTGTCAAGAACTTGTTCTGGCTAGGCAGCCCGCGAGATTGGATAGCCTGCCGTCGTCCAGGCTTCGCGACCCCGCCCTGAAGGGCCTTGGCGTCGGTGAACTCCCTGGGTCCGAAGGTGGGTCAGCGTCCCGCGGGAAGAATTCCGGACTTCGCGACCGAGTCGGGACGGCGCCGCGGCCAGCGGCCGGCGTCGACGGCGGTGAGGAAATCGAGCACGGCGCGATTGAAGGCGTCCGGCTCTTCGAGGTTCACCGCGTGGCCGGTCTTGGGCAGCACGACGAGCCCCGAGGTCGGAATCTTGCGCTTCATGAAGAGCCCGGGCTCGAGGCACGGCTCGTCCTCGTCGCCGGTGACGATGAGCGTGGGAACCTCGAGCAGGGTCATGCGCGCTTCCAGCGAGTAGATGGTCGGTCGCTTCATCTGCACGCCGCGCATCGTGAGCGCATGACCCCTGGCGGAGCCTGCGACGAGGCGGTCGCGGAATTCCTTCCAGCCCAGCGGGTCCTTCTCGAGGTACTGGACGCGCGACGGACCATGGGCGTAGTAATCCCCGGTCTTTTCCATGCCGTCGCTCTCGAAGCGGCGCACGACGATCTCGCTGTCACGCTTGTGACCCTCGGGATCGTCGCTGCCGTACCCGGCGCCGGCCACCACGACCGACAGCGCGCGCTCCGGATAGGACAGGCCGAAGTGGAGCGTCGCGTAGCCGCCCATCGAGAGGCCGCACACGTGGGCCTTGTCGACGCGCAGGTGATCGAGCACGCCCTTGATGTCGTCGGCCGCCTGCTGCTGCGAGTAGGCGTCGGGGCTGTCGGGCACGTCGGATGGTGGATAGCCGCGCGCGTTGAAGGCGATCGTGTGATAGCGCCGCGAGAAGAACCGGATCTGCGGCTGCCAGCTCTCCGCGTCGCCGGCGAACTCGTGCACGAACACGAGCGGCCGGCCCTCCCCGGCTTCGATGTAGTGCAGTCGAACTCCGCCCACGTTCGCCATCGGCATCGCTCAGGGCCCTCCGAGCAGCATCCGCCGCGCGGCCTCCGCGGCGGGTTGACCGACCACGACGCCGGCGCGCCGGGCCGCCTGGTTCACCGCAGACACCACGCCATCGGCGTACGTGCTCGCCGGATCGCCGATACGCGCCGACATCGCGTCCACGCAGGCGGCCGCCACCCCCGCCTCGTCGAGCACGGCGAGACCGCTCAGCCCCGAGGCGTCGCGGGCACCGCCACCGTCGTTGAACAACGCCCCGCGCGGCCGCACGCTCAGGAGCCGCTCGGCGTTGACGCGGCCGCCGTGGGAGCCCGCACACAGCACGTCGGCGCGATTGTCGGACCCGGCGAACGACATCGAGTCAACGAGGATGACGCGCCCCTGGCCGACCTCGGCCACGACGCGCAGCCCCCGATCGACGAGCGGCCCGGGCGCCGCCGTCCCCGGCGGCGCAGCGAGCATCGCCCGCGCCGCGGCCGCCGCCGGCTGCCCGGCATCGACCCCAAGCGCCGCCGCCCGTGCATTGACGTGCGCGATCACGCCGTCCTGCCACACGCTCCATCCCTCACCGAGCCGCGCCGAGATCGTGTCGACGGCGGCGGCGGGAGCGCCGAGCCGGTCGGCGAGCGGCAGGCCCGAGATGCCCGCGCCGTCGCGACCGACGCCGGCGGCGTGGGCGACGAGTCCGCGGACACCGCGCTCGAGGGCGAAGCCGAACGCGAGAGCGCCCGCGAACGAGCCGGCGACGACGACGTCCCGCGTGGTCACGCGCGCATCGACGCGGGTGAGCGAGTCGAGGACGACGATGCGGTCGGATCCGGAGGCGGCGGCGATGCGCACGCCGCGTATTATCGCCGCTCTTTGCGCTTCTCGTCGACGGCCGAGGGTTCGCCGGCCGGCGCAGCGCGGGGAATGAAGCTCGGCGCCGGGTCCCCCTTCTTGCGACGCGGCCTGCCCGTCGGCGGTGTCTGGCGGCGGGCGCGCGCGCTGTCGTCCTGCCGATCACGACCGGCGACCTTGTAGTGGTCCGGGTTCACGTTGTTCTTGCCGCTCATGCCGCCCTCCGCTGCAGGCGATAGCGCAGGATGGCGCCGACGCCGCCGGCCTCGGCCAGCAGCGCTGCGTCCTCGATGAAGGTCACGCGCGCGTCGGTCTGCCGCGCCTTGGCCACGAGCTCGTCGGCGATGGCGGCGCCGTCCGCGCCCTCGAGCTGATCGGGCGAGGCGACGAGCAGGAGCTCGTGGACCTGGCCGTTCTCGAGCGCCGCGCGCGTCCCCGCGAGTCCGATCATGGCGAGGCCGCCGGCCCGGTAGGCGTCGTACATCCGGGCCACGCGCTCGGCGTCGTCGCGCGCCTCCTGCTGCGGCATGATCCCGAGCGTCTCGCGCAGGATCTCTGCCTCGGAGGCGCCGACGCCGACGTGCGGCAGCGCGGTGACGAGGGCGGCCAGCGGCTTCGGCAGCTGCGCGCGGAGCAGGGCCATCGCAGCTTCGTTGCCGGCGACGGCGACGTGATCGATCCGCTCCTCGCGCACGATGCGCTCCAGGGCTTCGACCACGTCCCGCGTGTGCTCGGCGCGGTGCTCGTCGACGTGGCGCTGGTAGCGGGCCTGCGACCACCCGCCCATCTCCGTCCGCCGCAGCTTCGGGCTCGCCACCTCGCCGCGCGGCTCGATCGTGCCGAGGGCGACCACGAAGATCCGCGCCAGGCTCGTGTCGGTGACCACCACCGCGTAGCGCCGATAGCGATCCAGCACGCGGGCGAGCGGGTAGAGATGCGGCCGCGGGGCGGCGTAGACCTCAGTCGCGTCGAGCGGCACGTCGAGCTCGAGCGTCTCGAAGATGCCCGCGCTCGTGCAGGTGAAGACGACGACGCCGTTGGCCGACGTCCGGTGCTCGCGCTCGAGCCAGTCGAGCGCGCGCTCGGCATCGGCGTCGAAGTCCTCGCGGGCCACCGTCCGCCGGCCGTACGTCTTCGCGCGCTCCCCCAGCTCCTTGCGGACGTTCGCCTGCCAGTGCTCGCGGCCGGTGTTGTCGGGACGCGCGTCGACGTAGAGGCTGAGGAAGGGCAGGCCGGTCGGCTCGAAGGCGGCGAGGCGATCCAGGACGTGCGCGAGGTCGGACATGTGCACCCCCCGGTCGGGTCGAGGTCGCAAGCGCAATGCCAGCGACGGTGACGCGCGCGTTGGCACGTCTCTCGCTCACGCAAAAGACAACGGCCACAAGGAGGGCACCGGCGATGGAGCACATGCGCGAACGACTCGAGCGCGAGCGCGACGCGGCGATCGGACGGCTCCGCGAGCTCGGCATCTCGCCGCACCTGGACCAGGAGGCCGCGCCCCACGCCGGCACCGACACCGTGCGCGACGAAGGCGACGTGGCGCAGGCCAGCGAGCGGCAGGACCTGAGCTTCATGACGCGCGAGCGGGTGGCCGAGCGCGTCAACCAGCTGAGCGCGGCGCTTCGCCGGCTGCACGAAGGCCGCTACGGCCTTTGCGAGCGCTGCGGCGATGTCATCGAGCCGGCGCGGCTGGCGGCGCTGCCGGAGGCCACCACCTGCCGCGACTGCCAGGAGATCGTCGAGCGCGAGCGCGGCCAGGCGGCCTAAGACTCAGCCGGTGTGCTGGCGCTCCTCGTCCCAGATGGCGAAGCATGCCTGATGGAATCGGAGCGTGGGACCGCTGGCTTGCTCGCACTCACACTCGATCTCCAGGCGCGTGATGGATCGTCCGCACAGCGAGCACGGCTGACCGACGCCGGGACCGAACCAGGTGACCTGGCACTTCTCACGCGGCAACTCGCCGCGCTGCAGCCTGTCGCGGGTCAGCGACCGCAGCTCATCGAGCTCCATCGGAACGCCCTCCACCAACGGCATCGGCATCGAGGCGTCTGTCGAGAGTGCGAACGGGATGCCAGCGAGCGTGGTACCCTCGGCACGGCATGACGCCGCCGTCCATGCGCGCCTCGTCGTACGACGGGCCGGGCCGCTTCAGCACGACCAGCGTGGGCGTGCCCAAGCCCGCGGCCGGAGAGGCGCTGCTGCGGGTGCGCCGCGTCGGCATCTGCGGGACCGATCTCCACATCTTCCAGGGCCATCTCGACCATCGCGTGCCGCGCGGCGGCGTGATCGGCCACGAGACGTTCGCCGAGGTGGCGGAGGGGCCCGCCGGTTCGGGCTTCGCCGCCGGCGATCGCGTCGTGGTGGAACCGGTGCTCTCGTGCGGACGCTGCCGTGCCTGCGGCATGGGCGCACGCTACCTCTGCTACGACCTGAAGATCCTCGGCGTCGACGTGCCGGGCGGCATGCGCGAGTTCTATCCCGTCCCCGTCGATCGCCTCATCAAGGTGCCCGCGTCGCTGTCCGACGACGAGGCGGCCGTCATCGAGCCGCTCGCGGTGGCCGTCCACGACGTGCGCCGAGCCGGCGTCAAGTCCGGCGACGCCGTGTTCGTGTTCGGCGGCGGCCCGATCGGCGCGCTCATCGGTCTCGTCTGCCGGCAGCTCGGCGCCCGCGTGGTCGTCGCCGAGCTCAACGAGTTTCGCCTGGGCCTGCTCGGGCAGCTCGGGCTCGACACCCTCGGCCCCGGCCGCGACCCCGTGAAATTCACCAACGAGTGGACCAATGGTGTCGGCGCCGACGTCGCCTTCGAGGTGACGGGCAATCCGGCCGCCGCCCGCGCGGTCACCGACGTCGTCCGCGTGTGGGGCACGGTCAGCATCGTGGCCATCCACGCGGAGCCGGTGGCGGTCAACCTCTATCAGATGTTCGCGCGCGAGCTCGTCATGCACGGAAGCCGGCTGTACGGGCGCGACGACTGGGAAGAGGCCATCCGGCTCGCCGCGAGCGGTGCCGTGCCGCTTGCCCCCCTCGTCAGTCGCCGGATCCCGCTCGAATCCCTGGCGGATGGCATGCGGGCGGCGCTGGCAGGCGCCAGCGTGATGAAGATCCTGGTGGAGCTGTGAGACTCGCGCTCGCGATCGGTCTGGTCGTCGTCGCGGGCTGCGCCCCGCACTTCGACATCGGCGGCGGCGACTGGACGAAGCCGGGCGCGCAGATCCAGCAGACGACGCTCGACGAGATGGACTGTGCACGCACGGCCAGCCGCGCTTACTGGACGCCCGATCTCGTCGTCGGCGGCCTCGTCGACGCCGCCCGCGTGAAGACCGAGGACACGCAGATGTCGAATGCGTTCACCGGGTGCATGCGGAACAAGGGCTACCAGCCGGCGCGCTCCTAGCTCAGGCGGCGCGGTCCTTGAGCCCCGTCTCCCCCGCCATCCGCGCGCAGCTCGCGCAGCAGAAGAACTGATCGTGGGCCTCGACGCCGTGGCCGATCACCCTGCAGCCGCAATGCGCGCAGGCGGGCGCCAGGCGGTGGATGGCGCACTCGAAGCTGTCGAAGACGTGGCGCTCGCCGGCCGCCATCACCTCGAACGCCTTGTCGTAGTCGTTGTGGCAGACCTCGCACTTGGCCATGACGGCACCTCCCGTGTCGTCAGACGTGCAATCGCAACGCCACGCACCCCGGCGTGAGCGCCGCGCGGGTCCCCGGGGCCGTTCCGCTCGTGCGAGGCTAGCGCCGAGCCGCCTGCCAGGCCGCGACGTTGGCGTCGATCTGCGCGGCGTGGTCCTCGAGGTGCGCGGCGTAGGTCCGGAGCCAATCCTCGGCGCCGTAGCGGCCCGACCCGGTGTGGCGGCCCACGCGTGTCCATGCCGCTTCCGGCAATCGGCGGAGGAGCGCCAGCGTGTTGGCGCGCACGGCGTCCACGGTGGCCAGCGCGAGATCCAGCGGATGCGAATGATAGTCGAACGTCACCGCCCACTGCGCCTCGTTGTAGTCGACGACGAGCGGCTCCGGCTCGGCGGTGAGATAACGGATCCGCGCGTACGCGTTGGTCTCGGAGTCGGCGCAGTGACAGACGACCTCGTGGGCCGACCACTCGCGCGGCGCCGGCCGCCACTTGAGCGCCTCGGCCGGCACCGCCGCCAGCGACGCACGCAGTCGAGCGGGGCCTTCGCCGTATCGACGGATGAGCGTGTCGCGGTCCGCAGGGGTAAGTGTCATTCGGGCGCCTCCTTGGGCTCTACGATGCTCCATCACGTGCTATGGTTTCGTGGCCGTAGACCCTTCCCGCGGAAAGGACGAGCCATGAGCGTGAAGCGACTTCAGATCGGACCCCGCCTCAGCCAAGCGGTCGTGCACGGCAACACCGTTTACCTCGCCGGGATCGTCGCCGGCGACGAGCCGACGACGAAAGGCCAGACCGAGACGATCCTCAAGAAGATCGACGCGCTTCTGGCGGCGGCCGGCAGCAACAAGACGAAGCTCCTGTCCGCCACGGTCTATCTCGCCGACATGAAGAAGTACGACGAGATGAACGCCGCCTGGGACGCGTGGGTCGACCCCATGAACACGCCCGCGCGCGCCACCGTCGAGGCCAAGCTCGCGCAGCAGAAGTATCTGGTCGAGATCATGGTCACGGCCGCGATTTGAGTCGTTTCACCGGCCACGCGGTGGTGGTGACCGGCGCCGGTGGCGGCATCGGGCGCGCCACCGCCGCGCGGCTGGCCGCCGAGGGCGCGAGCCTGGTGCTCGTCGACCGTGCGAAGGACGCGCTCGCCGAGACGCGCGCTGTCGTCGAGCGCACGGGGGTGCCGGCGCTCGCCGTCGAAGCCGACGTCACGCAATGGAGCGACGTGCAGCGTTACGTCGCGGCCGCCGTCGAGCGCTTCGGCGGCATCGACGGGTTCTTCAACAACGCCGGGATCCTCGGCGCCGTGAGCCCCCTCATCGAGTACCCGGAGGCGGAGTTCGACCGTGTCCTGGCCGTCAACGTCAAGGGCGTGTGGCTGGGGATGAAGGCCGTGGCGCCGGCCATGGCCACCCGCGGGGGCGGCGCCATTGTCAACACGGCCTCGATCGCCGGACTGCGCGGCTCGCCGAACCTCGTCGCCTACACCGCGAGCAAGCACGCCGTGATCGGACTCACGCGCAGCGGAGCCATCGAGCTGGTGCGACGCGGGGTCCGCGTGAACGCGATCTGTCCGGCTCCGATCGAGACGCCGATGGCGCGCGAGCTCGAGCAGGGCTTCGGCCGGGACAATCCGGCGCGGGCGCACGAGCGCTTCGCCGCCTCGATCCCCATGCGCCGCTTCGGCGAGCCGGACGAGGTGGCCGCCCTCGTCGTCTTCCTGCTCAGCTCCGACGCCGCCTACATCAACGGCGGCATCTACACCGTGGACGGCGGCTCGACGGCGTAGCGGTCAGCGGCCGGTGAACGGATACAGGAGCTGCCGCGCGTAGGGGCGCGGCACCGGGGCGCCCTCAATCCCGTACGCGGCCGGCCAACGGCCGGCCGGCATGTAGTACGTCCCGAAGAGCCGGTCGAGCACGGGCAGGTGCACGGCGAAGTTCTTGTCGACCGCGTCGCGGTCGGCGGCATGGTGCCAGTGGTGAAACTGCGGCGTCGCGATCAGATCGCCGATGCGTCCGAAGCGGAAGCGGACGTTGGCGTGGATGAAGACGGCGTGGAAGGAGACGAAGACGAGGTAGGCGTACACCGCCGGCGGCGAGAAGCCGAGAACGTAGAGGGGCACGAAGGCCAGCGCGCGGGTCACCACCACGTCGACGAGATGCATCCGCGAACCGGCCAGCCAGTCCATCACCTCCGACGAGTGATGCACGGCGTGGAACCGCCACAGCAGCGGCGTGGCGTGAAAGAGCCGGTGGATCGCGTACTCGGAGAGGTCGGCCACCAGGAGAATCTCGACGAACTGCACCACGTACGGCTGCGACGCGACCGTCGACTGGACCGCGGGGTGTACGGCCCACCGGAAGAAGATGGCCGCCGGCATCAGCGTCAGCAGCACGGTGAGCTGCACCAGCAGATGGCTCACCGCGAAATGCGCGAGGTCGGTCGTCCACGCCGGGCGCAACACGCGCTGCGGCAGCCGCGCGAAGAGCTGCTCGAGCGGCACGAAGAGCATGGCCAGCACGAGCACGTTGAGCAGGAACCAGTCGAGACCCAGATACCGCGCGCCCTCGAGCGAGCCGACGTCGACCTGTGAGCCGCCGAGCAGCACCGCCGTGACAATCAGCGCCAGGGCGGTGAGGCCGAGCGGCGCGCGGCGGCTGAGGACGATGCTCAGCAGCGCGAGACCGAAGGCGCCGACGAGTATCAGATGAATGAGAAACCGGACGATCTCCATCGGATAGAGACCGCGCGCGTCGGGGACGGTCAGCAGCGCCGGGTAGCGGATACACAGCACGGCGCCGGCGCCGAGGGCGCCGAGCGCCACGGCGCAGACTCCGCTGATCCAGCCGGAACCGAAGCGCCGCTCGTAGCCGAGCGGCCGCTCGGTCATCGAGCGGTGCGGGCTAGTTGCACGCCTCGAAGAGCCCGGCCGCGCCCTGGCCGCCGCCGACGCACATGGTGACCACGCCGTACCGCGCTTTGCGGCGGAGCATCTCGTTGGCGATGGTGCCGACCATGCGCGAGCCGGTCATGCCGAACGGATGGCCGATCGAGATCGAGCCGCCGTTGACGTTCAGCGTGCCGGGATCGAGGCCGAGCGTGTCCCGACAGTAGAGCACCTGGGAGGCGAAGGCCTCGTTCAGCTCCCACACGTCGATGTCCTTCACGGTCAGGCCGTGCCGCTTGAGCAGCTTCGGCACCGCGTACACGGGACCGACGCCCATCTCGTCCGGCGCGCAGCCGGCGATGGCGAAGCCGCGGAAGATCAGCTTCGGCTTGATGCCGAGCGCCTTGGCGCGCTCCATCGACATGAGAAGGGTGGCGGAGGCGCCGTCGGAGAGCTGCGACGAGTTGCCGGCGGTGACGGTACCCTGCCCGCTCGTCTTGTCGAAGTGCGGCGGCAGCGACGCCAGCCCCTCGAGCGTCGTGTCGGCGCGGTTGCACTCGTCCTTCTCGACGTAGTACGGCTCCTCGCCCGTCTTCTCACCCGTCTTCTTGTCGAGGACCGCCCGCGTGACGTGCATCGGCGCCAGCTCCTCCTTGAAGAAGCCTTCCTGCTGCGCGCGCGCCGTGCGCTGCTGGCTCGACAGCGAGTAGCGGTCTTGGGCTTCGCGACCGATCTTGTAGCGCTTGGCCACCACCTCGGCGGTGTCGCCCATCACCATGTAGATGCCCGGCAGATGCTCCTTCACCCAGGGGTTCGGCGCGTTGTCCCGCTGCATCATCGTGATGGACTCCACGCCACCGCCGAACACCACGTCCGCTCCCTCGTTGACGATGTAGTTGGCCGCGATGGCGATCGCGTTGAGCCCCGAGGAGCAGAAGCGATTGACCGTGAGGCCGGCCACGCTGGCGGGCAGCCCGGCCCGCATCGCGGACACGCGCGCGAC
>JBIOXS010000167.1:0-26378 GCA_044869815.1 Candidatus Rokuibacteriota bacterium | reverse complement strand
GCGCAACGGCTCCCACAAGGCCGCGAGACCACCGCCGCCAACACCGCGGCGGCGGCGCCGCGGAGCGATCTGCTGCATGCCGGCGTCCAGCGCTATCTGCGCGAGGCCGGCCTCCTCAAGTAGCGTTCTGTGCTATTGTCCGCCCCCGCCCCGCATCCATATATATAGCGAGGTGACGGCGGCCATGGAGGTCGCGCGCGCGGCGGAGCTGCGTGTGGCCGCCCACTGCCGCAGCAACGAGTCGGTGCGCCTGGCGCTCCGCCACGGGATCGACGTCATCTACCACGCCAACTGGGCCGACGAGCGCACGCTCGACGCGCTCGAGGCGGCCCGGGAGCGCGTCTTCGTCGGCCCCGCGCTCGGCATCACGTACAACCTCGCGCAGGCGGCCGGTCAGTGGGGCGTCACGCCCGAGCGGGCGGCGGCGTTCCAGCGGGAGCTCGAGGTGACAATCGACGTCATCGGCCGGATGCGCAAGCGCGGCATCCGCGTGCTACCCGGCGGCGACTACGGCTTCCCCTACACGCCGCACGGCACCTATGCGCGCGATCTGTGGATCTTCGTGAAGGTCCTGGGCTTTTCCGCCGCCGAGACGCTCGTGGCCGCCACGCGGCTCGGGGGCGAGCTGATGGGCCATGCGGGGGAGCTCGGTGTCGTCAAGGCCGGCGCCCTGGCCGACCTGCTGCTCGTCGACGGCGATCCGCTCGCCGACATCGCGATCCTTCAGGATCGCGGCGCGCTCCGCATGATCATGAAGGACGGCGCCTTGCACAAGGCGCCCGGCTCCTCCTAGCGCTCGAGCTCCCGGTTCCGGCCGAAATCGTCGGGGACCGGCGGGCCCCAGCGGTAGAGCGCGTCCTCCGGCGCAAAATCGCGTGGCTCCCACGCGCACGTCTCCGGGATGTGGTCGAGGTCGTGAAAGTACTCCGCCCACGAGCCCCACGGGTCGCGCACGTAGTAGAAGAAGTTCGAGCCGATCACGTGCCGCCCGAGGCCCCAGCCCGGCGGGATTCCCGCATCGAGCGCGCGCTGGGCGCCCATCGCGATCTCGTCGACGCTGCCGACCTCGAACGACCCGTGATGGAATCCCGGACCGTCGGACGCGAGCAGCGCGAGGTTGTGATGATCGGGGCTGCAGCGCAGGAACGCGATGATGCCCGGGCAGCGATCGGAGAGCTTCATGCCGAGCACGTTCGTGTAGAAGTCGATCTGGCGGCCGAGGTCGCCGCTGAAGAGGAGCACGTGGCCCAGCCGGCGCGGCCGGGCGGCGAACCGGTCGGGACATCCGCGCGCGCCAACGCGACTCACGCGCCCGGGACTGTTCAGCGTCAGCGGCGGATCGGCGGGCGGCGCCTCGCCGGACTCGGGCCGCAGGTTCACGAGGTTGCCGTCCGGATCGCGCACCCAGAGGCCGCCCTCGGGGGCTCCGCGGGGCGGGTCGACCTCGCTCACGCCCGCGCGCCGCAGCGACTGCCGCGTCGCCTCGTACTCGTCGGCGGGCGCACCGAACGCCAGATGATGCAGCCGCTTCTTCGGGCCGCCGTACAGCAGCACGGACTCGCGCTTGAGCGGCGCGGGGCGCAACCGCACGGCGCCGCCGCGGCCCGGCTCGTTGAGCAACCCGAAGCCCGTGTAGAACCGCTCGCCGACCGTCTGATCCGGCACCTCGAGCGCGTAATGCAGCAGCGCCTTCACCGCCATCGCCGACCTCCCGTCCTTGCTGCCAGCGAGTGTACCTCCGCTTCAGCCGATCCGGCCAAGGGCGTGGAGCACGCGCTCGGGCGTGATCGGCTGATCGGTGATCATGGCGCCGAGCGTCGCGAGGGCGTCGTTGACGGCGTTGAGGATCGCCGCCGGCGCCCCCGTGGTACCGGCCTCGCCGGCGCCCTTGAACCCGCCGGCGATCGCCGGCGCTGGCGTCTCCAGATGGTGAAGCTCGAAGGCCGGGATGTCGACCGCGGTCGGCACGGCGTAGTCCATCAACGTCCCGCAGAGCGGCTGTCCGCGTTCGTCGTACACGCAGTGCTCCATGAGCGCCCCGCCGAGCCCCTGCGCGATGCCGCCAGCGATCTGGCCCTCGACCAGCGCCGGGTTCACGACGCGACCGCAGTCGTCCACCGCGACGTACCGCCGCACGCGCACCCGCCCCGTCTCGGCGTCGACCTCCACGACGGCCAGATGCGCGCCGTTGGTGAACGTCCACGGCTGCGCGTTGGTGAAGTGCGCGGTGGCGTCCAGGCTCGGCTCGAGCCCACGAAGCTCGTTCGAGCGAAAGTGCACCGTGCGCGCGAGGTCGGCGAGATCGAGGGCTCGCGTCGTGCCACGCACGCCGGCACGCCCGTCGGCCAGCGCGATGTCGTCGGCATGCGCCTCGAGCAGGACGGCGGCCACGCGTCGTATCTTGTCGGCCAGCGCACGCGCGGCGAGCAACGTCGCGCTGCCGCCGATGGCCATGCCGCGGCTCGCCCAGGTGCCGCCGCCGTACGGCATGAGCGCCGTGTCGCCCGACCGCACCGCCACCGCCGCCACGTCCACGCCGAGCTCGTCGGCGATGATCTGGGCGAGCGCCGTCGGCGTGCCCTGCCCCTGATCCGTGACGCCGACGAGCGCGGTGACCACGCCCGACGGCTCGAGGCGCACGGTGGCGCCCTCCTGGCCGGAGATCGGGGCGCCGCCGACGCCGTAGAACTGCGCGCCCGGCCCCGTGAGCTCCACGAAGCACGCGAGGCCGATGCCGAGGTGGCGGCCGGCGGCGCGCGCCGTCGCCTGCTCGCGTCGAAGCGCCTTGTAATCGGCGGCGTCGAGCAGCCGCTCGAGCGCCGCATGATAGCTGCCGCTGTCGTAGACGTTGCCGGTGGCCGAGGTGTAGGGCAGCTCCTCGGGTCGGATCAGGTTGCGCCGTCGGACCTCCGCCGGATCGATGCCCAGATCGCGCGCGATCAGGTCGAGCATCGCTTCCGTCACCGCGGCCGCGATGGGATGCCCGACCGCGCGGTACTGCGAGGTGATCACCTTGTTCTGCGCCACCACGCGCAGCGTCCCGTCGTAGTGGCGGATGCGGTACGGTCCCGGCAACAGTCGGAGCACCTGTCCGCCCTCGACCACGCTCGAGCGCGGAAACGCCGAGTACGGGCCCACCGCGGCCGTGATCCGCGCGCGCATGGCCGAGACAGCGCCGGCCGCGTCCGCGGCCACCTCGACCTCGATCGTCTGCTCGCGCGCGTGGATGTCCGACACGAACGATTCGCGCCGCGTCGCCACGAACTTCACCGGCCGTCCGAGCAGGATGGCCAGCGCGCAGGCGGCGAGGTCGTCCTGGTAGACGTGGATCTTGATGCCGAACGAGCCGCCCACGTCGGGCGCGATCACGCGCACGCGATGCTCGGCGAGCCCGAACAGCTCCGCGAGCACCGCCTGCATCATGTGCGGGACCTGCGTCGACATCCACACGGTGAGGGCACGGGTCGCTGGCTCGAACTCCGCCACGAGGCCACGCGGCTCCAGGGGCACGCCCGTGTGCCGGGCGGTGGTGAAGCGGCGCCGCCACAGGCGATGCGCGGCGCGAAACGTCGCCTCGGGGTCGCCGCCGGCGAGCCGGGTCTCATAGAGGACGTTGTCGCCGAGCTCGGGATGAATGACGGGCGCGGCGGTCGCCTCGGGGCCGAGTGCCGCCGGCAGCGGCGCGTAGTCCACGCCCACCAGCGCCACCGCATCCTCGGCGCTGGCGCGGTCGGTGGCGGCGATGGCCACGATGGGCTCTCCGACGTAGCGCACGCGGTCGACCGCCAGGGCGCGGATGGCGCCCGTCTTCATGCCCTTGTAGTGGTGCAGCACGCCGCGATACGGCTTGCAGAGCCGTGCGGCCTCGGCCCCCGTGAGCACGGCGGTCACGCCGGGCGCGCGACGAGCGGCGTCCACGTCGAGCCCGCGGAGCTCCGCGTGCGGATGGAGGCTGCGAACGAAAGCGACGTGCAGCAGCCGCGGGAGGACGATGTCGTCGACGTACCGGCCCCGCCCGGTCAGGATCCGCGGATCGTCGGGGCGCTTCGACGGCGAGCCGACGTGCGGCACGCGCGGAAGTCTAGCACGATTGACAGTCGCCTCCCGCGGCGCCTATCATCCCGCCACTCAAGGAGGACTCACCCATGAATCGTCGTGCGTTCCTGGTCACGTCCGCCGCTGCCGCCACCGCCACCGTCGGCTTCCCGGCGATCCTGAAGGCCCAGTCGAAGGAGCCCCTGCGCATCGGCTGTCCGCTGCCGCTCACAGGACCGTTCGCCGCGCTCGCCGCCGACATGCAGCGCGGGGCCGTGCTGGCCGCCGACGAGCTCAACGCCAAGGGTGGAGTCATGGGCCGCAAGGTCGAGGTGCTCTTCCGCGACGATCAGCTGAAGCCCGCCATCGGTGCCCAGCGCACGAAGGAGCTCATCGAGAACGAGCGGGTGCAGTTCGTCATCGGCGGGCTGGCCGCGCACGTGCAGATGGCGATCAACGAGCAGACGAAGAAGTCGAAAGTGCTCTTCATCTCCACCAGCCAGTCCGACGAGATCAGCGCCAGGCCCGACACGAGCCCTCTCACCTTCCACGAGGCCTTGAACCCCACCATCACCTCGCGCGTGGTGGGGCAGTGGGTTGCCCAGAATCTCGGCAAGAAGTGGTGGATCATCTACGCCGACTACGCGTGGGGCAAGCAGAACAACGCCGTCCTCACCGAGGTGCTGAAAAAGAACGGCGGCACCCTGCTCGGCACCACGCCCTACCCGCTCGGGAGCGCGGAGTTCTCGGCGCATCTGCCGAGGATCCAGGCCGCGAAGCCCGAGGTGCTGATGAACGTGGCGCCCGGGGCCGACAACGTGGCGCTGCACAAGCAGGTCATCTCCTACGGGATGAAGAAGGAGATGAAGATCGCGCAGCCGCTCCACTGGATCTCCTACCTCAAGGAAGGCGGCGCCGAGCTCTACCAGGACGTCTATGGCGGCATCAACTGGTACTGGGAGCTCCAGGACCAGATCCCGTCGGCCAAGAAGTTCGTCGAGGCTTCGATGAAGAAGTTCGGCATCCCGCCCGGCGACTACGGCGCCTACTCCTACAGCGCCGTGCTGGAGGTGGCGCGCGGCGTGGAGCTCTCCAAGTCGACGGACTCCGACGCCGTGGCCAACGCGCTCCGCAAGAATCCGGCCTACGACCACTTCAAGGGCAAGCAGTGGTGGCGCGCGTGCGACAACAAGTCCTTCCAGGACATGTGGATCGGCCGCGGCCGCGGTCCCGGCCAGACGAAGGGCGACTGGGGTCTGCTCGATCTCGTCGCCAAGGTGCCGGCCAACGAGGAGTACGACCGCACCTGCGCCGAAAAAGGCCACGCGTAATCGTGGGACTTGAGATCGAGAGGAGCGCCACGGCTCCGCCGGGGCGCTCCGAACGCTGGGGGGTATGGGGGGCCATTTCGGGGCCCCCCATGTCATGTTAACCGCGCTGACCGCGCAGCTCTTCACGGGACTCGTGCTCGGCATGATCTTCGTGCTGCTCGCCATCGGTCTGTCGCTGATCTTCGGACTGATGACGGTGGTGAACTTCTCCCACGGCTCGTTCTACATGCTCGGCGCCTATCTCGGGTTCTTCCTGGTCGGCCACACGAAGAGCTTCTGGCTGGCGCTGCTGGTGGCGCCGCTCCTCGTCGGAGTCTTCGGCCTCGTCGTGGAGCGCTTTCTCATCCGGCCGCTCTACGGGCGCTCCATCGATGATCCGCTGCTGCTGACGTTCGGCCTCTCCGCCGTGATCATCGAGGTGGTCCGCCTCGTGTGGGGCAAGATCGGGCTCTCGCTCGACCCGCCACGTGCGCTCGCCGGCGCCGTGAACCTCGGCTTCGGCATGTTCCCCACCTATCGGCTGTTCGTCATCGTCATCACCGCGCTGGTGCTCGTCGGCCTGTGGCTCTTCCTCGAGCGCACCAACGTGGGGCTGGTGATCCGCGGTGGCTCGCGCGATCCGCTGATGGTGCGCGCGCTCGGCATCGATCTCCGCCGGGTCTGGCTGCTCGTCTTCGGGATCGGCAGCGCGCTGGCCGGGCTGGCCGGCATCCTGGCCGGGCCGATGCGGAGCGTGTACGCCGAGATGGGCGTGACGACGGTCATCGAATCGTTCGTCGTGGTGGTGGTGGGTGGCATGGGCAGCCTGCCCGGCGCCATCGTGGCGGGGCTGCTGATCGGACAGGTGGTCAGCGTGACCACGTTCTTCGCGCCCAAGCTCGCCGAGATCAACGTCTTCCTCGTCATGGCGCTCGTGTTGCTGCTCCGTCCGAGCGGACTCTTCGGCGAAGCGGGCCTCATGGAATGAAGCGCGCGGTGGTGCGGGCCGTGGCCGCACGTCCCGTGCTGACATTCGCGCTCGTGTTCGCGATCTTCCCCTTCGTCGTCCCTTACAAGGCGCTCGCGACCCAGGTGCTCATCTACGGGCTCTTCGCCCTCGGCTTCAATCTCCTGTACGGCTACACCGGACTCCTGTCGTTCGGGCACGCCGCGTACTGGGGACTCGGCGCGTACGGCACCGGTCTCGCGCTGGCCAAGCTCAAGATCGCCTCGCTGTGGGGCGCGCTCGGCGCCGGGCTGCTGCTGGCGGGCGTCGGCGGCGCCGTCGTGGGATTCTTCTGCCTGCGGCGGCGCGGCATCTACTTCGCGATGCTCTCGCTCGCCTTCGCCCAGCTCCTCTACTTCATCGCGTTCCACCTGGCCGACGTCACCGGCGGCGACGACGGCCTGCGCGGGATCCAGGTCCCGCCGCTGCGGCTGCCCGGGCTCTCGGTGCCGCTGGAGTCGTCGCTCGCGTTCTACTACTTCGCGCTGGTCCTGGTCACGCTCGCCCTGCTGGCGCTCAAGCGCATCCTCGACTCGCCGTTCGGCGCCGTGCTCAAGGCCATCCGGGAAAACAGCGACCGGGCCGGGGCCTGCGGCTACGACATCGCCAGGATCAAGCTCCTGTCGTTCGTGTTCTCGGCGCTCTTCTGCGGGCTGGCGGGCGGGCTGGACGCCCTGCGGCTGGCGGTGGTGCCTGTCGAGTCGCTCTACTGGACGACGTCAGGGCAGGTCGTCATCATGACGCTGCTCGGCGGCGCCGGGACGTTCTTCGGCCCGTTCGTCGGCGCCGCGACATTCCTGGTGCTGGAAGACCGGCTCAGCGTCTTCACGGAGTCGTGGCCGCTCTTCATCGGCCTGATCTTCATGGCCTTCGTGCTGTTCTTGCCCAAGGGGATCTGGGGTACGCTGCTCGCGCGGCTTCGCTGAGTCGCAGAGATATGGCGATTGGGGGGCCATTTCGGGGCCCCCCATGAGGAGGATCTCATGGCCATCGAGGTGCTCGAGCTTCACCATCACGGCATTCGCGTGGGTCCATCCAAGGACGACGTGGCCAAGGCCCGAAAGTTCTACGGCGACGTGCTCGGTCTCAGCCACGATCCCGGACGGCCGGAGATTCCCACCATCGACGGCTACTGGATGGACGTCGGCGGCACCGCGCAGATCCATCTCATGGGCGTCGAGGGCCAGTCGAAGTTCGCGAAGGGACCCGGCAAGGACCCATCGCTGCCGCACGTGGCGCTGGCCGTCGCCGACATCCAGGCCGCGCGCAAGGAGCTCGATGCCCTGCACGTGGACTACTGGGCCGCCGAGAGCGTCGTCGGTCCCCAGTCGTTGCAGCTGTTCCTGAAGGATCCGTTCGGCAACATCATCGAGCTGCACCAGATCGACACGTGCCGATGCGTGACGTCGCGTCGTCCGGCCGTCGGCGCCGGCAAGATGGCGTGAACAGCGCCATCGTCGAGATGGCGGCGCGCCTGGCGCGCGAGAGGCTGGCGCCGCGCGCCGCCGAGTACGACCGTGACGCGAGGAATCCGCTCGAGAGCTGGCGCGAGCTCTGGGCCGAGGGATTGCTCGCCACCACCATCCCCGTCGCCTACGGCGGGCTCGGCGTCGACATGCCGACCTACGTGGGCGTGACCCGCGCCCTCGCCCGCGGCTGCGCGAGCACCGCCATGACCGTGCACATGCACTCGACGGTCATGCGCTTCATCGACGCCCTCGCCACCGACGATCAGAAGCGCCGCTACTTCGGCGAGGTGGTGGACGGCGGCAAGCTCTTCGGCTCCTGGGGCAGCGAGCCGGCGGTGAGCCTGTCGCGGACCTTCCTGATGGAGACGGCGATCCGCGCCGAGGGCGACAAGTGGGTCATCGACGGCGTGAAGCACTTCTGCACGATGGCGCTCGGCGCCTCGTACTACATGGTCTGGTGCGCGATCGACGGCGAGGCGGACATGGGCAAGGCGCTCATCCAGGCCGTGGTGCCGGCCGACGCGGCCGGGATGACGACGGACGGCAAGTGGGACACGCTCGGCATGCGCGGCACCTACAGTCCGTCGGTCACGTTCAAGGGCGTCCGCGTGGACGGCGACGCGACGCTCGGGCGGCCGGGCGCAGCCGTCCAGGTCGGCGTCGTGGAGAGCTTCGGTCTCGGCTACGCGGCCGTCTACCTCGGCATCGCGGACGCCTCGCTCGCGTTCGCCATCGACTATCTGAAGAAGCGCGTCGTGAAGCCGGAGAACATCTCCGTCGCCCAGGACCCGACCGTCCAGCGTCACGTCGGCGAGCTGGCCGTCCGCCTCGACGCCGGCGGGCTCGTGCTCGAGCAGGCGGCCGCGGGCTGGGAGCGCGCCGACATGGTGGAGCGCGGGATGTTGGCCAACCGCGCCAAGTATCTCGCGAGCGAGGTCGGTCTCGAGGTCACCTCGCGCGTGATCCAGACCGTCGGCGGCCGCGGAGCCTACAAGGACTTTCTCGCGGAGCGCGCATTCCGTGACATGCGGACGGCGACGCTGATGCCGCCGACGGTGGATCGGATGCTCGAGAGCATCGGCAAGAGCGCGCTCGGTCTCGCGGACGGGATGTTCAAGATCGGCGCCGGCCCGCAGGGGGCGTAGCCGGCCCGTTTTCGCGATACCGTGAGGTCGAAGGAGCGATCTGGAGCTCAGGCGGCCCGCCGACGCACGGCGGCGACGATCAGCGCAGTCAGCTCGGGGCGGGTCAAGCCAGTGAGATCGACGCCGGTCGGGTCGACCAGCCCGTAGCCGAGGATGATGGCGCGGAGGTGGCGAGGGCTCAGTGCGGCCAGCTGGCGGCGCAGGAGATCCTCGCCCTTGGCGTAGACGGAGAACGGGTCCAGCACCGGCTCCGGCTCCGCGGCGCGCCCCGTGACCGGGATGCTCGGCGCCGCCGGCTCGTCGTAGACCGACCGGACGGCCGGCGGCTCGACGACGACGGGAGGCGGCGTCAACGTGCGCTCGAGCGCGCCGCGTAGGTAGACGGGCGTCAGACCGGCCGCCCAGTACTCGAGATCGGTCAGCTTGGGTTGCGTGGTTTCGCGCGCCGACCGGAGCACGGCCGAGCCGTCGTGCGGAACGAACTCCAGCCATCCTTCCCAGATCCCGTCCTCGCGCACGCGGCCGCAGGCTTGCGCGGTGTACATGCGACCGTCCGGCAGACTCAACGGTACCCGGTGGTAGATCGTGAGGACCGAACCCATGTCTCGTGGTGGGAAGCAAAGGCGCTGCCACCAGGGGCCCTTCACAGGGTTGCCGCGTCTGCTACGGTTTCTGCAACAGAAGCCAGAGGTGGAGAGCATGTTTCCCGAGCGGAACCGCCTGGCGCCCCTCACCGAGCGGCGCCATCTGAACCTCGAGACCTACCGCAGGACGGGTCAGCCGGTGGCGACGCCGGTGTGGTTCGCCGTGGATCGGGACGTCATCTACGTGTACTCGCTGGCCACCGCCGGCAAGGTGAAGAGGATCCGCAACAATCCCCGGGTCAGAATCGCGCCGTGCGACGCGCGCGGGACGCTCACGGGCGTCTGGATGGATGCCACAGCGCGGATCGTCGACGAGCGAGAAGCCGCGCAGGCGCACGATCTGCTCATTGCCAAGTACGGCTGGATGAAACGACTCGCCGATCTCTTCCGGAAGATCAGGCCAAAGCCGCGAGCCGTCATCGCGATCGTCGTGGCGTGAGAGCGGCGGCGTCGAGGCACGGGACGCCGAACTGTGGCATGCTTTCGCCCATGACAACGCTGGAGAAGGCCGAGGCGGCGGAGCGCGCGCTGAGCGATGAGCTGGACCGGGTCGTGGTGAAATCCGTGATCTACACCTCGGGCGAGCGCGATCCGCGCCTGCCCGTCCACCGGCCACCGGACCAGGGCAAGCTCTACATGATGGGCGACGATCCGCGCCTGCCGCGGATGCCGGAGCGCCCGACGCTCTTCGACTTCTTCAAGTACCGCTTCGGACCCGCCAATCACCTGATGCAGAGCGCCCGGCTGGCGATGAACAACGGCGCCGGCGAGAAGGTCGTGATGGCCTGCCTGGTGCACGACATCGCCATCGCCGGCTTCATCCGGGGCGATCACGGCTACTGGGGCGCCCAGCTCGTCGAGCCGTACGTCGACGAGGAGGTGAGCTGGGCCATCCGCTATCACCAGGCGTTGCGGTTCTTCGCCGACGAATCGGTCGGCTACGACTATCCGGCGATGTACGTCAAGCTCTTCGGCGCCGACTATCAGCCCGATGAGTACATCCAGCGCGACTACCGGTACGCCCGCGACCACACGTGGTACATGACCTCGCGGATGATCTGCGTGAACGATCTGTACGCCTTCGATCCGACCGTGCAGGTGCAGCTGGAGGAGTTCACCGACATCGTCGGCCGGAACTTCCGGCAGCCGAAGGAAGGTCTCGGCTTCGACGCGAGCCCGTCCGCCCACATGTGGCGCACAATCATGTGGCCGACGAAATATCTCTAGACGCTAGTCGCCGGCGACCAGCTCGCGCGCGATCAGGATCTTTTGCACCTCGTTGGTGCCGTCATAGATCTGGAACACGCGGGCATCACGATAGAGCTTCTCGACCGGATAATCGCGCACGAAGCCGTAGCCGCCGTGGACCTGGATCGCCGCCGAGCAGACGCGCTCGCACATCTGCGCGGCGAAAAGCTTCGACATCGACGCTTCCTTGATGCAGCGCCCACCGGCCTGCTTGAGGCGGGCGGCGTGGAGGCACATCTGGCGCGCGACTTCGAGATCGGTGGCCATCTCGGCCAGCGAGAACGCGATGGCCTGGTGCTCGATCAGTTTCTGACCGAACGTCTCGCGCTCACGCGCGTAGCCCAGGGCGGCGTCGAGGGCCGCGCGGGCGACGCCGACCGACTGCGCGGCGACCCCGATGCGTCCGGCGTCGAGATAGGCGAGGGCGATCCTGAGTCCTTGTCCCGGCGGGCCCAGCATGTCGTCCGCGGAGACCTGGAGATCCTCGAGCACGACCTGGCAGGTGTCGTTCGTGCGGTGGCCGAGCTTGTCCTCGACGCGTACGACCCGATATCCGGGCGCATCGGTGCGTACCAGGAACGCCGAGATCCCGCGCTTGCCGGCCGCCGGATCGGTGACGGCCAGCAGCACGCCGACGCTGGCCGAGCGTCCCGAGGTGATGAACGACTTCGTGCCGTTGATCACCCACCGATCGCCGTGGCGCACGGCGCGCGTCCGCTGGTTGGCGGCATCGGAGCCGGCCTGTGGCTCGGTGTACATGAGGCACGCGATGGCGTCACCGCCGGCCACCGGCCGCAGAAAGCGCTCCTTCTGCGCCGGCGTGCCGTGATCGCGGACCTTCCAGGCGAACGCGTTGGTGGCGCTGATCATGTTGCACACGCCGGCGTCGCCGTAGGCCAGCTCTTCCGTCATCAGGATGTACGACACGAAATCGGCGCCGCTGCCGCCCCACTCGGTCGGCACGCCGACGCCGAAGAGGCCGAGCGCGCCGGCCTTCCGTACGGTCGCCAGCGGCACGGTGGCCGTGCGATCCCACTCCGCGGCGAACGGCGCGACATCGTTGCGCACGAACTGACGGGTCATGTCGCGGATCGCCGTCTGCTCGCTCGTCAGCTCGCTCATGGACGAGCAACGGTATCATCCTTCCGATGAAACGAAGCGCGGACCGCATCCTGACCACCCACGTCGGAAGTCTCCCGCGGCCGCCGGCGCTGCGCGACCTGCTGGTGCGCCATGACCGCGGTGAGCCGATCGATCCTGAGGCACTGGCTCGCGAGGCCGAGTCCGCCGTCCGCCACGTCGTCGCCCGCCAGCTGCAGGCCGGCATCGACGTCGCCAACGATGGCGAGCAGCCCCGCGTCGGATTCTCCACCTATCCGGCCCAGCGTATGCGCGGCTTCGGCGGGCAGAGCAAGCGGCGGCTATCCCGCGACCTGCTGGAGCATCCCGACTACGCGGCACGGCTGGCGCGGCAGCGCGCCGGTGCCGCCCGCATCGCCGACGCCCCCCAGGCGATCGCCGAGGTCGCCTATACCGACCTGAGCGAGGCGGTCGCGGAATGCGAGCTCTTTCAGCGGGTCGTCGACGCCGGGAAGTTCACAGAGGCGTTCATGACGGCCGCCTCGCCCGGCGTCATCGCCACCATCATGCTCGACGCCTATTACGGCTCGCACGAGCGCTACGTGCGCGCGCTCGCCCGCGAGATGCGTAAGGAGTACGAGCTCATCGTCTCGCGCGGGTTCGTGCTCCAGCTCGACTGTCCCGACCTCGCCATGGAGCGGGCGCGCTTCTTCCAGGACGCGCCGCTCGACACATTCCTGGAATCGGTCGCCCTGCACGTCGACGCCATCAACGAGGCCATCGTCGGCCTGCCCGCCGATCGCATCCGCCTGCATCTCTGCTGGGGCAACTACGACGGTCCGCACACCCACGACGTGCCGCTCGAGCCGCTGCTGCCGATCGTCTACGGCGCCCGCGTCGGCGCGCTGTCGCTGCCGCTCGCGAGCCCGCGCCACCAGCACGAGCTGAGAGCGTTCCGCCGTCACCCGCTGCCGGACGGGATGCTGCTGGTACCGGGCGTCGTCGACTCCACCACCAACGTCGTCGAGCACCCCGAGGTGGTGGCCGATCGCATCGTGGCCGCCGCCGAGGTCGTCGGCGACCGCACACGGGTGCTGGCCGGCGTCGACTGCGGCTTCGGCACCTTCGCCGGCTCCCAGCTCGTCGAGGACAGCGTGGTGTGGACGAAGCTCCGCACGCTGCGCGAGGGCGCGGATCTCGCCACCAAACGACTGTGGCGCTGAAACGGAGCTACGGAGCGCGGAGTGGAGGGTTGACACTATGCGCACACAGGCAGAGAAGGCCATCGCCTTTCGCGCGCTGCACGAGCGTCCCGGCGCGTTCATCATCCCGAACCCGTGGGACGCCGGCACCGCGCGACTGCTGGCGTCTCTGGGCTTCGAGGCGCTGGCCACCACGAGCCTCGGCCTCGCCAACATGCTCGGCCGCGTGGACGGCACCAACGCCGTCAGCCGGCGCGAGGTGCTCGAGAACTGCCGCGTGATCGCCGCGGCCACCGACCTGCCCGTCAACGCCGATCTCGAGAACGGCTACGCCGACGCGCCGCGCGAGGCGGCGGAGATGATCCGGCTGGCGGCGGAGGCCGGGGTCGTCGGCGGCTCGATCGAGGATGCCACCGGCGACGCGAGCCGGCCGATCTACGACTTCACCCTCGCCGTCGAGCGCGTGCAGGCGGCCGTCGAGACGGCCCGCGCGCTGCCGTTCCGCTTCGTGCTGACGGCGCGTGCCGAGAATCTCCTGTACGGCCGGCTGGATCTCGACGACACCATCAAGCGGCTGCAGGCGTTCGAGAAAGCGGGCGCCGACGTCCTATACGCGCCAGGTGTCAAAGACCTCGCGATGATCCGTGCGGTCACATCTGCCGTGAGCCGCCCCGTGAACGTCGTCATGAGCGCCGCCGATCCGTCCCTCACCCTCGCGCAGCTCGCGGACGCCGGCGTCAAGCGCGTGAGTGTCGGCGGTGCGCTGTCGCGGCTGGCGCTGGCGGCGTTTCTCGACGGCGCCCGTGAGATGAAGGACAAGGGCACGTTCACCTGGGTGCGGCGCACCGTACCCAGCAAAGAGCTCAAAGCCGTCTTCAAGGCCTGAGGAGGTTTCCCATGCACTACGGCATCGTGATGTTTCCGACCGAGTACGCGATCGCCCCCGACGAGCTGGCCCGCGCCCTCGAGGAGCGCGGCTTCGAATCCGTGTGGTTTCCGGAGCACACGCACATCCCCACCAGCCGCCGGAGCCCGTGGCCGGGCGGTGGCGAGCTGCCGCGCGAGTACTGGTCGGCCTACGATCCGTTCATCGCGCTCATGGCCGCCGGCGCCGCCACCCGCCGGCTGAAGCTCGGCACCGGCATCTGCCTCGTCGTCGAGCGCGACCCGATCACCACCGCCAAGGAGGTGGCCACGCTCGATCGCCTCTCCGGCGGGCGCGCGCTGTTCGGGATCGGCGGCGGCTGGAACGCCGAGGAGATGGAGAACCACGGGACCGCGTGGAAGTCGCGCTGGCGCCTGCTCCGCGAGCGGGTGCTGGCCATGAAGGAGATCTGGACGAAGAAGGACGCGGCCTTCCACGGCGACTTCGTCCGCTTCGACCCGATCTGGCAGGATCCGAAGCCGGTGCAGAAGCCGCACCCGCCGATCATCATCGGCGGCGACGGGGCCACCACCTTCGACCGCGTCGTCGAGTTCGGCGACGGCTGGATGCCGATCATGCGACCGAACAAGAATCCGGTGGAGCGCATCCCGGAGCTGCGCGAGCGCTTGAAGAAGGTCGGGCGCGATCCGAAGTCGGCGCCGGTGTCGCTGTTCTTCGCGCCGCCGAAGAAGCCGGCGCTCGACACGCTGGCCGCCGCCGGCGTCGAGCGCGCGATCTTCGGCGTCCCGTCCGAGCCGCGCGACGCCGTGCTGCCGCGCCTCGACGCGTTCGCGAAGCTCATCGGGTGATCGCCGACGCGACGTGGGATGCCGGTGACCTCGGCTGCGGCGATCTGCTCTTGCAGCTCCGCGCACGCGTGGAGACGCTCGCCCCCGGCGCGGTGCTCCGCCTGGTCGCGCTGGACCCGGGCGCGCGCGCCGATCTGCCGGCATGGTGCCGGCTCACCGGTCATATCCTCGAGACGGCGGAGCCCCCCGTCTACCTCATTCGCCGAAAGGAGCGTTGAACGATGGCCGGCAAGTTCTGCGTGAACGTCACCCATTCCAAGGACGACACCGACCGGGCGACCGTCGGATTCGTGCTCGCCAACGCTGCGCTGGGCTCCGGCAAGGAGACCCTGGTCTTCCTCAGCATCGAGGGCGTGCGCCTGGCCCAGCGAGGCTTCGCCGATGGCATCCAGGAGGAGGGCTTCGCGCCACTGCGCGAGCTGATGGACAACTTCGCCAAGGCCGGCGGAACGATGTACGTCTGCTCGCCGTGCTTCAAGAAGCGCAAGCTCGACGAGCACAACCTGGTCGCCGGCGCGACCATCGTCGGCGGCGCGAAGCTCGTCGAGTTCCTGTCCGACGGCAGCGCTTGCGTGACGTTCTGATCAGCGAGCGCAGGCGGCTCGATTCGTGGAGCGCCGAGGCGACGCGGCGAAAGCCGTATCTGAAATTCGGCATTGACACGATTTCGATCCAGGCCTCGTTTGCTGCCGGCACTCCGTCCATGCGAGCGCCTGCACGGGGCACCTGAAGGCCGTCCTGTGCCCGTGGCCGCGTGCGTTCGAAAAAAGTCGGAATGACCGCAGATCGCGGCTCCTGGCGCCACCATGGGCACAGAAAATCGCGGTGTACAGTCGGCACAGAACACCGAAAGGGGGATGCGCCGATGATGACGCCGAGCCGCAGCGTTCACCCGACCCCCGAGCGTGAGCTCGAGCTCGAACGGCTTGGAAACAAGATCGCCGAGCTGTCCGCCCACCTGGAGGCCGCGACCGCGCGGTTGCTCGATCTGATTCGCGAGTTCGACGCTCGCGGCGGTTGGGGCAACGGCTTCCGCTCGTGCGCGGCGTGGCTCACCTGGCGCATCGGGCTCGACCCGGGTGCCGCTCGCGAGCGCGTCCGTGTCGCACGGGCGCTCGGAACCCTGCCCCGATTGGCCGAAGCGCTCGCACGCGGCCAGCTCTCATACTCCAAGGTCCGCGCGCTCACGCGCGTCGCTACGCCCGAGACCGAGGAGCGCTTGCTGAAATTCGGAATGGCCGGCACTGCCGAGCACGTCGAACGAATCGTGCGCGCCTGGCGCTATGTCGACCGCAAGGCGGAGGCGCTGGAGACCGCCACGCGCCACGCCCGCCGCACGCTGTACACGTATCAGGATGATGACGGTTCTGTCGTCGTACGGGGGCGGCTCGAGCCGGAGGTTGGCGCGGTCGTGATGCAGGCGTTGGCCTGCGCGCGCGAGGCGCTGTATCGCCATCGCCGCGACGGTTCGATCGTCCAAGACGTTTCCGCTCAAACGCCGACGCTCGGTCAGCTCCAGGCGGACGCGCTGGGCCTCATTGCCGAGACCGCGCTGCATCGCGGGATGGATCCGGGCGCGCCCGGCGAACGGTATCAGGTCGTGGTTCACGTCGATGCGGCGGTGCTGGCCGATGCCGACGCCCCCGGCCAGTCCGTGCTCGAGGGCGGCACGCGCGTTTCCGCAGAAACGTCGCAGCGCTTGGCGTGCGACGCAAGCCGGGTGGTGATGCGACAGGATACGGCCGGCCGGGTCGTCGACGTCGGTGCGCGAACGCGAACCATTCCGCCCGCGCTGCGGCGGGCGCTTCAGCATCGCGACCAGGGCTGTAAGTTTCCCGGCTGCGGCTTACCGTTCGGCCAGGGTCATCACATCCGCCACTGGGCACATGGCGGGCCGACAACGCTCTCTAATCTCGCGATGCTGTGTCGGCGGCACCACCGCGCAGTCCACGAGGAAGGCTTCCAAGTCGAACGACTCGCGAGCGGCGAGCTGACGTTCCGATGGCCGAACGGTCGGCCGCTGTCTGAAGTGCCGGCGACGCCTCCGGTGGCTGCCGATCCGATCGATGACCTACAGGCGCAGAACGGCGCCCTCGGACTTCGCATCGACGCGCGGACGTCAATGCCGGCGTGGGCCGGCGAGCGACTCGATCTCGGATACGCCATCGACGTGTTGCATCCACTCGCGCTCGCGTCGGGCGGCACGCGGTGAGCTACTGCAGCATCGTCTTCGCGATCTGGGAGAGCTGCGCGGCCATCTCCGCATCGGTCTTGACGGCGTTCGGCCGCACGACCACGCGCGTGGCGCCGGCGTCGAGCAAGCGCCTGATCAGATCGCGGTCCGCCGGCTGCCCATAGACAGAGATCGTCAGCTTCGAGGGATCGCGCCCGGCATCCTTCGCAAGCCGATCGAGCGTGGCCCGGCGCTCGCGGAGCTGGTCCGGCGTGACACGGTTCGGCAGCCAGCCGTCGCCCCACGCCACCACGCGCTCGAGGACGTTCTTGGCGGCGCCCCCGAGCAGCACCGGTGGGTGCGGCTTCTGGGCGGGCTTCGGGTTGGACTTCACCGGCGGGAAGTCGTAGTACTTGCCGTGGAATTCCGCCTCCGGCTTCGTCCACAGCTCCTTCATGGCCAGGACCGACTCGCGCGTCTGCGTCCAGCGATGCGCGAAGTCGCCGCCGAGCATCTCGGTCTCTTCCTTCAGCCAGCCGGCCCCGATGCCGAACAGGAACCGGCCGCCGCTGAACAGGTCGAGCGTCGAGACCTCCTTCGCGAGCAGGAGCGGATGACGCTCGGGCACCAGCACGATGCCGGTGGCGAGCTTGATGCGCCGGGTCATGCCGGACGCGCGGGCGAGCGCCACGAACGGATCGACGAAGTGCGCGTAGGTCTCGGGGATCACGCCGTCCTCGGCGCCCGGAAAGCGGCTGGTCGTCTTCACCGGCATGACGGGATGCTCGGCGCACCAGAACGACTCGAAGCCGAGCTCCTCCGCCCTCTGCGCCATCGCGCCGGGATCCACCCAGTAGGCGGGCAACGGGACCGAGACACCGATGTTCATGCCCTAGCCTCCCCAGACGTCGCGCGCGACCTCGACGACGCGCTCGAGCTTGCGCCACTGCTCGTCCTCGGTGAGCGTGTTCCCGTGATGGGTGCTCGCAAAGCCGCACTGCGGCGACAGACACAGGCGCTCGAGCGGCACGAACTTCGCGGCCTCGTCGATCCGTCGCCGGAGAGCGTCCTTCGACTCGAGCATGCCGGACTTCGTGGTCACCAGGCCGAGGACGACCTTCTTGTCGCGCGGCAGCAGGCGCAGCGGCTCGAAGCCGCCGGCGCGCTCCGTGTCCCATTCCATAAAGTAGGCGTCGACGGGAATGGAGAACATCGCCTCCATCACGGCGTCGGCGTAGGCGCCCTCGGCGAACCACGTGCTGCGGAAGTTCCCGCGACAGGTATGCATCGTCACCGTCATGCGGGGCGGACGCGCGGCCAGCGCCTGCGTGATGGCGTCGGCGTAGACGCGGTGGAGCGGGCCGGGATCGTCGCCGTTGGCGCGGAAGTTGTCGCGAACCCTGGCGTCGCACAGATAGGCCCAGCTCACGTCGTCGACCTGGAGGTAGGTGCAGCCGGCGGCGGCGATGTGGCCGATGGCCGCCCGGTAGGCGGCGCCGGCGTCGGCCCAGAACTCCGTGAGGTCCGGGTAGACATCACGCGCGATCGCGTTGCGCCCGCCGCGCAGATGCAGCATGGCGGGCGACGGGATCGTCAGCTTGGGCGTCGCCGTCCGGGCCACCGATCGGAGGAACGTGAAATGGTCGGCCATGATCGGCCGCGTGCACCGGACCTTGCCGGTCACGGTCGCCACCGGCGGCACGTCCTCGGCCTTGAACATCATGCCGACCGGCGCCGTCAGCCCCACGCCCTCGAGCTGACGGAGGAAGTCCAGGTGCCAGAAGTCGCGGCGATACTCACCGTCGGTGACGAGCTCGAGCCCGATCGCTTCCTGCCTGGCCACCGCGGCGCGGATCAGTCGGTCCTCCACCTCGCAGAGCTGGGAAGCGGCGATCGCGCCGGCCTTGGCCTTGGCCCGCGCCTCGTGCAACTCCGCCGGACGCAGCAGGCTGCCGACGTGATCGGCGCGGTAGGGGGGTTGGCGGCTCATACGCGCATCAGTCGAAGATCACGCCGCCGTCGACGTTGAACGACTGCCCGGTGATGTTTCGCGCCCCCGGCGAGGCCAGGAACACGGCGAGGGCGGCGACGTCCTGCGGATCGTTCGGACGTCCCAGCGGGATGGCGGCGTCGCGGCGGCGCTTCATCTCCTCGACCGAGACGCCTTCCGTCCGCGCCCGGGTGGCCACGTTGTCCTCCGAGAGCGCGGTCACGGTCGTGCCCGGGCAGACGGCGTTGACGTTGATGTTGTGGCGGGCGAGCTGCTGCGCGGCCGTACGGGTGAGCGAGATCACGCTGCCCTTGCTGGCCGCATAGATGGCGTTCGACGTCCCCGCGTAGCCCTTGCCGGCGATGGAGGCGATGTTCACGATGACGCCGCTGTTCTGCGGAATCATCTCGCGGGCGACGCGCTGGAGGCAGAAGAAGACGCCCTTGGCGTTGACGCGCATGATGCGCTCCCAGTCGGCCTCGGTGAGATCCATGATGTAGGCCCGCCGCGTCACGCCCGCATTGTTCACCAGGACGTCGATCCGCCCGAAGGTCGCCATCACGCGCTGGACCATCTGGTCGATGGCCGCCACCTCGCCGACGTCGGTGGCCAGCGGCAGGCTACGGCGGCCGAGCGCGGACACCGCGTCCGCGGTGTCCTTGGCGGCCCCGGCATCGATGTCGGCGGCGGCCACGTGGGCGCCTTCGCGGGCGAGAGCCAGCGCGATGGCCTTGCCGATGCCGTTGCCCGCTCCGGTGACGATGGCGACACGATCGACGAGCATCATGCGCGGCCGAGGATACCGCAGTCGGGCGCGCCGCGGTACTCTGTGGCGCCCGGACCGCCGCCTTGGCCATCCACGTCGGAGGGGGACGCAGCGCCTCGAGACAGCGGAGGTGGAGCGTGAGCACTGAGATCCTGGTCGGCGGCCTCACGTTCCCCGAAGCGCCCCGCTGGCGCGACGGCAAGCTCTGGTTCTCGGACTTCTATTCCCATCGCGTCCTCACCGTCGATCTCGCCGGCCGGCTGGCAACGGTGGTGGAGGTGCCGCAACGCCCGTCTGGGCTCGGCTGGACGCCGGACGGCACGCTGCTGGTCGTCTCGATGCTCGACCGTCTTCTGCTGCGGGTCGATGGCGGCAAGACGCGAGTCGTGGCCGATCTCTCCGCGCTGGCCACGGGACCGTGCAACGACATGGTCGTGGACACGGCGGGCCGAGCGTACGTCGGCAACTTCGGCTTCGATCGCCATCGCGGCGAGGCCGAGCGCACCACGTGCCTGGCGCGCGTCGATGCCGACGGCCGGGTCACCCGCGTCGCCGACGATCTGCACTTCCCGAACGGCAGCGTGATCACGCCGGACGGCGAAACCCTGATCGTGGCGGAGACGCTCGCGCATCGGCTCAGCGCGTTCGACATCGCTGCCGACGGGACCCTCTCGAACCGACGCGTGCACGCGACGCTTCCGGATTGCTTCCCCGACGGCATCTGTCTCGACGCCGACGGGGCGGTCTGGGTGGCCGACGCTCGACGGAGCCGCGTCCTGCGCGTACGCGCCGACGGCACCCTCGACCGCACGCTCGTCACGGGTCAGAACGGAGCCTATGCGTGCATGCTCGGCGGTCCCGACCGGCGGACGCTGTTCGTCCTCACCAACACCGGCAGCGGTCCGGCGATGGCGAGCAAGACCGACGGCCGCATCGAGGCGTATCGCGTCGACGTGCCCGGCGCCGGGCTGCCGTGACGTGTTCCCGCGACCTGGCGGCGACCGACGATCGACGTGAGGGTTACATTGCAGTGGAGGGGTGACGTGGACCGGGCGAATGACCAATCGCTCACCGCTCATGACGAGCAGGCGCTCGAGGCGATCCGGCGTCAGCTCGACATGGAGTTTCCCCACTACCCGAATACGGTGGACGCGGAACGGCCCGTCGCCCCGCGCCAGCGTCGACGGGCCGCGACCGTGCTCGGGCTGCTGCTGGCTTGCGCGGGCGGCGCCACGGCCGTCCTGCTCTTCACCACCCTTTATCAGACGCTCAAGGCGGCGCCGGCCGTCGATGCCGGGTCTCCGTCCGCGGCGCCGGCGCCGATGGCGCGCATCGTGGCGACGACACGTCCCGACACGACCGTACCGCCGCCGCGCGCCGGCACGGGCACGACGGCGGCGCGCCGCCACCGGGCGAGGCCGGCGTCCGTCCCGCCTGTCCCGGACGTCATCCCGCTGACCGGGACGGTATCGACCGACACAGCACCGGCGGCGTTTCCAGTCGCGCCGCCCGCGGCTTCCCCGCCGCCCGTCGCCGCCCGGCCACCGGTGCCGCTCGTGCAGCTGGCGTCCGAGCACGTCCGGTGGGCCTGGGAGACCGTCAAGGAGGGCGTCGTGCGGTCCCCCGGTGAGATCGCGAACAGCCCGCGGTCCGGTCCGGAAGCCCCCTGAGCTGCATTGCGTCAGGAGCCACGCAGGCGGGGATCGAGCGTGTCGCGCAGGGCGTCGCCGAGCAGATTGGTGCCGAAGACGGCCAGGCTGATGGCGAGACCGGGCCAGATCACGAGCCACGGCGCCTTCTCCGCGTATTCGGCGGCGGCGATGGAGAGCATGCGACCCCACGACGGGTACGGCTCGGGGATGCCGAGGCCGAGGAACGACAGCGCCGCTTCCACCAGGATGGAGGCGCCGAGCTGGGCGGTGATCAGCACGATGAACGGTCCCATCGTGTTCGGCAAGATGTGGCGCAGCGCCACGCGCGGATGACGAACGCCCAGCGCGCGTGCCGCCTCGACGTACGCCAGCTCCCGGATGGCCAGCACGCTGGCGCGGATCAGCCGGGCCGCTCGTGGGATGATCGGGATCGAGATGGCGACGATGGCGTTGGGAAGCGACGGGCCGAGCGAGGCGGCGAGCACCAGGGCGAGGACGAGGATCGGCAGCGCCTGCATGATGTCCATCACGCGCTGGATCAGCAGGTCGGTGGTGCCTCCGACGTATCCGGACACGAGACCGAGGAGGCCGCCGAGCACCGCGCCCAGGAGCGTGGAGGCGATCCCGATCACGAGCGAGATGCGTGATCCATGGATCACGCGGCTGTAAAGGTCGCGGCCGAGGTTGTCGGTGCCGAGCCAGAACTCGGCGCCGGGCGCCACCAGCACGTGCGAGGACGTCCGCACCGGATCGTGCGTCGCCAGCACATCGGCCAGGACGGCCGTCGCGAGCAGCGCCGCCACGAGCACCACGCCGGCGGCGCCGAGGGGCTGCCGCCGCATGAAACGCACGGCCGCGGAACGGCGCCGCGTCTCCAGGGACCGCGCGCTCGGCCCGCCGAGCTCCACGGTATCGACGACGCGTGCCATCAGGCCTTCCCGTACTTGATCCGCGGATCGATCCAGGCGTAGAGCAGATCCACCGTGAGGTTGGCCAGCACGACCACGATGGCGATGAACATCACGAGGTTCTGCACGACGGGATAATCGCGGAACTGAATGGCGTCGACCAGGTATCGGGCGACCCCGGGCAGATTGAAGACCGTCTCGGTCACCACGAGCCCGCCGATGAGGAACGCGAACTCGATGCCGATCAGGGTGATCACGGGCAGGCCGGCGTTCTTGAGCGCGTGGCGCCAGATGACGGAGGTCGGCCGCTGTCCCTTGGCCCGGGCGGTGCGGATGTAGTCCTCGCGCATTACCTCCAGCATCGCCGACCTGGTGATCCGCATGATCAGCGCCGAGGAGCGGTACCCGACCGCCAGCGCCGGCACGACGAACTGCCAGAGGTTGGCGCGCAGGTCCTCGGCCGGCGAAACATAGGTCACCGACGGGATCCAGCCGACGGACCGCACGAAGAGCAGGATGATCACCATGCCGAGCCAGAAGGACGGCATCGAGAGGCCGGCCAGCGACAGCACGCGGAGGGCGTAATCGATCGGACGATTCTGCCGGGCGGCGCTGATCACGCCGGCCGGCACGCCGAGCAGGATGGAAAAGAGCAGGGCGAGCGCGGCCAGCTCGAGGGTGACGGGAAGACGGGGCCTGATGATCGCCCACGCCCGCATGTCGTAACGATAGGACTTGCCGAGATCACCCTGCACCAGCTCGCCGACCCAGCGCGCGTATTGCACGACGATCGGCTTGTCGACGCCGAGCTCGCGCTCGAGCTGCTTCTTGTCGGCCTGATCGACATAGCCGGCCGACTCGAAGATGACGTCGACGATGTTGCCGGGGGCCAGGCGCATGAGGAAAAAGATCACCATCGACATCCCGACGAGGGTGACGACGGCGATCAGGAGGCGCTTGGCGACGTAGCCGCGCACGGCGCGACTCTTACTTGTCCAGCCAGACGTCCTGGAAGCGGCTCGTGTTGTAGATCGAGTTCTCGTGCTGGGGGAAGCCCTTCACATGCGGCCAGTGCACGGCCCACTGCTTCTGCCAGCCGAGGACCGGTCGCGCGCCCTCGGCCTGCAGCCGGCGATCGATCTCGTTCACGGTCTTCAGCCGCGCCGCGCGGTCCAGCATCTGGGACTGCTCGATCATGAGCCGGTCGATCTCCTCCGAGCAGTAGCCGGAGAAGTTGCGCTGAGATCCGCACTTGAAGTTCTCGAAGAAATTCGCATCCGGGTCGTCGATGCCGATGCCGGTCAGGTTCAGTGCGACCTGGAACTCGAGTCGTGTCATCTTCGGGTGCCAGACGCCCGTCTCGATCTGCTCGAGCACGGCGTCGATGCCGATCTGGCGCAGCTGGTCGACCATCCAGCTCGCGGGGTCGACGTAGATGGCCAGCGCCCGCGTCGAGACCGTCAGCTTCAGCGGGTTGGCGGGGCCGAAGCCGGCATCCGCCAGCAGCTTCCGCGCTTCCGCCTTCTGCTTGGAGGGATCACCCATGCCGGGCAGCTTCGCCACTTCAGCGACCGGCAGTCCCCACACACCGGCCGGACGTGGGAGCATCGCCCCGCCGAACGTGGCGGCGCCGAGCATCGGGCCTTCCTTGTACGCCTTGCGGTCGAGGGCGAGGTTGACCGCCCGCCGGACGCGGGCGTCGGTGAGCGGCGCCTTCTTGAAGTTGACGAGCACGTTGACGTTGACGTTCGCGTCGGACTCCAGCACCACGAGCTCCGGCTTGCCCTTCTTCGCCGTCTCGGCGTTGGCCTTGTTCCAGCCGCTGCCACCGACGTCCAGCTGCCCCGCCTGCAGCGCGGCGATCTGCGTCGAGCGGTCCTTGATGATGACCCACTTGACGCCGTCCAAGTACGGCCGGCCCTTGATGAAGTAGTCCGGATTTCGGACGAACTCGATGAACTCGCCGGGCCGATGCTCCTTCAGCTTGTAGGGTCCGGTGCCCACGCACTTCGTCTTGAGCTCGGCCAGCGGCACGTGCGCCGGGTACACGGGCGAATAACCGGAGGCGAGCATCAGCAGCAACGAAGGCTGCGGGCGCTTCAGACGGAAGACAACCGTATGCGGATCGGCCGCCTCGATGTGCTCGACGTTCTCGTACCAGAGCTTGCGCGGGTTGACGCGGAGCTTGACGGCGGCGTCGGCCGCGCCGCGTACGGCATCGAACGTGTACTTCACGTCCTGCGCCGTGAACGGCTTGCCGTCATGCCACTTCACGCCCTTGCGCAGCAGGAAGACGAGGTTGCGGTGACCGTCCTGCCACGACCATCGCTCGGCGAGCTCCGGGATCAGCGTATCGCCGCTTTCCTGTTTCTTCGCGGGGTCGAAGTAGAGGAGATTGTTGTAGCAGGCGCTCGCCGGCTGCACGGTGGCGATCGTCGACTCTTCATGGGGCGACAGGCTCGGCGGCGCCGACAGCGGGTGGATCGTCAGCACGCCGCTCGATTTCGGTGTCTGCGCCGGGACCGGCAGCGACAGCGCAACGACGAGCAGGAGCGCGACGGAAGCGAGACTGACAGGGCGACGGAGCGGCATGGCCACCTCCGACGGAATGTTTGACTTCGGCGTCCGGACTCTGTGAGGCCGGGAGTCTACGTGACCGTTGGCACGCGTGCAACTCGCTAGCGCGCGCGCCCTCGCATCGACGCCGGATGACCCGGCAGCGCCAGCTTCTTGCCGGTGTCGGTCACGGTGGTCCCGTCCACCTTGAGAACCGAGATGTCGCGGTCGAGGTAGTTGCCGACGTACAGGTACTTGCCGTCGGGACTGAACACGGCGCCCTCGGGAAGTCCCCCGACCTGCACCTCGCCGACCTTCGTCACCTTCTTTCCTTCGATCTTGAGGACCGCAACCTTGCCCTTGGACTGGTAGAACCAGGCGTTCTTCGGACCGTCGTTGCCGTTCAGGAGCATGGCGACGGCGATCTCGCCGGTGGGGCTGATCACGAAACCCTCCGGCGCTTCACCGACGACGACGCGGTCGATGACCCGTGGCGGCGTGGCCTCCAGATCGATGACGCTCACCGTGTCGATGTGGCCGTCCGAGCGCCCGCCATTGCCGTTGTCGGCGGTCAGCGCCAGCTTGCCGTCCGGCGTCACATCGAGGTTGTAGGGCCATTGGCCAACGGGCATGTCGTACTTGCCGTAGGTCACCTTCTGGCCGTTGATCTCCAGCATCGCCACCTTGTGATTCGGGAACTTCGCGGCAAAGGCGCGCTTGCCGTCGGGGGTGAAGACGACGGCGGCGACCTGCTCGCCGATGACCACCGTGTCCACGACCTTGACCTGATCGCCCTGGATCGAGAGCACGCTGATCGAGTTGTCGGCGCGGTTGGTGACGAGCGCGAGATCACCCGCCTTGTTGATCGCCAGTCCCGAGGGTTGCTTGCCGACCTCCACCGTTCCGATATGACGCGGAGGTGTGGCCTTGAGGTCGATGACGTAGAGCTTCGTATCCGGGGCGGGTTTCCAGGCCGTCCCCTCCTGCACCCAGCTCATGGAGTTCGCCACGAGGGCGAGCCGCTCGTCGGGCGTGATGGCGAGATTCGTCGGCGGGCCGAAGATCGAGTTCATCAGCGGCAGGCTCGCGACGATCCGCGGCGCCTCGCGGTTGCCGATGTCGACGATGGAGACCGTGTCCTTGCCGGGCGGGCCGAACGTCGGCGTGCCCTTGTCGTCGAACGTCACCTTCTCGTCGTTACCCACGATCATCAGCTGCGCCGCCGCCGGCAGCGCCGTGAGGATCAGCAGACCGAGAGCGCCGCACGCCTGAACGCTGAGCTTCGACATCGAGTGGTCCTCCCGTCGGAATGAGGTCGTGTCGCTCGCGACTACACCGCCCGCTGGCAGAGGACGTTGAGGATCGCCGGGCGGCCCTCGCGGACGGCGGCCAGCCCGCGCTTGAGGGCCGCCGGCAGCTCGCCGGGGCTCTCGACGCGCTCGCCGTAGCCGTCGACCGTC
>JBIOXS010000166.1:0-55789 GCA_044869815.1 Candidatus Rokuibacteriota bacterium | reverse complement strand
GCTCCGGGACCGGAAGCGGCGAGGAGAGGCGCTCGGAGAACCAGACGGAGTCGATCGCGCTCTTCTCGCACAGCTCGACGAAGCGCCAGAAGTAGTCCACGTTCGCGTCCGCGGGCCAGGGGCCCGGCATCACGCCGATCCGGTACTTGATCTGCACGGGCCGACTCTAGCACAGGGGGTTTGGGGGTCCTCAGTTGCGGGGCCCCCATGTCCAACGTCACCGTGTATGATGAACGCCGGTTCATTCATGCGCGACTCGGACAAACACCAGCAGATCATCGAGGCGGCCGTCCGCGTGTTCGCGCGGAACGGGTACTACAACTCCCGCGTGTCGGACATCGCCCGCGAGGCCGGCGTCGCCAGCGGCACCATCTACCTGTATTTCAAGACCAAGGACGAGATCCTCGTCACGCTGTTCCGCGAGAAGATGGCGGCCTTCGTGGCCGCGCTCCGGACGGAGATCGCGCGCGAGCGGGATCCGGAGGCGAAGATCCGACGGCTGGTGCGGCTGCACTTCGAGGTGCTGGAAGGAAGCCCGGACATGGCGGAGGTGGTCCAGGTCGAGCTGCGGCAGGGCCAGAAGTTCTTTCGCGGCGCCTCCGCGCACGAGATCTCGGCCTACTTCGAGCTGATCGGCTCGATCCTGCACGAGGGCGTCGCCGGCGGCGTGTTCCGCCGGGATCTTCCGGTGAAGGTCGCGACGAAGATGCTGTTCGGCGCCATGGACCAGGTGACAACGTCCTGGGTCCTCGGCAAGCGCGGGTACCGACTCGTCGACGCCGCGGAGCCGGTGGCCAACATCTTTCTCAAAGGAGTCACACGCGATGGGGTTTGAGACGATCACGCTCGCGCGCGAGGACGCCTACGCGGTCATCACGCTGAACCGTCCACCGGCCAACGCCATCAGCGAGCAGCTGATCACCGAGGTCAACGCGGCGCTCATGTCCGTGCAGGCCGACGACTCCGTGCGCGCGGTCATCCTCACCGGCGCCGGCGACAAGATCTTCTGCGGCGGTGCCGACCTCGGCTCGGCATTCTCCGGGGGCGACATCGAGCAGTTCATCCGGTTCGGGAACAGCGTGATGCGGAAGATCGAGCGGTTTCCGCGGCCCGTCATCGCCGCCATCAACGGCCACGCGATGGGAGGCGGGATGGAGATCGCCATGGCCTGCCACCTGCGGGTCATGAAGGAGACCGCGCGGATGGGACAGACCGAGTCGAATCTCGGGATCATCCCGGGCTACGGCGGCACCCAGCGGCTGCCGCGGCTGATCGGGCGCACGAAGGCACTGGAGTTCCTGCTGCTCGGCACGCAGATCCCCGCGCCGGAATGTCTCGCCCTCGGCCTGGTCAACCGTCTGTCGAAGGACGGCCAGACCCTCGACGATGCGAAGGCGCTCGCGCGCCAGCTCGGCAAGCGCGCGCCGCTGGCCACGGCCGCCATCATCCGGGCCGTCGACGAGGGGCTGGAGGCGCCGATGGCCAAGTCGATCGACATCGAGCTCGAGCAGTTCCTGCCCACGCTGCGCAGCGAGGACGCATCGGAGGGCATCCAGGCGTTCTTCGCCAAGCGCGAGCCGCAGTTCAAGGGCAAGTAATGGATCTCGGCATCCGCGGAAAGGTGGCGCTGATCACCGGTGCGGCGCGCAGCATCGGCAAGGCCGACGCCGAGATCTTCGCCGCCGAGGGCTGCAGGGTGGCCATCGTCGATCTGAACGCCGAGGGCGCGGAGGCCGCGGCGAAGGAGATCACCGCAAAGGGCGGCACCGTTCGCGGCTACGAGTGCGACATCCGCGACACGGGGCGGGTGCAGGATGTGGTCACCCGCATCGAGCAAGACCTCGGCCCCGTCGACATCTGCGTCAACAACGCGGGGATGATCTACACCGTCGGCCAGCTGAAGGACATGCGCGACGAGGACTGGGAATTCAACCTCTCGGTCAACCTCACGGGCACCTTCAAGGTCACGCGCGCGGTGTTCCCGGGCATGCGCGAGCGGCGCTGGGGGCGGATCGTCTGCATGGCCTCCATCGCGGGCCTGATGGGGGGCTTCGGCCAGACTGCGTACTCGACGTCGAAGCTCGGCGTGGTGGGCTTCGCCAAGTCGGTGGCGCTCGAGGGCGCGCGCTACAACGTCACGTGCAACGCCGTGGCGCCCGGCATCATCGCGCCCAACGCCTCGCTCTCGCCGCTCTACGAGCGGATGGTCAAGCGCGTGGCGATGCAGAAGGAAGGCGACCCGGAGGACGTCGCGCACGCGATCGCGTTTCTCTGCTCCGAGCGCGCGCGGTACATCACCGGAGCGGTGCTCCCGGTCACGGGAGGCATGGACCTCTTCACGTTCTAAAGGAGGACAGGGAATGGCGACAGTGAAGGAGACCTTCGATGCGATGAGCGGCCGGTTCCGTCCGGACAAGGCGGCCGGCGCGAACGCGACGATCCAGTACGACGTGAGCGGCGAGGAAGGCGGCACCTGGCACGCGGTGATCAAGGACGGCACGTGCACGGTGAACCCGGGACCCGCGATGAACCCGAATCTGACGCTCCAGATCGCCGGCCAGGACTGGCTCGACATGCTCTCGGGCAAGCAGTCCGGTCAGATGCTCTTCATGTCGGGCAAGCTGAAGGTCAAGGGAGACATGGGCCTGGCCATGAAGCTGGGCTCGATGTTCTCGATGTGAGAGTCGTCGCCGAGGCGGTGCCCGCGCGACCGGCGGCCGCCGCCGGTTCCGGCCGCGGAGGCCGCTGACGCACCGCGAAAAAGCGCATGGCGCCGAGCGTCATCGCAATGAGATACTGAAGACGACGCCTCACTGAGGAGGTCTTTCGGATGGCTCAGGAACGGTTCGCGGATGTGGTCGAGCGCTTCACGCACGGCTACGGCAACGGTCACGGGCCGGACCCTTCGCCGGAGATCGTCCGCCTGTGGCAGCAGGAGCTCGAGCGCAACCTGAAGCGGATGCAGAACCTCCAGCGGATGGTCGCGAACCCGACGGAGCCGAAAGTCGGCCAGACACCGCGCGTGGAAGTCTACAAGAAGAACAAGTCGCGCCTGTATCGCTACCAGTCGAAGCGCACGCACCAGACGCCGCTCCTGTTCGTCCCGAATCTCGGCATCAGCCGGCCGTACATCTTCGATCTCATGCCGGGCGGCTCGTTCATCGAGCACATGACGCGCGAAGGCTTCGACTTCTACCTGCTCGACTGGGGTGTGTTCGGTCCCGAGGACAACGACGTGTCGGTCGAGCACTGCGTGACGAAGATCTTGCCGCGCATGACGCAGAAGGTGCTGGAGTCGTCGGGCGCCGAGTCGCTGTCGGTGCTCGGCTACTGCATGGGCGCGCCGCTCTCGGTCTCGTTCCTGGCCTCGCACCCCGAAGTGCCGGTGAAGAACCTGATCAACATGGCGGGTCCCATCGACTTCTCGAAGGTCGGCCTCTTCGGTCTCTGGCTCGACAAGAAATACTTCGACGTCCATCGCTTCGTCGACACGCTCGGCACGGTGCCGGCCGACCTGGTGAAGGCGGGCTTCAAGCTCCTCAAACCGACCATGGACCTGTCCACCAACCTGAACCTCTGGTGGAACCTGTGGAACGACAAGTACGTCGAGGGCTTCAACGCGCTGAACAAGTGGGCCAACGAGTACGTCGCCTTCCCCGGCGAGTTCTTCCGGCAGTGGGTGGGAGACTTTTACCAGGACAACAAGCTGTTCCGCGGCGGGGCGGTCTTCGGGGGCCGGCCGGCGCGACTCGCCTCGATCTCGTGTCCGGTGTTCGTGGTGGGTGCGCACGAGGACTACATCGCGCCGCCGGCCTGCGTGCGCGCGCTGCTCGACGTCGTCTCGAGCCGGGACAAGGAATACGTGGAGCTGCCCGGCGGTCACATCTCCCTCATCGCCGGTCGGGGCGCGTCGTTGCACTGCTGGCCGAAGGTCTCCGGCTGGCTGGCGCCGCGCTCGTAGGAGGACACCATGGCTGACGCGGCCACCACCAACCCGCTCTTCGAGATGTGGCGCAAGCAGTTCGAGGAATCCGCCGCCGCGTGGGCGCGCATGGTCGGTCACGCTCAGACCCCGCCGCCGACGGATCCGATGGCCTTCTGGCGGCCGGTCCTCAACCAGGGCCTCGAGCAGTGGGCACGCCTCTTCGCGCAGACGCCGGTCACGCCCGATCTGGCCGCACAGTGGAAGCAGTTCGTCGATCAGTGGATCGAGGCCTGGTCGAAGGCGCTCGGGCAGGCGATGAACACGGAGGCGTATGCGGGGATGATGGGTCGGTACCTCGACCAGTGGCTGGTCGCCGCCGGCCCGATGAAGAAGGCGGCCGAGCAGCAGATCGAGCAAGCGCTGGCCACGCTCAACTTCGCCTCCCGCACCCAGCTCACCGCCGTGGCCAAGCAGATCGTCGAGCTCGAGGAGCGCCTGGAGCGCATCGAGGACACGCTCGCGGCGATCCTCAAACGCCTCGAGGACAAGGAGCAGCGAAAATGATCGGCAAGACGATTGCGGATCTGACGCCCGGCGATCGTGCCGAGATCACGCGGGTGGTGGAGGACGACGACATCGCAGCCTTCGTGGACGCTGTGGGCGATTACAATCCCGTCCACAGCGACGCCGCCTACGCCGCCACCACGCCGTTCAAGAAGCCGATCGCGCCGGGCATCTTCACGGCGGGCCTCATCTCGGCCGTCATCGGCACGCAGCTGCCCGGCCCCGGCGCCATTTACCTGTCGCAGTCGCTCAAGTTCGTGAAACCCGTCAAGAGCGGCGACACCATCACCGCGCGCGCGGAAGTGATCGAGGTGATTCGTGACCGGAACCGCATTCGCATCCAGACCGTGTGCGTGAACCAGCACGGCGAGGAGGTCCTTTCGGGCGAGGCCTGGGTCATGCCGTCCAAGACCCGCGTCGTGTACGAGCCACAGGCACGCGCCACCGCGGCCATGACGAACCTGGCCCTGCAGCCCTTTGCCTGGGCGGCGCAGGCGATGTCGCTCTGGGGCGCGCTGTCGCTGGCCATGCTCGGCAAGACGCTGATCCGCCGCACCTGATCCCTGCCGCGGGCGGGCGACCGCGATAGAGTGGAGCCATGCCGCGCGCGCGTCGGTGGCTCCTCTTCGTGCTCTGCATGCTCGTCGGGGGGTGCGTGACGGCGCAGCGGCGCGGCGAGCAGGCGCTCTACGAGGGCCAGTACAACGAGGCGATCCATCTCTTCCAGGCCACGTTGGCCGAGCATCCCGACCGTCTCGACGCCCGCCTCGGACTCGGCATCGCGCTCTACAAGGCCGGCGCCTTGCCCGACGCCGCTCTCACGCTCGACGAGGTGCTCGCGCGCGCGCCGGCGCAAGGGCCGGCGCTCCTGTATCGCGGTCTGATCGCCATCCAGCAGCGGCAGGATGCGGCCGCCGCCGAGCACCTCGGGCGTTTTGGCGAGGTCGCGCACATCGCGCGCTTCGACGCCCAGCTCGCGCTCGCGTTGCGCATTCTTCGCGGGTCGGAGCCGATCAGTGCCGACACCCGCGAGTTCATGGCGATCAGCCTGGAGGACGCCGTCCGCAGCGCGCGCGAAGTGGAGCAGGCGCGTCTGGCCGCCCAGCGCGCGTACCTCAGCGCGTTCCCGCCCGTGCGCTGCGCACCCACCCGGCGCGGCTGGGTCTGTTTTTAGCTACATCAGCAGGCCGCCATTGATGGAGAGCTCGGCGCCGGTGATGTAGTCGCCGTCGGCCGAGCAGATGAAGACGACCGAGCGAGCCACCTCGTCGCAGCGGCCGAACCGCTTGAGCGGAATCTGGTCGAGCAGCCGCTGCCGCACCTTCTCGGGAATGCCTTCCACCATCTCGGTCTCGATGAACCCGGGCGCCACCGCGTTCATGGTGACGCCCTTGCCGGCCAGCTCCTTGGCCAGCGACTTGGTGAAGGCGGCCACGCCGGCCTTGGAGGCCGCGTAGTTCGCCTGACCGAAGTTGCCGATCTGCCCGATGACGGAGGTGATGTTGACGATGCGGCCGTAGTTCTGCTTGAGCATCTGGTCGATGAAGACCTTGGTGCAGTTGAACACGCCGTCGAGGTTGATGCTCAGCACCTTCCGCCACGACGCGTGATCCATCTTCACGAAGCTCTTGTCCGAGTTGATGCCCGCGTTGTTCACGAGGATGTCGAGATGGCCGAATTCCTTCAATACCTCCTGGGCCATGCGAAAGGTGTCCGGATAATCACCGACGTCGGCCTGGGCGAGCATCGCCCGGCGCCCCATCTTCTTGATGTTCTCCACGACGTCGCGCGCCGGTCCCTCGCTCGACACGTAATTCACCGCGACATCGGCGCCTTCCTCGGCGAGCGCGAGCGCGATGGCGCGTCCGATTCCACGGCTGCCACCGGTGACGAGCGCGGTGCGATCCTTGAGCCTCATTGAGGATGCCTCCTGCGGAAAAACTGAGCGGGCCGAGTCTAGCATGGCGGTTGTTGGCACGCTTGACGCGCAGTGTTAAACTCGCGCGCAATCATGGCGTACGTCATCAAGCGGTACTCGAACCGCAAGCTCTACGACACGCAGGAGAGCCGCTACGTCACGCTCGAGGAGATCGAGGAGATGATCCGCGCCGGGCGTGAGATCTCCGTCGTCGACGCCACCAGCGGTGAAGACCTCACGTCGGTCACGCTGACGCAGATCATCCTCGAGAACGAGCGCAACCGGCGCGCCAACCTGCCGTCGGCGTTCCTGCATCAGCTCATCAAGCACGGCGAGGCATGGCAGGACTTCGTGCAGCGCACGATGCGGTCGAGCCTCGAGGGTTTCGTCTCGAGTCAGCGCGACATGGAACGCGTGTTCCGCGAGTGGTCGATGCGCGCGGGCTGGGGGCCGACGTCGGCCGCCGCCGCGGCCGGCGAGACGAAGCGCGAGAGCGAGGGCAAGCGGGAGAGCAGCGAAGCCAAGCGGGACGGCGGGGAGGCGGAGGCCGAGAAGCTGCGCGAAGAAGTGTCGGCCCTGCGCGATCGGCTTCGCTCGCTCGAGGACCGCCTGCAGAAGCGCAAGGCCGACACGAAGTAGTCGCCGCGCTCAGGCGGCGTACACTTCCTTCATCTTCGTCACCACGCCCGAGAACGTCTCCTGGATGCCCTTGCCGGCTTGCTCCGCGCTGCTCGACAGGCGCTCGGCCGACTTCGTCAGGGCCTGTGCATTGCTCTCGATGGCGCGGAACGCCTTCTGCGCGTTGTCGACGCTGTCCGTCAGGGCCTTCTGATACCAGCCGACGGGATCCTTGACGCCTTCCTGCCAGGTGGCCTGCCAGCGCAGGGTCTGCGTCTGAAGCTCGCTGAATGCCTGCACCATGCTCTGCGCGAGCTCCCCGTAGAGCCGCACGCTCTCCTTCGCAGTCGCCGCCGAAAGCTCGGCCAGCTCACGGAGGACGCGCTGGTTGGCGTCGGTCCAGACGCTCAGGGTCTCGACGGCCTTGCCGGCGGACTGGGTGAAGATCTCCTGGGCTCGTCCGTTGTCCATCACTGCTCCTTTCTGTCTTGGTTCGTCTGATCGGTCCACCGAAGGTGATGCTAACGCGACGCGTTATCACAGTCAATCGATTTTTCGCGCCGCGTCATCCACGTGATGCTAGTCTCTCGAAACCCACGGATTTGAAGGGAAACCGCCCCGACGGGGAGGTCCACGATGACAGTAGATACGCTTGCGACGATGTTCTGGAGCCGGGTCGAGAAGAGCGCGGACCGCCCGGCTCAGATGCTGAAACAGGAGGGAGTCTGGAAGACGCTGACGTGGCGTGAGGTCGGCGACGCCGTCCGCGAGCTGTCGCTCGGGCTCATCGCGCTCGGTCGTCAGAAAGGTGATGCGATCGCCCTGCTCTCCGCCAGCCGCGCGGAATGGGTGCAGGCGGATTTCGCGATCTTCAGCGCCGGCTGCGTCACGGTGCCCGTCTATCCGACGTATCCGCCCGATCTCGTCGCCTACGTCGTCAACGACTCGGGCGCCCGCACCATCATCGTCGAGGATCCCGGGCAGCTCGCCAAGGTGCTCGAGGCCCGGGAGAAGATGCCGGCGCTCGAGCACATCGTCGTCATCTCCGGCTACGAGGCGACGCAGCCGCCGAGAATGGTCCACACGTGGCAGATGCTGCGTCGTCTCGGGCGCGAGGCGTCGGGCGGGCAGGCGACCACGCTGGCGGAGCGAATCTCCGCCGTGAAGGCCGGCGACCTCGCCTCCATCGTCTACACGTCCGGCACCACCGGTCCGCCGAAGGGGGTGATGCAGACGCACGGCAACCACATCGCCGCTCAGCGCAACTCCGAATCGGCGGCGCCGTGTGAGGAGGGCTGGGTTCACCTGCTCTTCCTGCCGCTGGCGCACTCGTTCGCACGGCTCGAGTCGTTCCTCGGCGTGTATCGCGGGCTCTGCACGGCCTTTGCGGAGAGTCTGGAAAAGGTCGGCGACAACCTGAAGGAGGTCCGCCCCCATTTCATCTGCAGCGTGCCGCGCGTCTTCGAGAAGGTCTACGCGAAGATCCTGGCCGGTGTCGAGGCCGGGCCGCCGACCAAGAAGAAGATCTTCAACTGGGCGATCGGCGTCGGCCGCGAGGTGAGTCGCCACCAGCAACGCGGTCAGCCCTTGCCGCCCGTCCTCAAGGTCAAGCGCGCGCTCGCGCACAAGCTCGTCTTCGAGAAGCTCCACGCGGCGCTCGGCGGGCGGCTGCAATGGGCCATCTCGGGCGGGGCACCGCTCTCGCGCGACATCGCCGAGTTCTTCCACGCCGCGGGCATCCTGATCCTCGAAGGCTACGGGCTCACGGAGACGTGTCCGGCGGCCACGTTCAACCGGCCGACGCGGTTCAAGTTCGGCTCGGTCGGCCAGGCGCTCGACAACGTCGAGGTGAAGATCGCCGGAGACGGGGAGATCCTGATCCGCGGCGCCAACGTGGCCAAGGGCTACCTGAAGCAGCCCGAGGCGACGGCCGAGGTGTTCGAGCCGTCGGGGTGGTTTCACAGCGGGGACATCGGCCGCATCGACGAGGATGGATTCGTGTTCATCACGGATCGGAAGAAAGACCTCATCGTGACTGCCGGCGGCATGAACATCGCCCCCCAGAACGTGGAGAACATGCTCAAGGCCGATCCGTTCATCAGTCAGGCGATGGTCTATGGCGACCGGAAGCCGTACCCGGTGGCGCTCATCACGATCAATCCCGACGAGCTGGGGAAGTTCGCGCGGGACAACGCCATCCTCGCGACCGATCCGTCCGTGGTCGTCAAGCATCCGAAGGTCGTCGAGCGCGTCGGCCGCACCGTCGAGGAGAAGAACTCGCAGCTCCAGTCCTACGCACGCATCAAGAAGTTCGCGATCCTGCCCGGCGACTTCACCCAGGAGGGCGGTGAGCTGACACCGACGCTGAAGGTCAAGCGCAAGGTCGTCTCGAACAAGTACATGACCGCCATCGAGGAGCTGTACCGCTGACGGCGCTCGCGGGACAGGTGGCCATCGTCACCGGCGCCAGCCGCGGCCTCGGACGCGCCATGGCGGTGGCCTTCGCGGCGGCCGGCGCTCACGTCGCGCTGGCCGCCCGTTCCAAGCCGGATCTCGAGGAGACGGCGCGGCAGGTGGAGCGGCACGGCGTGCGAGCGCTCGTGATCACGACCGACGTCACCCGCTACGACGAGGTGGAGGCGCTCGTGGCGCGGACGGTCGACACGCTCGGTGGCCTCGACGTCCTCGTCAACAACTCCGGGATCGCACGGACGACACCGCTGGCCGAGGCCACGCCGGACGACTGGCGCGCCATCGTCGACGTCAATCTCACCGGGGTCTTCAACGGCTGTCGGGCGGCGGCGCCGCACCTGATCGCCCGCCGGCGCGGAAAGGTGATCAATCTCGCCTCCGTGCTGGGCGCCGTCGGGCTGCCGGGCTATGCGCTGTACGCGGCCACCAAGGGCGGTGTCATCGCGCTCACGCGCACGCTGGGCGTGGAGTGGGCGCGCCACAACGTCCAGGTCAACGCGATCGCGCCGGGCTGGTTCGTCACCGACATGAACGAGGCGGCCTTCGCCGACCCGCTCATCCACGAGCGGCTCACCCGCGACATCCCGATGCGGCGGACCGGCCGGCTCGAGGAGATCGGTCCGCTCGCCGTCTTCCTGGCCTCGGCCGCGTCCGATTTCATGACCGGGCAGACGATCTTTCTCGACGGCGGCCACTCCGCCGCCTGACATGCGGCCCGTCAGGTGACGACGCCGCGGGTGACGGTGGCGATGGTCGTCCACGGCGGTTTGCCGGTGACGCGCGCGTGCCTGGACAGCCTGCGCGCCACCACCGAGCCGTTCGTGCTCGCCGTCGTCGACAACGGCTCGCCCGATGAGACGCCGGGCTTGTTCCGCGAGTTCGCGTACCCGTTTCGGCTGCGCTATCACCGAAATCCAACGAACGGCTCGGTGCTCGTGGCCTACAACCAGGCGTGGCGGCTCGCCGACACCGAGTACGTCTGCCTGCTTCACAACGACACCGAGATGCGCGAGCCATCGTGGCTGGCGCGACTCCTGGCGCCGCACGCGCTGCCCGGGACCGGGCTGACGGGCCTCTACGGCGCCAAGCGGGTCCGGCGTGACGGCCGTTACGCGGGGACGTCGATCGTCCACAGCCTGGCGGAGCGGCCGACGGTGCGGGCCCCGCACGAGGAGGTGGCCGTTGTCGACGGCGTCTGTCTCTGCCTGGGACGCCGGTTGCTCGAGCACCTCGGTGGGATCGACGAGGGGTACGGATTCCTCCACGGCTACGATCGAGACCTGTCGTTCGCGGTGCGCGAGACCGGCCGGCGATGTGTCGTCGTCCACGCGCCGTTCCGCCACGCAGGCGGCGAGACGCGGATCCGGGATTTCGCGTCGCACCCCCAGGCGGTCCCGCGCGACCTCGAGCTGCGGCGCTCGGCGACGGCGCGATTCGCCCGCAAGTTCGCGCATCGTCTGCCGTGCGACGTCCGCCCGCTCGGAGCGCGCCTCAGCGACTGGCTCGTCCGTCGTCCGTAGGACGGCCCGCGTGATTGTCGAGCCTGGGCTCGGCCGCTTCGTGGTGGGTGAGGCAAACGCCCTGCGACTGGAGTACATTGGCGCGCTATGAAGGCGGCATTCCTGCACGGTCCACGCGACCTGCGAATCGAGAGAGCGCCCGCCCCGACGGCGGCGGCGCAGGACGTCCTCGTCCGTGTCGGCGTCGCCGGGCTGTGCGGGACCGACCACCGCATCTTTACCGGCGACCGTGCGGTCGCTTACCCGCGCGTGATGGGCCACGAGTTCGTCGGCCGCGTCGAGGCCACCGGGGAGCGCGTCACGCGGGTGGCGGTGGGCGATCGTGTGGCGGTCGAACCGAACTACTCGTGCGGCGCGTGCCCGCTGTGCCGTGAGGGCAACCGAAACCTGTGTCTGTCGCGGACCGCCATCGGCATCGACGTCGACGGGTGCTTCGCCGAGGTCGTGCGGGTCCCCGCCCGCTGCTGCTGGCCGGCGCCGGCCGGCGTGGCCGACGAGGATCTGATGCTGACGGAGCCACTGGCGGTGGTCGTCCGCGCCGTCGAGCGCGCCGGCGTGCGCGCGGGCGAGACCGCCGCCGTCGTCGGCGGGGGGACGCTCGGTCTCCTGGCGCTCCAGGTCCTGCGCGCCCGCGGCGCACGCGTGCTCTGCATCGGACGGACGGCCCGGCGCTTTCCACTGGCTCGGGCGCTGGGCGCGGACGCCGTCCACGCGATGAGCGAAGGGCCGCTCGAGGACGTCGCGCGGAGCTTCTCGGGCCGCGAAGGCGTCGACTGCGTCGTCGAGACGGCGGGAACGGCGGAGGCCGTGAACCACGCCCTCGAGGTCGTGCGTCCCGGCGGGCGGATCGTCCTCACCGGTCTGCCCCACGCGCCCACGCCCGTCGCCTTCTTTTCCGTCGTGCGGCGCGAGGTCACGATCACGGGCTCCATGATCTACCAGGACGAGTTCGCCGAGGCGATGCGCCTGGTGGCGGCGGGCCAGGTCCGCACGGCGCCGCTCATCACCCACCGCGTTCCGCTCGACGAGATCGCGCGCGCGTTCGCGGCGCACGAGGAGGCGACGGCGATCAAGGTCGCCGTGGTCCCGTAGCGGCCATGGCCTACGCCATCATCAACCGGATCCGGATGCACTATGAGGTGAGCGGCAAGGGCGATCCGGTCGTGCTGATCAACGGGCTGGGGTCGCCCGCGGTCAACTGGGCGCTCCAGGTGAAGGCGCTCGCTCCGCACTTCACGGTGGTCGTGTTCGACAATCGCGGCGTCGGCGAGAGCGATCTGCCGGGCGAGCCGATGTACTCCACGGGGCAGCTCGCCGACGATGCGGCGGCGCTGCTGAAGCACCTCAGAATCGCGCGGGCGCACGTGCTGGGGGCGTCGATGGGCGGCACCGTGGCCATGGAGCTCGCGCTGCGGCAGCCGCGGCTGGTGCGCTCGCTGACGCTGGCGTGCACGTGGGCCGAAGCCGACGCCCGCTTCCTGCACACGCTCGAGTCGTGGATCCAGCTCGCGTACCGCGTGCCGATCGAGGAGCGCTATCGCAACGTGCTCTATCCGTGGCTGTTCACGCCGGACTTCTTCGCGAAGAAGGAGAACGTCGAGCAGGCGTTCCAGCGGTCGATCGCCTATCCGCACCAGACGAAGCCCGAGGCGATCGAGCGGCAAGGCCGCGGCATGATGGCCTGGAACGGCACGCGGACCGCCAAGCTTGGCTCGATCCGGGTGCCGACTCTCGTCATCGTCGGCAAGGACGACATCCTCACCCCGCCCGCCTTCTCCCGAACGCTGGCGGGCAAGATCCGGAGGGCGCGGCTGATGGTCATACCGGGCGGTCACGGGCTCTTCCTCGAGCACGCGGATGTCTTCAATCGCGCGGTCTTGCGCTTTCTCCGATCGGTGCGATCGAAGTAACTGCGCCGAGGCGCGATTTCTGGACTGTTTCCTCGGCGGTGGTCATGAATATAATCGAATCCGGCTCCGTCGAAGGGGCACGGAGGGAGACTCCATGAAGAGGTGGGGCTCGGCTGTACTGGTGATCGTCGCCCTGCTGATCGCCACCGTCGCGCCGAGCGACGCGGGCGGCCGCCGTCATTTCCACGGCGGGCGTCACTTCCACGGCGGGCCGCGTGTGTTCGTCGGCCTCGGCTTCGGACCTGTCTGGTACCAGCCGTACCCGTACCCGTACTGGTATTACCCGCCTCCGGGATACGTGTATACGCCGGCACCGGTCGTGATCCAGCAGCCCAGCGTTTACGTCGAGCAAGCTCCGGCGCCGCCGGCCGGCTCCACGCCGGCGCCGCAACAGTACTGGTACTACTGTGAGCCCTCGGCGGGTTATTACCCCACCGTGCAGAACTGCGCTGAGCCCTGGGTGAAGGTGCCGGCCAGAGCGCAGCCTTGAGCCTCCGGCTGCTCGTGGTCGCGGCGCTCGCGCTGACCCTCGGGGCGTGCGCCACCGTCCCGACGGGCCCGAGCGTCATGGTGCTGCCGGGCAGCACGAAGAGCTTCGAGCAGTTCCAGGCCGACGACGCCGCCTGCCGCCAGTGGGCGGCGCAGCAGACGGGGACGACGGCCGGTAAGGCGTCCACCGGCAGCACGGCCACCGGTGCGGTCGTCGGCACGGCCGTCGGGGCGGCGGCGGGCGCGGCCATCGGCGCCGCCGCCGGCAATCCGGGGGCGGGCGCGGCCATCGGAGCCGGCACCGGGCTTCTCGGCGGAACCGCGATCGGGGCAGGACAAGCCCAGGGCGTGTACTACTCGGTGCAGCAGCGGTACAACATGGCTTTCATGCAGTGCATGTACGCGAAGGGTAATCAGATCCCGGTCGCCCGCGGCTCCGTCGCACCCGGGTATTCGAGCTCCACGCCCCCGCCGCCGCCGCCGCCCGCACCGCCACGCCCGGCGAACGTTCCGCCGCCACCGGTAGGCACGCCGCCTCCGCCGCCGCCTGGCACCAAGGGCTAAGCGGCTGGCTCGTCCGAGCCGGAGAGGAACTCCGGCTCGCGAGCGCTTTTCGTGAGTATCCTCTGGGGCATGGTGACGCCGCGCCTGGCGGTGCTGACGTTGCTCGTCACCGCCGTCCTGCGGGCGCCGCTCGTCTCCGCCGGTGAACCCGTCTCGACGCTGCTCGCGCAGCGCGTCCAGGAAGACGCCCCGACGCCGACGACGCCGCCGGAACGACGCGGCCGCGAGCACTTTCAAGTCAAGCTGACCCCGGGCTACGAACAGGGCGATTACGGCACCGCCGACACCACCCGGATCTTCGCGCTCCCGTTGACGCTGCGGTATCTCGGAGACAAGTGGGACCTCTCGGCCACGTTCTCCTACCTGCGCGTCGATTCCGCCGGCGAGGTGACCTTCGTGGCCGGGCAGCCCGTGGCCGTCGAGGGCGCCGCGGGTGGGCGCCGCGTCGACGAGGGCTTCGGCGACATCGTCCTCAAAGGCCGCTACTATCTGTCGGAGGATTCCGGCGAGCTCGTCTCGCTGCCGTCGATCACGCCGCTGCTCCGGCTGAAGATTCCGACGGCGGCGTCGCCGGAGCTCGGCACGGGCGAGCCCGACTTCGGCTTCGGCGTCGAATTCGACAAGACATTCGGACGCTCCTTCATCGTGTTCGGCGACGTGACGTATACGATCATCGGTGAGCCGCCCGGGCAGGACTTTCGGAACCGACCGGGCTTCAGCATCGGGGCAGGCTACCGGGCATCACCGCTCATCACGCTCAGCGCGCTCCTCGACTGGCGTCGCGCGATCACCGAGCGCGAGTCCGACCCGGTGGACCTGATCGGCTTCGTCAGTTTCAAGCTGACGCCGACCTTCACCGCGACCCCGTACGTCAGCGTCGGGCTCACGAACGGCAGCTCCGACTTCGGCCTCGGCATCGAGCTGTCCTACAAGTTCGGCCGGTACTGATCCGCGCGCCCGACCACCGCGCTGCCGATGGCGACGCTGGCGCATTACACGCTGATGGGCAACGTCGTGGCCTGCGTAATCGGCGCGGTGGTGCTGGCGATCGTGGCCTATCGTTATGGCTTCGCGTCACCCCTCGATGAGCCGTCGGCGATCAGCGTCCGTCGCGTCGTCTTCTCACGCCTCGCTCACGCCGTGGCGGCTGCCTGCTTCGCCATCGCGGCGATGCTCGGAATCATGACGCTCTGGATCGCGACCTCTGCGCCCGCGGCGCCGGGGCCGTCCCTGCCGAGCGGTGCGCGGACAGCCGAGGAGTTGCTGCGCGACGTCGACGAGCGTCTGCAGGCCACCCAGCGGGCCATGGCCGAGGTCGATCGTAATATCGACAAGGTCCTGTCGAGGCTCGAGAAGCTGGAGCAACCCCGGCGCTGAGGCGCGGCCCACTCCTTGCTGGAGCGACGGGTATGAGCGAGTCGCTCCTCCTGGTCCTCGCGGGCGCCTTCCTGTCGGCCGGTCTCGGAGCGCTCGTGATGTGCGGCCTCGTCTACTGGGACGGCTTCCGGCTCGCGAGCATGGACGAGCGCGCTCCGGACGGCGACCGCCGCCGAGCGACGCTTCGGCGCGGCCATGCGGCGGCCGCGGCGTTCTTCGTCATCACCGGCGTCCTGGTCACCGCCGCGGTGGCGGGTCTGGGCCGCGCACCGGCGCCTCCGGCACCGATACCGCGGGCACCCGACGACGGGCCGCTGCTGCGCCGGTTGACGGCTCGCGCCGCCCTGCTGGCCGACCGAGTCGACGGCTTCATCCGTGCGGCCGTGTCGCCAACTGCTGCAGAACGTTTCAACGGCTCTGAACGCCGCGTTCCTCCGACCGCGCCCGCGGCGACATCCGTCCACGACGAGCGGGAGCCACCGCCCCGGCACCCGCCGCGTCAGCTGGCCGCGCCGCCCACTCGCTCCGTCGGCAGCCGCGCGGCCGTCGGGCCTGCCTCCGGAGTCGAGCCGCCGGCACCTGCCGAGCGCCCGGTGTCCGTCGCCGCACCGCCGCTGAGGCGGGACGAGCCTTCAGTCTCGGCGACGAGCCCGATTCTCGCCGCGCCCGTGGTCGTCCCCAAGCCGGAGCTCCAGACCGAGACACCGCCGGCGATGGCCGTCACGCCGGCAACGGACATCGTCGCGGAACGCGATGCGAAAGAACCGCCGCCACCCGTGACGATCGTGGCACCAGAGCCGCCGAGGGTCGACCGCGTCGAGAGCCGACAGCCCGAGCGCCGATTCGAACGACTCGAGCGGCCCGAGAAGCTCGACCGAGCGGACAAGCTCGACCGGTCGGAGAGGCTCGAGCGACCGGAGAAGGTCGATCGACCGGAGAGGCTGGAGCGGCCGGAGCGAGTCGAACGCCCGGAGCGCGTCGAACGGCCCGAGAAGCTCGAGCGACCCGAGAAGATCGAAAAGGTCCAGAAGATCGAACGGATCGAGCGCCCCGAGAAGAGCGGGCGGCGATAGGAGATTCCGGTAAGGGCGCCACGCTTGCGGTACCATACCGGCAAGCAAGGAGGCCCTCCATGGCGTTCGACCTCGTCGTGAAGAACGGTACGGTGATCGACGGGTCCGGTCTGCCGCGCTTCCGCGCCGATGTCGGTGTCCGCGGCGGCCGCATCGTCAGCATCGGGCGGATCCGCGAGCGCGCGCGCGAGGTCATCGACGCCGACGGGCACGTCGTCGCCCCTGGATTCGTGGACGGCCACACCCACATGGACGCGCAGATCTTCTGGGACCCGTACGGCACGTGCTCGTGCTGGCACGGCATCACGACCGTCGTCATGGGCAACTGCGGCTTCACGCTGGCGCCGTGCTCGTCAAAGGACAAGCACCTCGTCATGCGCAATCTCGAGCGCGCGGAGGACATCTCGGCGGAGGCGATGGACGCGGGCATCGAGTGGTCGTGGACGACCTACCGCGAGTTCCTCGAGACGCTGGAGCGCCTGCCGAAGGGGATCAATTACTCCGGCTATCTCGGCCATTCCGCGCTGCGGACGTATGTGATGGGCGAGCGGGCCTTCGACGGCGGCGCCACCGAAGACGATATGCGCGCCATGGAGGCCGAGCTGCGCGACGCCATCGAGGCCGGCGCCATGGGCTTCACGACGTCGCGATCGCCGAGCCACGAGACGCCGGATCGCCGTCCGGTGGCGAGCCGCATGGCGACCTGGGACGAGGTCCGCCGCCTCGTCGGCGTGATGGGGGAGCTGAATGCCGGCATCTTCGAGCTGGCGGGCGAGGGTGTCGACCGGAGCACCGGCGGCGACGAGGCGAGACGCGACTATCACCGCCGCCTGCGCGAGCTCGCGGTGGAGACGGGTCGTCCCGTCACCTTCGGGCTGTTCGGCCGCAAGGACGCGCCGGGGATCTGGCGCGAGTACGTACGCCTCATCGAGGAGACGACGGCCGCCGGCGGCCGCATGTTCGCGCAGGTCCACAGCCGGGCGCTGTCGGCCATCCTGTCGTTCAAGACCCAGACGCCGTTCGACAAGCTCCCGGTGTGGCGCGAGATCCGCAAGCGGCCGCTGCCGGAGCAGCGGGAGCGACTCAGCGACCGCAGCCTGCGGCCGCAGCTCGTCGAGGCCGCGCGCGCCAAGTTCGACGGCAAGCCGCTCGGCACGGAGGCGCGGCCGGCCGTGTTCGACTGGCTCTTCGTGATGGACGACGTGCACGGACCGCACCGCTCGGTCGCCGAGGTGGCGCGGCAGCGCGGTACTGATCCGGTCGAGGCCATGATCGACATCGCGCTCGAGCGTGACTTCGACGCCTTCTTCCTCCAGCCGATCGCGAACGAGGATCAGGACGTCGCCCTCGAGCTGATGCGCGAAAAGCACGCCGTGGTCACCTTCTCCGACTCCGGCGCCCACGTCTCGCAGCTCATGGACTCCTCGCTCCAGACCCATCTGCTCGCGCACTGGGTGCGCGCGAAGCAGGCGTTCACGCTCGAGGAGGCCGTTCGCATGCTGACGCTGGTGCCGGCGACCTACTGGGGCTTTGCCGACCGCGGCCTGATCCGCGAGGGCATGGCGGCCGACCTGGTCGTCTTCGATCCCGACACGATCGCCGCCGAGATGCCGGAGGTGGTGAACGACCTGCCGGCCGGCGCCAAGCGGCTCGTGCAGCGCTGCCGCGGCATCGCGGCCACCGTCGTCAACGGCGAGACCGTCTTGCGCGAGGGCAAGCCCACCGGCGCCCTGCCGGGGCGGCTGCTGCGAGGGCCGCGCGCGCGCATCTCCTGAGCCACCTGTCGCCCCCCGGACGCGCTATCATGGGCGCGCTTCGCGACCCTGCTCCGGGAGGCGACAGATGACCTGGCGTTCGCTCCTTGCATCGCTTCTGCTCGTGGCGGCCACGCTGGTGCCGGGCGGCGTCCGGGCGGCCGACCCCCTCGTCATCAGTGTCTGGGGCGGCAACTGGAAGGACACGATCGAGCGCGTCGTGGCCAAGCCCTTCACGGCGAAGACGGGAATTCCCGTTGAGTTCGAGGTCGGCGGCACGCTCGACCGGCTTGCCAAGGCTCGCGTGGCGAAGGCGGCGCCGCTCGTCGACATCACCTTCACGACGTCGCACGTGGCGCGGCTCTACGCCTCCGACAACCTGCTCGAGAAGCTCGATCTGGCCAGGCTGCCGAGCTCGAAAGAGCTCGCCAAGGAAGCGTTCCGCAGCGACTACGGCATCGGCGGCTGGGCCTATGTCTACACGATCGCCTATCGTCCCGACCAGGTGAAGACGCCGATCACGAAGTGGGCCGACCTGTGGGATCCCGCGCTCAAGGGCAAGATCGCCATGCCGGATTTCGATCCCTCGCACATCATCACCATCAGCGCGCTGCTCGATGGCGCCAACGAGAAGACGTGGGAGCGGGGACAGGAGCGGCTCAAGCGCCTCAAGCCGAACATCGCCGCCTTCTTCTCCACCGACGCGCGCAGCCAGGACCTCATGAAGACGGGCGAGGCGCCGGTGGAGGTCATGCTCTCGATCAACGCCTTCCACCTCCGTGATCAGGGGCTCAACGTCACCATCGTCGAGCCGACGGACAAGCCCGGCATCGTCGGCATCGACGTGGCCACGGTGATGGCGGGAAGCAAGAAGACGGCGGCCGCCTACGAGTTCATCAATCTGCTGCTCTCGCGGGAGATCCAGGAGCAGCTGGTGGCGTCGTTCAAGGCGGGGCCCACCAACCTCAAGGCCACGGTGCCGGCCGCCCTCAAGGGGCAGCCCGGCGTCTTCACGAGCCCGGCGGAGTGGAAGGAGCGCGGCTACATCATCGACGACGAGACACGGGCGACGCTGCTGCCCAAGTGGAAAGAGTGGTTCAACGCCAACATCGTTGCCCGCTAGCGCGCGCGCCTACCTTCTGCTGGCGCCGGCCGGCGCCGCCATCGTCGTCTTCGCGGCCGGGCTCGGCGCCCTCTTTCAGCTCAGCGTCCGGGAGTTCGTACCCGGCTCGCTGCGCACCGGCGAGCTGACCGCCGCCAACTTTCGCGCCGTGCTCGCCCCGCAGTACCTTCGCGCCGTCGCCGACACGGCGCTGCTGAGCGCCGCCACCACGCTCGTCACGCTGGTCGCCTCGTACCCCGTGGCCTACGCGCTGGCGCGGGCGCGCGCGCGTCTCGTCCGCACGCTGCTGCTGGCGCTCACGCTGGCGCCGTTCTTCACCGGCGCCATCGTTCGCACGTACGCGTGGATGCTGGTGCTCGGCAACTCGCTCGTTCAGTGGCCGGTGCGGCTGCTGTTCGAGCCGACGGGGGTGCTGATCGGGCTCGTGCACTTCTCGATGCCCACCATGATCCTGATTCTCGCGGCCGCGCTCGCCCACATCGACCCCGCCGTGGAGCGCGCGGCCACGAGCCTGGGCGCGCGGCCGGCGCGCGTCTTCTGGCGCGTCACGCTGCCGCTCTCGCTGCCCGGCGTCGTCTCCGGCTGCCTGATCGTCTTCGCGTGGACGTTCAGCGCGTTCGCGACGCCGGAGCTGCTCGGCGGCGGGCGCGTGAAGATGATCGCCAACGTGGTGAAGGACCTCGCCCTCGATTCGTTCAACTGGCCGGGCAGCGCGGCCTTCGCGATCCTGGCCCTCGCCATCACCTTGCTGCTGGTGGGAGGGCTGGGCCGGCTGCTGGCGCGGAGCGAGGCGTGATGGCGGTGGCCGTGGTCGTATTGCTGCTCGCGTTCCTGACCGTCCCGAGCCTGGTCGTGATCGTCATGTCGTTCAACGCCACCGCCATCATGGCGTTTCCTCCGGACGGACTCTCGCTGCGCTGGTACGAGAACGCCGTGACCTATCCGCAGTTCCAGAAGGCCGCGCTCAACAGCCTGCTCGTCACCGGCGCCAGCACGCTGCTCGCCGTGCCGACGGGCACCGCCGCCGCCCTCGCGCTCGTGAGGGCGCCGGTGGCCGGGAAGGCGGTCTGGTCCGCGGTGCTGCTGTCGCCGCTGGTGGTCCCGGGCGTGGCGGCGGGGCTCGGCTTCCTCATCCTCGCCGCCGGGCTGGGCGTGGTGACCAGCCGCTGGGTGCTGATCGTGGCTCACGTGATCCTCGTGCTGCCGTTCGTCATCCGCTCGGTGGCGGTGTCGGTGGCGAGCCTCGACCCCGCGCTCGAGCGCGCCGCGACGAGTCTCGGCGCCCGCCCGGCGCGCGTGTTCCGGCGGGTGACGCTGCCGCTCCTGAGGCCCGGCCTCGCCGCGGCGGCGCTGTTCGCGGTGATCGTGTCCATCAACGAGTTCGTCGTCTCCCTGTTCGTCTCCACGCGCGTGACCGAGATCCTGCCGGTGGCGATGTTCACGTACGTCGTCAACTACACGGATCCCACGATGGCCGCGCTCTCCACGCTGTTCATCCTCGCGACGTTCGTCGCCGTCGTCGCCGCCGAGCGGCTCATCGGCCTGTCCCGGATCTTCGGGCTCGAGCTCCACCGGTGAGCGAGGCCGGCAAGGCCGTCGTGACGCTCGACGGCGTCCGCAAGACGTACGGGGCGACGACCGCCCTGGACGGGATCGACCTCACCGTCCACGAGGGAGAGCTCCTGTCCTTGCTGGGACCGTCGGGCTGCGGCAAGACGACCACGCTCAACGTCATCGCCGGGTTCGTGGCGCCGGACGCCGGGCGCGTGCTGATCGACGGCGCCGACGTGACGGGGCGGCCGCCGTGGCAGCGCGGCCTCGGGGTCGTGTTCCAGTCGTATGCGCTGTTCCCGCACATGACCGTGAGCGACAACGTCGCCTTCGGCCTGCGCGAGCGGGGCGTGCCGCGCGCCGAGGCCCTGGTGCGGGCGTCGGAGGCCCTCGAGCTCGTCCGTCTGCCCGACGTCGCCGACCGGCGGCCCGCCCAGCTCTCCGGCGGACAGCAGCAGCGGGTCGCGCTGGCCCGCGCGCTCGTCATCCGACCACGTGTGTTGCTGCTGGACGAGCCCCTGGCCGCGCTCGACAGGAAGCTCCGCGAAGAGATGCGCGCCGAGCTGAAGGAGATCCAGCGCGCGGTGGGAGCGACCACTGTCTTCGTGACTCACGACCAGCACGAGGCGCTCGGATTGTCGGATCGCGTGGCCGTGATCCACCGCGGCCGCCTCGAGCAGCTCGGCACCCCGGAAGAGATCTACGAGCGGCCGGCCACGGCCTTCGTGGCCGATTTCGTGGGAGCCTCGAGCGTGCTGGCCGGGCGGGTGATGGGGCCGTCGGCCGTCGAGGTCGCCGGCACGACGCTGCGGGTTCGCCTGCAGCGCATGCCGGCGCCGGGCGAGCGCGTGCGTCTCCTGATCCGGCCCGAGCACGTGAGCGTCGGAGGAGAGGCGCCGAACGCCCTGCCCGCGCGCGTGACCGACGTCATGTACCTCGGAGATCACAGCGAGATCCGGCTGGAGCTCACCGACGGGACGCGTCTGCTGGCGAGCGTTCGCGGCCGCGCGCCGGTCTCGAGCGGCGACCGCGTCCACGCACGGCTGCCCGAGGACGCCTTCCTGGAAGCGCGATAGACGCGCCGGCGCTAGCCCGCGAGCACGGCGCGGGCGAGCCGCCGCGCGCCTTCGTAGCACTTCTCGGGTGGCTCGAACGAGAACGCCAGTCGGATGTATCGCTCGCCGCCCCCGTTGGCGTAGAACACGGGCCCAGGCGTGTACTGGACGCGCAAGGCGACGGCTCGCTCCGCCAGCAGCCGGGGATCGGCGCCGCTCGGCAGCCGGAGCCAGAGGAAGAAGCCGCCCTGCGGCCGGCTGATCACCGCATCCGTCGAGGCCAGGACCTCGTCGAGCCCGCGCAGCATCGCGTCGCGCTTGGCGCGGTAGACGTCGATCAGGAGCGCGACATGGGCGGCCATGTGCTCGCGCAGGTAGTACGTCGCCACCCGCGACATGAACGGATTGGTGCCGCCTCCGAAGAGGAACGACTGCAGGGAAGGGACGAGTTCGCGCGGCGCGCACAGCCAGCCCAGACGCACGCCGGCGCCGAGGATCTTCGAGATCGTGCCCGCCCGGATCACGCGGCCGCCGCCGTCGAGGGCGTAGAGCGGGGGCAGCGTCTGTCCCTCGAAGCGAAGCTCTCCGTAGGCGTCGTCCTCGAGGATGAGCGTCTCGAACTCGTGGGCGAGCTCGATGAGCTCGTGCCGCCGGCGGAGTGACTGGCTGGGCCCAGCCGGGTTCTGGAAGTTCACGATGGTGTAGATCAGCTTGCAGCCCCGGCCCTGGCGGCGGAGCGTCGTGAGCCGCTCGCGCACGGCGTCGGTGACGATGCCCTCGTCGTCGACGGGGACGTCGAGGATCTCCGGGCCGTGCCGCCGTATGGTGTTGAGGGAGCCCGAGAACGTCGGCGCCTCCGCGATGATCGGATCGCCGGGATCGACGAACGCGCTGAAGGCCAGCGCGAGCGCCTGTCCCGAGCCGTTGGCCACCACGATGTTCTCCGGCGCCGCCTTCATCGACTCGAACATTTCGTACTTCTGACACACCAGCTCGCGCAGCCCGAGGTAGCCCTGCGGGTCGCCGTATGTCATGGCCGCCGCGCCCTCGGCCTTCATCATCCGTGCGGTCGCCTCCACCATCCCGTCGTACGGAAAGGATGCGGGATCCGGAAATCCCCCGCCGAACTCGTACAGCGGGTGCATGGATGCCCGCGGCGTCGTCAACGGAACGGCATAGCGCGCGCGGGTCGAGAGCAGTGAGTCGAGGGGCGGGGAGCCTGGTGTGGTCATGCCGCTAGGATACCGTGGTGAACGACCCACGGCCCACCTTGTCCATGTTCTGGCCCTCGACGCGGATCAGGCGCGTCGGCCCGTCGCGCCTCGGCGAATGGACCTCGCCCTCGTTGTACACGTGTGCCATCCCCGGCGTGAGCCGGTAGGCGCGCACGTGGCGCACGCGTCCCGGCCGGCCAGCCCGCGGCGGCTCCACCACCTCCCAGTCGTTCATCAGCGTCTCGCCCCGGGCCTGGCCGTAGATCGCCCACGACGGGCCATGGTCGTGCGGCGCGCTCTCCCGCGCGCCCTCATAGACGTGGGCGAGGATGCAGAACCCCAGCTCCGCGTCCTCGTACAGGATCTTCCGCTCGGGCGCGCCGTCCGGCAGATGCGCGGCCACGAAGGCGTCGTCCTCGAGCAGCTCGCGCACGAGGGCGCAGACCTGCTGGCGTCCGCTCGGCCCGGCGTCGGCGGCGAGGATGCGATGGCAGGCGGCGGCGAATTCGTCCAGCGTATGGGTCATTTCATTGGCTCCTTGGCGGCGCTCCGGCTAGAATCCTGGATATGACTCATGCCGCACCGCGCCGCGCGCTCATCACGGGGATCACCGGCCAGGATGGATCGTATCTCGCCGAGTTCCTGCTGGAAAAGGGCTACCGCGTCTACGGCATGGTGCGCCGCTCGTCGACGGAGTCGTTCGAGCGTATCGCCCATCTGCGGGACCGCATCGAGGTCCGGGAAGGCGACCTCCTCGATCAGCTCTCGCTGATCATGCTGCTGCGGGACATCGACCCGCACGAGGTGTACAACCTCGCCGCCATGTCGTTCGTGCCGACGTCGTGGGAGCAACCGATCCTCACCGGCGAGGTCACCGCGCTCGGCGCCACGCGGCTGCTGGAGGCGATCCGCGTCACCGACCGCTCCATCCGGTTTTACCAGGCGTCGTCGTCCGAGATGTTCGGCAAGGTGCGGGAGACCCCGCAGACGGAGCTCACGCCCTTCCACCCGCGGTCGCCCTACGGGGTGGCCAAGACCTACGCCCACTACATCACCGTGAACTACCGCGAGTCGTACGGGATCTTCGCGTGCTCGGGCCTCCTCTTCAATCACGAGTCTCCGCGCCGCGGCAAGCAGTTCGTCTCGCGCAAGGTCACCGACGGCGTCGCGCGCATCAAGACCGGGCTCGCGCGCGATCTGCGCCTCGGCAACCTCGACGCCAAGCGCGACTGGGGCTTCGCCGGCGACTACGTTCAGGCCATGTGGCTGATGCTCCAGCAGCCGAAGGCCGACGACTACGTGGTCGCCACCGGCGAGACGCACACGGTGCGCGAGCTGTGCGAGGTCGCCTTCGAGCACGCGGGGCTCGACTGGTCGCGGCACGTGAGCGTCGATCCGGCGTTCGCGCGGCCCGCCGAGGTGGATCTCCTGATCGGCGACGCCAGCAAGGCGCGGCGCGTGCTGGGCTGGGCCCCGAAGCACTCCTTTCACGAGCTCGTCCGGATGATGGTGGACGCCGACCTCCTCGCCGTCGGCCACTAGTCCGCGAACTCTCGCAGGACTCGCCCCGGTCGTCCGCAGCTGGTCAGCACACCGCGCTCGTCGACGGTGCGCACGCCGTTGACCCACACGCCGTGCACGCCGACGCCGGCGGTGTCGAGGCGCGAGGCGCCGGTCGGCAGGTCGTGGACCCGACGCTTCGGGCCGCGCGCCACCGTCCGTGGGTCGAAGAGCAGCAGGTCCGCCCACGCGCCCGGCGTCAGCCGTCCGCGGTCCTTGATGCGGTAGGCGGTGGCCGCGTCGTGGGTGACGCGCTTGACGGCCTCCTCCAGCGTGAGGTCGCCGCGGTCGCGAACCCAGTGACCGAAGAGGTGCAGGCCGAAGCCGGCATCGCAGAGAAAGGACAGGTGTGCCCCGGCATCGGACAGCGCAACGGCCGCGTGCGGATGGCGCAGCAGCTTCCTCACCTCGTTCTCGTCCGTGTTGAACAGACGGCAGTCGAGCATCGCGTCGAGCTCGCCGTCGAGGCCGAAGTCGAGGAGGACGTCGAACGGATCACGGTCGCGCTCCTTCGCCAGCTCCGCGATGCTGCGCCCGACGAGGGGCCGATGCGCTTCGCGCGTCACGCTCATGATCGTCAGGTGGGGCCACGTCTGGTTGCTGAAGCGATTCGGCACGCCCGGAATCGCCGCCTCCGCCTTGAGCGCCGCCCGGAACGACGGGTCGGCGAGCACCGTGGCGTATTCCGCCTCGCCGACCGCCTGGATCGCCGGGCGCCAGGCGAGGAAGGCCTCGAGCGGATAGGGGTGGCGCAGCGTGAACTCCATGCCGAGCGGGAAGCAGCCGACCTGGGCCCAGAGCTCGCGTCCGCGGGCGCGGGCGCGCTCGATCTCCGCCAGCTCCCTGAACACGCGCGTCGGATCGCCGGGATCGACGAACATCGCGGCGATCATCACCGGCCGACCGCTCGTGGCGGCGATCTCCTCGAGCCACGGCACCGTCGAGGTCATGCCCTTGGTCAGCATGAACACTCCGCGACCGGCCTCGCCGAGCGCGCCGGTCAGCGCGCGGAGCTCCTGCTCGTCAGCCAGCCGCGACGGCATCGGGACGCCGTTCTCGCCGTTGTGCTGCTCGAGCGTGGAGGTGGCGAACCCGATGGCGCCCGCGCGGACGGCGTCGAGGACGATGCGCCGCATCTCGGCGATCTCCGTCGCGCGCGCCGGACGCTTCGTCGCGTCGCCGCCGAGGACGTAGGTCCGCACCGAGGAGTGCCCGACAAAGGCGCCCACGTTGGGGACGACGCCCCGGCGCTCCATGGCGTCGAGAAATTCCGGATACGACTCGAAGTCCCAGCGAACGCCGGCGCGCAGCGCCTCGAGCGACATGCCCTCGACGTGCGTGAGATTGCGGAGCGTGAGGTCGCGATCCTCGGGCCGACACGGCGCGATGGTGAAGCCGCAGTTGCCGATGACGACGGTGGTCACCCCGAGAGCCGTCGACGGCCTGGCGTAGGGATCCCAGGTCAGCTGCGCGTCGTAGTGCGTGTGGATGTCGACGATGCCGGGGGCCAGGGTGAGACCGCCCGCGTCGACGCGCTCGCGCGCCGCGCCGACATCGTCGCCGATGGCCGCGATGCGCCCGTGCGTGACGGCGAGCGCCCCCACTCGCGCAGCGTCGCCCCCTCCGTCGATGATGTTCGCGTTGTCGATGACGAGATCGTGCACGAGCCATCCTCCCCGTTCGGTGCCTGTCGGTATTCGTCGCGGCGCGGGAATGATCGACCAGGTGCCGCCGGCGCGTCAATGCGCGGCCGCGCCACGCGCCTTTGCGTGCATGGCACGCTGAAGGCCATGAACGCGCCGCGGATTTCCTGGCATCGGCAGGCGGAGGTCGATGGTGGCGGCGCGCCGGACCCGGCCCGGGATGCCGCCATCGGGTTTCCCGCGCCGTGGCCGGACCGTCCGTGGGTCTTTGGCGTGATGGTGGCGTCGCGGAACGGCGTGGTGGCCTGGCAGCGCCGCGATCAGGGCGACGATCCGGTTCTGGCCGTGCTGGGCGGCGACGCCACGCGGCCGGAGCGCCTCGCCGACAAGCGACTGATGCGGGCGCTGCGCTGCTACGGCGACGTGAGCGTGGGCGCCCAGACGTTGCGAGAGCAGCCGGCGCTCGTCCAGCTCCCGCAAGAGCCGGGCGAGCCGCCGGCGCCGGAGCTCGACGACTTCCGATGTCGACGCGGGCTGTCGCGATATCCGCGAATCGTCGTGTACTCGCTCTACGGGCGGCTGCCGCTCGGGAACCTCGTGTTCCGCACGCCGGGCGTGGAGATCATCGTCGTCACCAGCGCGCGCGGCGCCGACGAGCTCCTCCGCCGCGGAGATACGGGGCTCACCAAGCTCGTGGAGGGGGTGCCGGATCCGGCCGCCCTCCGTCGCGCGCACGAGCGCCTGCTCCGCGAGCACGAGGTTCGCCACCTGGCATGCGAGGGCGGGATGACGGTGCTGCTGGCGCTGCGGCGCGCGGGCATCCTCGACGAGGTCTTCCTCACCACCACCGACGTGGTCGTCGACGCGGCGGCGCATGCCGGCGTGCTCAGGATCTTCGACTTCGAGGCGGAAGGCGCCCGACTCGTGGCCGAGGGGCGCACGGCGCCGGACAGCGGCTGGCTGTTCCAGCGCTGGCGCTTCAACGACCGCTGACCCTCAGGGGTAGAGCACGGAGTCGCCGTGACGGTAGCCCCACTCGACGGACTCCGCGTCGACGGCGGCGAGCTTCTCGCCGGTGGCGGCCGCCAGCGCCAGCGCCGTGATGTTGCGGCGGACCTCGGCGGCCAGTGTGTTGAGGCGATGATAGGCCTCCGACACCGTCCGGCCGAGCGTGGTGATCCCGTGGCTCTCCATGACGATCGCGTTCGTGCGGCCGATGAAATCCCGCAACGGCGCCACGTCGAGCTCCACGTTGATGTGCGAGGGCAGCACGTGGATCGGCGCCCCCATCACCAGCGGGAAGTCGAGGGACAGAATCTGCAGCTGCCGGCCGCCGGCGAAGAACGCGATGCTCTCGTCGTGATGGACGTGGACGACGGCGTTGATCTCGGGACGCAGGCGGAGAATCTCACGGTTCAGCTGGTGACCGACGCTCGTCGGTCGGCTGCCGAACAGCAGGTGGGGTGTCGGCACGTCGGTGACGACGAGATGCTCGAGCGTTGCTTCCTCCAGCGAGACGCCGGCGTGCTTGGTGTAGACGACACCATGCTCGTGCTCGGGATGGGGGACGCGGATGGCGAGGTTCCCGAGCGAGTTGTGCACGTAGCCGCGGGCGACGAGACGGGCGGCATAGGCGAGGAAGAGGGCACCGACGGAGCCGTCGAACATGCTGGCCTCCTTGCTGAGCCCCTACATTTCCACCGTACTATGCGGAACGCGGTTTTACGCGACATTTCAGCGATTGCCGCCGCTTCGACCCGGCGGCAATTCTGACAACACCCCCGTGTCGCGGAACCATCCCCCGCCGTTCAACGTTCAGCGGACAGGGAGGGTCACAGGCATGGTCAAGGAAACGGTTGCAGGGATCGTGGCCGTCGTCTTCGCGCTCGGGATGACGACGGCCGTGTACGCGCAGACGCCGGCGCCGAAGGCCGAAGAGAAGAAGCCGGCCGAGACGATGGAGAAGAAGACGGAGAAGAAGGCCGAGCCGGCGGCGAAGAAGCCCGCCCCCGCCAAGAAGGAAGCCAAGGCCGAGAAGAAGCCGGCCGAGAAGGCCCCGGCCGAGAAAGCCCCGGCGCCCAACGTCGAGAAGAAGGACGAGAAGCCCGCGGAAGCCAAGAAGTAAGCCACGCATGACGACGCCGGGACGGCGGGATCCGCCTCCCGGCGCCACGCCCCTTGAAGACCGCCTGCTACAGGTGGCGGCTGACTCTTTCTCACCGCCTGACCGTCGCGACGCGCAGCCTTAGATCGAGCGCCCCGACCACCCGGCGTCGTATCATCATCGAATGGCGGAGTCCGAGACTGTCCGGGCCCTCGTCGTGGACGACGACCTCGGTGTTCGCCGGTTCGTTTGCGCCGCCCTGGAGAGCGCTGGATTCACGGTGACGGCCGCCGGCAGCGGCGAGGAAGCCTTCCGACTGGCCGCCTCGCGACCGGATCTCGTCGTGCTCGATGTCGAGCTGCCGGACATCTCCGGCCGCGAGATATGCCGCCGCCTGAAGGCCACGCCGGCGACGGCCACCGTCCCCGTCCTCATGCTCTCGGGTGTCTATATCGAGCCTGCCGACCGCAGCCAGGCGCTCGAAGATGGCTCCGACGCCTACCTCACCAAGCCGGTCACCGCGCGCGAGCTCACGGCCACCGCCCGCGCGCTGTTGCGCACGGCGCGGGCCGAGCGCCGCAGCCGCGAGCACGAGCATACCGAGCACGCGCTCCGGCGCCGGGTCGCCCAGGGCAACTTCATCCTCGACGTCGCGCGGGCCATCACCGCGTCGCTCGACGTGCAGACGCTGCTCGAGCGCATCGTCGAGCAGGCGTCGCTGTTGCTCGGTGCCTCGCGTGTGTCGCTCGCCCTGCTGGAGCGGACGGAGCCGACGCCGGTGATCCGCTTCGCCGCCGCGCGCGGCCTCAGCCGAAGCTTCACGGAGCAACTGCGCCCGCTCCACTGGCGTGACGGCACCACGCCGGCCGCCATCCACGAGCGCCGACCGGTGTGGTCGGCCGACCTCCTGAACGATCCGCAGTTCGACCTCACGCCGTCCACACGGGCGAAGGTCGAGGCGGAGGGCTACCGGTCGGTCCTCTCGGTCCCGTTGCTGGCGCACGAGCGGCCGCTCGGGGCGCTGGTGCTGTACCGCGACCAGCCCGGTCCCTTCTCCGACGACGAGATCGACGTGATGCAGCTGTTCGCCGCGCAGGCGGCGGTGGCCGTCGAGAACGCCGCCCTCTATCGCCGCGCACAGTCCCGCGCCGAGAAGCTCACCGCGCTCAGCACGCTCACGCGCCTCATCACGTCGGCGGCGTCGAGTCACGAGGTGTTCGGCGCCGTGGCCGAGGCGGCCGCCCGGCTGCTCGACGCCCGCAGCAGCCGCGTGTGGGTGGACGATCCCGCCGCCGGCGTTCTGCGCGCCGAGGGCAGCTACACCACCGACCCGGTCATCCGCGCCGGCCTCGGTCGTGTGACCGAGATCACCCACGGCCAGGGCGTGACCGCGCAGGTCTACGCCTCGCGCGCCCCGGTGTTCATCTCGGATCTGCGCACCGCCGCGAACTGGCTGAACCCGGAGCTGGTTCGGCTGGCCAACGTGCGGTTCTACGCCGGCATTCCGCTGGTGGCCGGCGACCACGTGGTCGGCGTGCTGTCCGTGCTCTTCGACGCGCGCGACGAATTCAGCGAGGAGGAGAAGGAGCTGGCCCGCCTGCTCGCCGACCACGCCGCCATCGCCATCCGTCAGGCGCAGCTCTACGCCGAGGCCAATCGGCGACGGCACGACGCCGAGCGGATGGCCGAGAACCTCGAGCGCAGCCAGAGCTCCCTGGTGAAGACGGAGCGGCTGCGCGCGCTCGGCGAGATGGCGGCCGGCGTCGCGCACGACTTCAACAATCTGCTCTCGGTCATCCTGGGACGGGCCGAGCTGATGCTGCGGCGCGTGCGCGAGGGTGAGACCTCGCGCGACCTGGAAGCGGTGCGGCGCGCCGCGCAGGACGGAGCCGACACCGTGCGACGCATCCAGGAGTTCACCCGCACCCGACGCACGCGCGCGTTCGAGCGCGTCGACCTCGCCGAGGTCGCCCGCGAGGTGATCGAGCTCACGCGCCCGCGCTGGGAGCTCGAAGCCCAGGCGAAGGGCGTGACCTACGAGTTCAGCGTCGACGGCGTGGCGCCGCCCGTGGCCGGCCGCCCCGAGGAGCTGCGCGAAGTCCTGACCAACCTCATCAACAACGCCGTCGACGCGATGCCGGCCGGCGGCGGCTGTCGCGTGCGACTGGACGCGGTCGACGAGTGGGCGGTCATGGCCGTCACCGACACGGGCATCGGCATGGCCGAGGAGATGCGGCGGCGCGTGTTCGAGCCGTTCTTCACGTCAAAGGGGCCACGCGGCACCGGGCTCGGCCTGGCCGTGTCGTGGGGCATCGTCACCCGCCACGGCGGAACGATCGAGGTGGAGAGCGCGCCCGGGCAGGGGACGACCTTCCGCCTGCGCCTGCCCGTCCCCGTCACGCTGCCCGACGTCGTGATCGGCCTTCCGATCACGCCGGCGCCGCGGCCGGCGCGGCTGCTGCTGATCGAGGACGAGGCCGAGGTCCAGGCCGTCCTCGCCGAGATGCTCCGCGAGGCCGGTTACGGCGTCACCGTCGCCAAGGACGGGCTCGAAGGCATCGAGCAGTGCGAGCGGCAGACCGTCGACGTCGTGCTCAGCGACATCTCGATGCCGGGGATCTCCGGCTGGGACGTGGCGGCCCGGCTCCGCGCTCGGCATCCGCACATCCCGATCGGCTTCGTGACGGGATGGGGCGACCAGCTCGATCCGGAGCGCCTGGCCGGGGCCGGCGTCGACTTCGTCGTGGCCAAGCCGTTCCAGGCTCACGACATCCTCCGTCACGTCGCGCAGGCGCTCGTCCGGTCGCGAAGCGCGACCGTCGAGCGCGCCTAGCCACGCTTCTTCCGCTCCCGCAGGTCGATGGCGCCCGTCCGCTTGCGCGGGTCTTCGCCGCGCGGGAAGATCTGCGCCTTTTGCACCTTCTGGGTGCCCGTGGTCGGCAGCGACGGAACGAAGAGGACGAAGCCCGGCGCCTTGAAGTACGCCACGCGCTCCATGCACCATGCAAAGAGCTCCTCGGCGAGCGCCGCGCCCGCCGTCACGCCCGGCATGGCAACGACGCAGGCCATCACCTCTTCCTCGCGAAGCTCGTCGCGCACGGCGAGCACGGCCACCTGCGCCACCGACGGGTGTGCCTGGATGATCGCCTCCACCTCGGCGGCCGCGATGTTCTCGCCCGACCGCCGGATGATGTTCTTCTTGCGATCGACGAAGTACAGCATCCCGTCGGCGTCCTGGCGCACGACGTCGCCGGTGTGGAACCAGCCGCCGCGCCAGGCCTCCTCGGTCGCCGCCTGATCTTTGAGATACCCGGCGAAGAAACCGTGGCGCGGGCCTTCGGGTCCGCCCCAGCGCACCAGCAGCTCGCCCTCGGTACCACGCGCCACCTCGCGGTCCTGATCGTCGACGACCCTGGCCTCGAGGCCACCGAACGGACGGCCGAAGGCGCGCGTGTGGATCATGCGCGGCTCGCGGTTGACGAGGGTGATCCGGCCCGTCTCCGTCATTCCCCACGCCTCGAGCAGCGGGAAGCCGAAGCGAGTCTCGAAGGCTCCATGCAGCTCGGGCTCCACGCCGGCGCCGACGCCGAACTTCACGCGGTGCTGGCGCTCCTCGGGCACCACCGGCTGGTTCAGCAGGAGGGGCGGCACGACGCCGAGGTAGTGCGCGATGGTGGTGCCGGTCGCGACCACGTCCTTCCACCAGCGCGTGGGGCTGAAACGGTCCGGCAGGACCAGGCAGTTCGCGGTCAGCATGACGCACGTCGCCGTCAGTCCCTGGCAGTTCATGTGAAAGAGCGGCAGCGGATTCAGGATCCGCTCGCGCCCCCGCTCGATGACGCAGAGGCCGCCGATGTCCCGGTACCACGCGCCGGAGGTGAGGTAGTAGAGGTTCGTCAGGATGCAGCCCTTCGGGCGCCCGGTGGTGCCGGACGTGTAGAGCAAGCTGCACTCGCTGTCGGCGCCGGGCTCGCCGCCGCGTGGTGCCACGCGCGGCATCGGCAGGGTGTCGGGCCAGCGCCCCACGTCGACGACGGGAAGCGGCCGCTCGCGCGCACGCGCCACCGCCTCGAGATCCGGCGCGCGGGCGCTGATGACGACGGCCAGGTCAGCCTCGGAGTGCTCCATCTGATAGAGCATCTCCTCGTGGCGATAGTCGGGGTTGATCGGCACGATGGCGCAGCCGAGGCCGTTCAGCGCCAGGTAGTGAAAGAAGAACTCGGGCCGGTTCTCGAGCAGCAGCGCGACGCGATGTCCGTGGCCGAACCCTGCGTCGGCGTACGCCGTGCGCAGCCGCTCGACCTGCACGCGCGTGGCCGCGTAGGTGAACTCGACGCCCTCGGGATGATAGGCGCGCTCGGGCGCAGGCGGCGCGCACAAGAAGACGTGGTCGCCGGCGACTGCGGCCGTCGCGCTGAAGGCCTGATAGACGGTCTCCATGGCGCGTCATGATAGCGCGGTCGGACCGCGCGGCTTCAGCGCGAATGAAGCGCCGGGCCCACTCGTCTCAGGCAGCAAGGAGGCGGACATGCAGAACCCCTGGAAGGTGGCGACCCTCGGTCTCCTCGCGCTCGCCGCGATCGCGGGGACGTCGACCCTCACCACGGCGTATTTGCTGCGCCCGCCGCTGAGCCAGCCGGAGTCGACGCCGCCGACGCCCGCGGCGGCGCCCGAGCCCCGCGCCGCCATCGTGCGTATTGCCCCCGTTTCGAGGCGAGTGGTCGCACCGCGTGCCACCCCGGTGGCGACGCGGCCGGCGGCGACCGCGCCCGCGGCGGCGCCGTCCACCATGGCGCCGGACTGTGACACGGGCGGCGAGCGTGCGGCGCGCATCGCCAAGCCAGGGGCGCTCGGCGCACTGCTCGGCGCGGGGCTCGGCGCCGTGGGCGGCGGGATCGCGAAAGGTGGCAAGGGCGCCGGGCAGGGCGCGCTGATCGGTGGTCTTGCCGGTGCGGCCATCGGCGCCGGCTATGGCGCGTACAAGACGAAGACCGAGTGCGGCACCGTGTTCGGCGACGCTCCCGCGACGCGCGCGACCTCACCCGAGTCCAGCGCGGCCAAGGCGGCGGGCGCGATGGCGCCATTCGAGGCCGCACCGACGCCCGTCGATCGTATCCACATCTTCGAAGCTCGCTGATCGCCAACGTCGACGTGAAGGAGTCCGGACACGCCACCAACGTCGACCAGGCGGTCGCGTTCAACGCCGTGTTGAAGGAGTTCCTCGCCGGTCGTTGACCCACGCTACAATCGCGCGCCATGTGGCTGCTCCTCTCGCTGGCGGCGGCGCTCTTCCAGGTCCTGCGCAACACATCGATGAAGCGACTCGGACACGCGCTCGACGAGTACATCAATGTCTGGGGGCGCTTCACGTTCCTGCTGCCGTTCGCCCTCGCCGCCTGCGCGATCGGCGGGTTCCCGGCGTTGAAGCCCGGCTTCTGGAGCTGGTGCGTCGTGTTCGGCGTCTGCCAGACGCTGTCGACGCTGGCGCTGTCGAAAGCGCTGCACGCCTCGGAGATCTCGCTGGTCACCGCCTTGTGGAAGGTGAGCCTGCTCGTGCTCCTCGGGATGGCGTGGGTCACGATCGGCGAGCGTCCCAGCCGGCTCGGCATCGCGGGCGTCCTGCTGAGCGCGGTCGGCGTCTACCTGCTCAACATTCGTCGCGCGCGGATCTCGCCGTGGGCGCCGCTGGCCGTCCTCGTGACCGATCGCGGTCAGCGGTACACGCTGCTGGCGGCCCTGCTCTACGCCCCGAGCGTGATCACGATCAAGCAGGCGATCCTCGCCTCGAACGCCGCCATGGGGACGTTCGGCGGCTACCTCGTCGCCAGCGTCATGATGACGGTGCTGGCCGTGCGCACCTCCGCGCGACATTTTCGCGCGGTGCCGCGCCACTGGCGGGAGTTCGCGGCGCTCGGCCTCTTCGCCGCCCTCACGACCATCCTGCAGGGCAAGGCGTACACGCTCACGCTCTCGTCGTACGTCGAAGCGGTCAAGCAGGTCGAGATCCTGTTTGCGATGGCCATCGGCGTCCTCGTCTTCGGCGAGGCGCAGCGCGTGCGCGAATCGGCGCTGGGCGCGGTCGTCATGCTGGTCGGCATGGTGCTCCTGGCCCTCGCCGGCTGAGCCCGCCGGCACCGCATTTGCCACACCTCCGCGGGGAGGTGCCCGTATGCGTACGAAAGCGATCATTACAATGGCGGTCCTCGCTCTCGCCCTGCTCGCCACGCCCGCGCTCGCGCAGCAGAGCGGCGGCGGCCTCGGCGGCGTCCTCGACACGCTGGGCGGCTTGCTCGGGGGCGGCAGCCGGACGCTGCACGGCAGCGTCGTCGTGAGCGACGGAAACACCGTCGTGCTGCGGACCGACGATCGGAACACGTATCGGGTCGACGTCGCCTCGGTCGATCCGGGCTCGCGCACGCCGCTGGCGCCCGGTCAGGCGGTGACCGTCACCGCGCGCGGTGGCGCCGGCGACGTGCTCACGGCCACCGAGATCCAGGCCGACACCGCCGCCAAGCGCGGCGAGACCTTCCAGCGGCTGAGTGGTACCGTGCAGGAGAGCGGCAAGCAGCGAATCCTCTTCAAGACCGGCGACGGCCTCGTGTTGCCCGTCGACGTCTCGAGAGTCCACGGGCTGCCGTATCTCGCGCCGAACCAGCCGGCGACGCTGTACTACGAACAAGGCTCCAAGCAGGAGATTCAGGCCGTCTGGCTCGAGCCCGGAACCGCGCAGCCCTCGGCCTCGCCGTCCCCGACATCGGTCGATCAGTCGGTGCAGGGCAAGGTCGAGACCATCGGCGTCTCGACGCTCACGCTGCAGACGAGGGACGGCAAGACGGTGACCGTCGACACGAGCGCCGTCGATCGGCAATCGGTGGCCTCGTCGGTGCGTCCCGGCGACGCGGTCACCGTCACCGGCACTTCCGCCGGCGACGGCGGGACGTTCCAGGCGCAGAGCGTCAGGCCGGACCGTTGACGCGCTTTCGCTGGCAATGCGCTTGCTGCTGGAGCCGGGACGAGGAGGAACTACCATGGTTTCACGTCTGGGAGTGATCGTCTCGCTGGCGGTGCTGGTCGCCGTGACCGGCTGCGCCTCCGTCGACCCCGCGGACAATCGCGTCTACGGCAGCTCGCCGTCGAACACGGTCGGCACGCCGCCGGCGCCCACGTATCAGGGGACCGTCACGCGCGTCGACGCGCCGCAGCGGGTGATCGTGATGAGCGACGGCCGCATGTACCAGGTGCCGGCCGATTCGATGGTGTACGTGAACGGTCAACCGGTCACCTACACGTCCGTGCAGCCGGGCACGCCGGTCGTTCTCCACAACGGTCAGCTGGTGGAGCTGCGTGACGGCCGCTACGTCCTCGTGCAGCAGCCGGCCACGGCCGTCGCGGGCTACCGGCAGACGGTCAGCGGCACCGTGGACGAGGTCGATCGCAACGAGATCAAGGTTCGCACGGCGAAGGAGCGGTTCGAGATTCCGATGAAGGGTGCGAACCAGACCGGCATCAAGAAGGGGGACAACGTCGTCATCGACTTCACGTTCACGCCGGCATCGCCGGCGGCGCTGCCCCGCTGATCTGTCTCCGGCACGGAGGGGGCGCCGTACTCCCTTCGTGCCGCTCAGCCGAGCGCCTGCTCCGCTTGCCGTACCCGTCGTGACAGCGTGGCCAGGATGCTCTGCGTCACCTCGGGCGCCTCGCGCAAGAGCGTCGCGAAGTCGCGCCGCTTGATCACGAGCAGACGCATCGGCGTCTCCGCGATCACCGTGGCCGAGCGCTCGCCGCCGTCGAGCAGGCTCATCTCGCCGAAGAAGGCGCCGGGCGCCAGCCGCGTGCGCTTGCGCGGCGACACCTCCACCCGGGCGCTGCCGTCGACGATGAGATAGAACTCGTTTCCTGGCTCGCCCTGCCGGGCCAGCACCGTCCCCGCCGGCACCTCGATGACCTCGGTGATGCGGGCCACCGCCTTGAGCTGGCGGCGGCTGCACTCGGCGAGAAGCGGAACCGCCTCGAGGCGGGCGATCTTGTCGTCCTGGGTGACGCGCCCGCCGAAGAAGCGGGCCGCCGTGGACGTGGCGCGCAGGCTTTCGGGGATCGAGCCGTCGAGGATGCGGCTGATCAGCTCCATCGACGGCTATGCTACTACGGTTCGAGCGAGTCAGTACGCCCAGGAGAGCGACAGCGAGTAGACGTTGCGCGTGTATTCGAAGATCTCGATGTTCGAGTTCGCCACGGTGTTCTGGTAGGACGCCGACAGCGTCATCCGCGTCGAATGGCCCCAGAGGCTCGGCCCGGCGAAGGGGAGCTCGGCGCGCACCGTGTTGTTGTACTCCTCGTCGGCGCGCCGTCTCCGCCCCGGCGCATACGTCGGCAGCAGGCTGTTGCGATGGTCGTACTCGCGCACGTGCACGTCGAAATCGTAGAACAGCCGGATCCCGTACCACGGAAGCGTGTACTGACCGCCGAGCAGGAAGCGATGGCCGTGGTAGCTGTAGTTGCGTCCCTGCGCGGCCTCCACGTCGTACTGATAGCCGCCCTTGATGAGGTGGGCATCGTGAGCGAACCGCAGCAGGTGCAGGATGCCGCCCATGAAGTTGTCGGCGTCGCGGAATTCGTCGGGATCGGGGCGTGGGGCGCTCTCGAAGAATTCCTTGTTCTGGTAGCGGAAGAACGCCTGGGTGAGGTGGCGATCGCTCTCGACCACCAGCGCCGTCAGGGTGGCCGTGTGGCGCCGCAGGAACTCCGTGTCGTCGAGATAGAGCATGTCCCAGCCGTACTGCAGCCCGGTCTGGAGCGGCATGCCGGCGAGGGCGGTCTTGTACGTGAGGGTGCCGGTGACGAGGTGATCGGTGATGTTGAACGACGTCAGCTCGTTGTTGTACGTCCCGAAGAACGAGTAGCCGACGGACGACTCCCACGTCTCCGTTTGCCACCAGAGATAATTGACCTGCGCGCCGAAGAGCTCGCCGACCGAATCGTAGCGCTTGTCGCGCAGCATCGACACGAGCGGCTGCTCCGTCGCGCTGGGGGATGGCCGCACGATCACATTGTCGTCGTAGAGGAATCCCAGCCGGACCTCGGCGCTGAGGCGACGGCCCTGCTCGGCGGCCGCCCGCATGGTGTCGCGAAGACGCTCGGCCGGTCCCGTCAACGCGGAGCCCGGCGCCAGCCGCAGCGCCTGTTCGACCTCGGCCGACGCCTGCGCGGGCAAGCCGAGCGCGGCCAGGGCGAGGCCGGCGTAGAACCGCGTGAGCTGCTGGAGCTGGGGGTCGGACGTTCGGCCCGCCCGGAACGCCGCCAGCGCGCCGCGATAGTCCTTCTTGCGATAGCGCATGAAGCCGACGTAGTAGCTGAGCCCATCGAGCGTCGGATCTGTCCGGAACACGCGCTCGAGCAGCGGCTCCGCGTCGTCGTACCGTTGCTGGGCGAAGTACGCCAGCCCGAGCTGGAAGGCGATGGCCGGGTCGGTCGGGCTGCGTGTCTGCGCGCGCACCAGATACGGCACGGCGTCGGCCGGCCGGCGCAGCGCCATGTTCACCACGCCGACGTAGTAGAGCGCTTCCACGTGATCGGGCTCGCGCTTCAGCGCTTCCTGGAGGTTCTTCAGCGCCTCCTCGTAGCGCTTGTCGTCGAAATCCAGGATGGCCTGGGCGACGTAGACGTCCGCCTCGGTCGTCTGCGCATGGGTGGGGGCGGCGACGACAAGCGACAGGAGGGCGGCGAGCAGCAGCGCGGCAATCGAAACAGGCACTTAAGCGTTATATCAGAGGCGCATCGGCGAACCCTAATTACGGAATCTCGGGCCTCTTTCCGAACGTCGCGCGGATCTCGGTCTTGATCCCGCCGCGGACGTTGAAGTCCCCGGTCACCTCCGCCCATCGCGGCCGTACGGCGTGCACCAGATCGTCGAGGATGCGGTTGGTGACGTCCTCGTGGAAGGCCCCCTCGTCGCGATACGACCACATGTAGAGCTTCAAGGACTTCAGCTCCACCAGGTGCTGGTCGGGAACGTAGCGGATGCGGATCGTGGCGAAGTCCGGCTGCCCGGTGATCGGACACAGACAGGTGAACTCGGGGACGGCCATGGCCACCTCGTAGTCACGGTCGGGATGCGGGTTCGGAACCGCGTCGAGGCTGCGCGCCGGGCGGCTCGGCATGACCGGATTATACCGGCCTCAGCGCGTGGTCAGCCCCATGCCGATGGCGACGGCCACGCCTGCGATCAGCAGCTCCCAGGTCAGCGGGTCGCCGGTGAGGAGGGCGGCGGCCACGACACCGAACAGCGGCTGCGTGAGAAAGAACGGCACCAGGCTGCTCGGTCGATAGCGCTGCAAGAGCCAGAGGTTGACCACGAAGTTGAACCCGGCGATGAGGACGCCCTGGTAGGCGATGGAGCTCACCAGGCGTGGCGTCCACGCCGTGGGCGCCGACTCCGTGAGGGCGGAACCGAGCATGAACAGCGCGGAGCCCACGGCGGCCTGCGAGAGCAGCAGCTTGACGGGATCGAGCTGCTGCAGGGCGCGCGCGAGATAGACGAGCCGCTCGGCGAGCAGGAAGGCGCTGACGAAGACGATGGCGTCCCCGAGGAGCGAGGCGGCGCCGCTGCCGGCCTGGCCGGTAAAGAGCACGACGATGCCGGCATAGGCGATGGTCACCCCGGCTATCCGGCGGACGGTCAGCCGGTCCCCGGGAATCAGGAAGTGCGACAGCACGACCGTGTGCACCGAGTAGAGATTCAGCAAGATGCTCGCGTGGGCGGCGCTCGTCAGCGAGGTGCCGATGTTCATGCTGCCGATCTGCGCCGTGAAGATCAGCGCGAGCATCAGCATGGGCCGCCATTCCTCGCGTGCGATGCGCAGGCCGGCGAGGCGGCCGGTGGTCCACGCCCAGATGGCGATGGCGGCCCCGCCGACGACGAACCGCATCCACGCCAGACGCAGCGGCGGCGCGTCGGCAAGGCCGAGCTTGATCGCGACGGTGTTGGCGCCCCAGAAGACCGATGTGAGCAGCGCGAGCAGCGCGCCGGTGGCGTCGACGTCCTTGCGATCGATCAAGGCCTTTCACTATACGGTCAAGGCGGTCCTCTATAATCGAGGAATGAAGATCGGTCTCATCGGCCTTCCCAAGAGCGGCAAGACGACGCTGTTCAACCTCCTCACCGGCGCCAGCGTGGCGACGTCGCGCTACGACAGCGGACGCGCCGAGCTCCACACGGGCGTGGCCCGGGTCCCCGACGAGCGCGTGGATCGCCTGCACGAGCTCTTCAAGCCGCGGAAGACGACGTACGCGACGTTCGAGGTCGTGGACCTGGCCGGCATCGCCAAGGGTGAGCGCGCCGCCCTCGACACCAAGGAGTTCCGGAACGCCGACGCGTTGCTGCACGTCGTGCGCGCCTTCGTCGACGACGCCCTCGGTGCGCCCGATCCGCGTCGCGACATCCTCGATCTCGAGACGGAGCTGATCCTCGCCGACCTGGAGGTGGTGGAGCGCCGGCTCGAGCGGCTCGAGGTCTCGATCAAGAAGCAGCGCAAGGACGCGGAGGTGAAGGAGCGCGAGATCCTCGGGCGGCTCAAGGCGGCCCTCGAGGCCGAGACGCCGCTGCGCGCGGTGCCGCTCGCGCCCGAAGAGGCCAAGGCGGTGCGTGGCTTCACCTTCCTCTCGCAGAAGCCGATCTCCCACATCGTCAATCTCGACGAGAAGGCGATCGCCGACGGCGAGCGGGTGGTGGAGCGATTCGAGCTGGCGGAGGTGGCCGGACGGCCGCGGACACGCGTGGGGTGGGTGTCGGCGGTGATCGAGACCGAGATCGCGCGACTGGAAGGCGCCGAACAGGAGGCGTTCCTGGGCGATCTCGGTCTCGCCGAGCCGGCCATCCGCCGGGTGCTGCGCGAGTGCTACGCGCTGCTCGGCCTCATCTCGTTCTTCACCTGCGGCGAGGACGAGGTCCGCGCCTGGCCGATCCCGGCGGGAACGCGGTCCCAGGACGCGGCGGGGACGGTGCACTCCGACATCGCCCGGGGGTTCATCCGGGCCGAGGTGCACAGCTACGACGACCTCGTTGCGGTCAACGGCTCGTTCGCGGACCTTCGCGCGCGGGGCCAACTCAGGCTCGAGGGGAAGGACTACGTCGTCCGGGACGGCGAGGTCTGCCACTTCCGGTTCAACGTGGCCAGGTGACGAAATTTCTACCTCGATGAGGTAACGGCCTACCGGACGCGGTCGATTCATCTCAGTTGTAACGAGTCGTCGCCGGCACGGAATATGAAACCGCTGTCGGCATGAGCCTCACGTTCGTGCTCGCGGCGTGCGTCTTCGCCGCCGTCGTGGGCGTGCTGGTGGCCTGGATCGACCGCTGGCGCGAATCGCGCCTGACGGTCAGGCGAGCGGTCCCGCGCCTCGGCGTCCCTGTCGCAGACATGCCGAGCGTTCCCCCCGCCCGCAAGCGCGCCGCCTAGGCTTCAGGCTTCAATCCGGGGATCGGCTTCAATGGCCCGCCCAGCGCCGTGACCACCGCCGCCACCGTGGCGTCTGGCGTTCCCGCGAGCAGCACGCAGCCGGGAGCCACGATCAGGCCGGCGCCGCCGACGCTCGCCGCCGCCTCCCGGGCCTCCGCGACCGCCGCCTCCGGGGTGCCGTGGCGCAGGGTGCGCGCCTGATCGAGGCCGCCGCAGACGGCGCCGGGAACGAGGCCGCGCGCGTCGGCCAGCCGGGGACCGCTCGCACGATCGTCCCAGTTCCAGACGTGACCGGGCAAGCGCGCCAGACGCTCGAACATCAGCGCGTCGCCGTGGCAGTGCACGATCGTCAGAAACGAGCGGGGATGGACCTCGGCCAGGATGCGCCGGTCGTAGGGCTCCCCGAAGCGCGCGTATTGCTCCTCGTCGAGGACACTGCGGCTCGCCGTCTGGATCGAGTAGAAGATCCCCGAGACGCCTTCGCGCAGGGCGACCTCGGCGAACTTGATGACGGTGTCGGTGATCGCCTCGAGAGCGCCGATCACCGCGGTCGGATGCTCGCGAAGGTCGTGAGCGAGGCGAGCTCCCGAAAGCTTGCGCGCCAGCGACAGCGGCGAGAAGAGGGTCGGGAGCACGGGCGCATCGCCGATGCGGCGATCGAACCCCAGCCGGATGATCGTCTCGAGCTCCTCGACCCAGCCCGACGCGCTCGCGGGATCGAGCGCGCGGATGCGCTTCCAGTCCTCCGGGTCCTTCACCGCGCACGACGCGCACGGACGATTCCCCGTCGGCAGCTCCTGCTCGGACTCGACGCAGCCCCAGGCCTCGACGGCATATCCGCCTCGCGGCGTGATCTTCAAGAAATCCGAGCCGTAGTGCTCGTGGAACCGGAGCGTCGACTGCGCGAGGCCGGCCGGCGAGCGATCGACGGCGGGGAAGTGCCGCCAGACGGCGAACGGGACCCGATCCGTCGGCTGACGGTTGATCGCCGCCTGCAGGCGCTCGCGCCGAGTCATCTGCTTCATCGCGAGACGACGCCGCCCGAGAGCACCGGCCGGCCGCCGGGGTCCAGCACGTCGAAGGCGAGCCGCGGGCCGCCGGCGTTCCGGCCACGGATGGTGAGCGTCGACGGCATCGTGACCATGCCGGTGAAGCGTCCAGCCACGCCGCGGACGCGTCTCGGGTCGCCGCCCAGATCGTGCGCGACCACGCGCGACACGGCGAGGGCGAGTGTGGCCGTGCCGTGCAGGATGAGGCCGGGCAGCCCGGCCGCCCGCGCGGCCGCGATGTCCGTGTGGATCGGATTGTGGATCCGCGCGCCCTCCGTGTAGAGATGCGCCGCCTGCGCCGCCACCGCGACCGCGTCCGTCCAGCGGACGGCGCCATCAGCATCGGCGGCCTCCCACGGCGGCCCCGCATCGTCGCCGCGGAGCTCGACGCCGCGGTAGAGCGACCCGTAGTCGGTCGTGGTGACGCGGACGCCGGTGCGATCCACGGTCGTGTAGCGGACGACGACCAGCGTGCCACGGGAGCGGCGCTGCACCGCCGTCACGCGAGCGCTGGTGCGAAGAGTGTCGCCGGCGCGCGGTGGCCGATGGACGACGAGCTTGTGCAGCACGTGCACGCCGAGCGGCGCCAGCGCGGCGTCGACAGCCTTGGCGCGCAGCGCGATCGCCACCGGCCATTCGTAGCAGACAGCAAACAGCGGATGCGCCAGCGGTCCGCCCGGCGCAGTCGTGTCGTAGTAGCGAGGGTCCGTCACGCCGACGGCGGCGGCGTAGGCCATGAGCCAGCGGGCATCGACGGTGCAGGCGAGTGGTCCTGCCGTGAGCTCGACGATGCCAGCATCGATGACCGGCGCCGTCACGGGCGCGGGAAGTTCATCGCGCTCACGAAGATCTCCTCGAAGTCTGGATGGGCGGCCAGCGAGACGTGCTCGATGCGCGCGGCCACCTCCACCGCCCGGGCGCGCTCGGCCTCGGACAGGAGGCAGAGCTGGGCGCCGAGGGAGGCGGCGTTGCCGACGTAGCGGATCCGGTTCATCCCGAGCGCAGGAATGAGGCCGATCCGCACAGCGCTCGCGATGGAGACGTAATTGCCGAAGCCGCCGGCGAGGAGGAGCTCGTCGACGCGATCGTCGGGCGCGCCGGCCACGTGCTGCAGCATCGCGATGCCGGAGGCGATCGCCCCCTTGGCGAGCTGCACCTGGCGGACGTCGTCCTGCGTCAGCACGATCTCGCTCGCCGCGCCCGCCTCGCCGGCGCGCACGACGATGATCTGGCGCTCCTCGCCGCGCATGACGAGCCGCGCAGCGACCGCGGGCGGCAGCGATGCGCGCGCGTCCATGGCGATCAGCCCCGTCCAGTCGATCGCGCCCGCCTGCAGCAGGCCGGCCAGGAGATCGATGAGCCCGGAGCCGCAGATGCCGAGCGGCGGCGCCTCGCCGATCGTGTGGACGTGGACGTCGTCGTCGACGGTCACCCGGTCGATGGCGCCGAGGGCGCCCCGCATCCCGTGGCGGATCTGTGCGCCCTCGAGGGCGGGGCCGGCCGGCGCCGAGCAGGCCATCAGCCGCGCGCGCGAGCCGAGGATGACCTCGCCGTTGGTGCCGATGTCGACGGCGATCCGCAGGGCGTCGCTGTCCGCGAGGCGCGTCGCCAGCGTCACCGCCACCGCGTCCGCCCCCACGAAGCCGGCCACGTGAGGCAGGAAACACACGCGCGCCTCCGGCGCGATCTTCAGGGGGAGGTCGCGCGCCGCAAACGTGGCGGCGTGACGCATCACCGGCGCGTAGGGTGCGAGCCCGACGTGCGAGGGATCGATGCCGAGCGCCAGATGGTGCATGCACGTGTTCCCCACGATCACGGCCTTGTAGATCCACTTCGACACCACGCCCGACTCGCGACACACCTCGGCGACGTGCTGGTTGAGGAGGCCGACGATCCGGGTGTGGAGCTTGCGGAGATTCGCCGGGTTGAACTGGGCGAACGCGATGCGCGACATCAGATCGCCGCCGAAGACGGCCTGGGGATTCAGGCTCGACACCGACGCCAGCTGCTCGCCCGACTCGAGCTCGATGAGGGTGGTGACGACGCTGGTCGTTCCGATGTCGATGGCGAGGCCGAACTTCAGGACGGTGGTGTCGCCGCGCTCCACCGCGATCACCTGCCGGGCGGCCCCGGCGCGACCGCCGGGCCGGAACGTCGTCACCGTCACGCCGGCCGGGTCGTCGCGCAGCACCTGCGGCAGCGTCGACAGCACGCTGGGACCGACGGTCTCCGGCGCCACCCCGACGGCGGCGGCCAGGCACTCGAGATCCGAGGTCTGATGATGCTCCTCGCGCGGCAGCGTGACCTTCACCAGCTCCTTGGCGATGCCGGCGTCGATGACGACGGCGGGCGCGCTCGCGCGCACCCCGGGGCCGGCGCCGAGGATCTGGAAGGAGTGCTCGTCGAGCGGCGGCGCGACCTGGACGCTCACCGGCTCCGTGACCATGCACTGACACGAGAGGCGGTAACCCTCCCGCACGAGGTCGTCGCCGAGCTGGACCTTGTCCATGATCGTCGGAGGCGGGATGGTGCCCTCCACGAACTTCACCCGGCACGACGTGCAGCGACCGCGGCCACCGCAGGTCGCGGTGATGTCGACGCCCGCGTCGTGAGCGGCGGCGAGGATACGCGTCCCCGACGCGACGCGGAGCTCGCGGCGCGGTCGTGGATCGCGGACGTCGGTGAGAATGACGAGGGGGACGGTCATCGCCGCGATTGTAGCGCGGCCTACTCGGTGATCTCGAACTCGACGCGCCCCGTGCCCTCGGCTTCCACGGCCGCCGCCGCGTCGGTCACGGGCAGGCGTCCCGGATCGACGCCGCGCCCGCCGAGCGCCTCGCGCACGGACTGCACGCGGCGCTCGGCGAGCGCGCGCGTGGCCGCCGTCGGCGGCGGATCGTATTCCGCGAGCGCCGCGATCATCTCGTCGACCGCGGCCGGCGCGCGGCGCGGGAACTTCTCGACGTACAGTGCGGTCAGGGCGTCCCGCATGGCCGTCGCCGTCCGCTCGCCGGCCGCGGCGCGGACGCGCTCGCGCAGGGCCACGCGCTTGAGACGGGTGACGTCGTCGACGGTGAGCACCGGACGCTGCAGCAGGCGCACGGCAGGCTTGTCGCGGAGGAAGACGGCCAGGTGCTCGACATGCTCGGCCATGCCGGGCGCCAGTGTCGCCGTTCCGGGCTCAAACAGGACGGGATTGACGTGGAGGGACTCGACACGCTCGTTCTCGTCGACGAAGACCCGGCCGACGAGGCTGAACGGCAGCGTCACCGTCTTGACCGCGATGCCGCGGAGCGCGGTCGCGATGGCGTCGCCGAGCTCGAACTTGGGAGAGGAGAGCGTGCCATGGATCGGCACCGACAGCTGCATGTCGCCGTCGCGGTTCTTCAGCAGGGAGACGAAGGTATCGAGCGGCAGGCCGATCGGCCACTTGGGCGGCTGGCCGCCGGGCGCCCGCTCGACGACGAGATCGGCGGCACCGACGTCGTTGGCCGCCTCCAGCTCGTCGCCGTTGACGACGTAGTGCGCGGCCAGGGTGATGGCGCCCTGGCGCGCACGCCAGCCGAACAGCGTCTGGAGATAGGCATTCGCGCGAGGGGCCTGGTAATCGCCGACGGTGAGCAGCAGATCCAGACGGCGCGGCCCCGTCGGCGGCGTCAGCTCGCCGCTGATCGCCAGGGGCGCGTTCGGTCCGAGGGTGGCCCGCAGGGTGGCGCGCGCGACGGTGCCGGGGGCGGTGCTGAAGCCCGTCACGGTCACGTTCACGGCCGAAAGCTCCTCGGCGAAGTCCGGCTCGGGGACGCGGTCCACGAACCGGCCGAAGCCGTCGCTCACGCTCGCGGTGCCGACGTCGACGCGCAGTGGCGTCCGCGGCTTCGCGCTGTCGTCGGACCGCGGTGCCGGCGGCGCCGACGCCCGCGGGGTCAGGAGGCTCAACAGCGCGAGCCGCCCCGTGGTGTCGCGCTCGAGGAGGAGCCAGGGCTTCTCGACCTCGATGCTCTCCACGCGCACGCGGCCCGGCCACTCGACGTCGACGCCTCGCGCCTGCGCCCGTCCCGCGGTCAGCAGCGCGCGATGCTCGTCGCCCACCGTCAGATCGCCGAGGGCGGCGTTGCCGCGCACGCTGACGGCCAGCGGCTCGAACGTCACCGCGACGCGCGCGTCGCCGTCGAGGGTGCCGGCGACGCGCGCCGGGACCGGCAGGTACGGCTGCGCGGGAGCCAGGGCGACCCCGGATAACCTCGCGCGCAGATCGAGGCGGCCGGGATCGACGCGCAACGTCCCTCGACCTTCGAGCCGCCCGCCGCCGGGCATCGGCGTGGCCACCGTCACCCGCGCCGGCAGCTTCACCGGATAGGCGATGTTCTGCGCCTCCGCGCGGGTGCCGCGGATCTCGAAGCGCGCCGCCGGCTCGACCGAATCGTCGATGACGGAGGTCGCGCCCTCCTCGATCAGCGTGCGCTTGATGAGGATCTCGGGCGTCGGCGCCGGTGCCCCCGCCTCCGCCGGCGGGAGGCCGGCGCCGAGGCCCCGACGGGCGAGGAAGGCCGCGCGCAGCGTCAGCTCGCCGCGCTCGTTGCGCGCGATCTTCGCCCACGGGCGGCGGACGCTGAGCTGCGCCACTTCGAGGCGCAGCGGCCAGCGGAAATCGACACCGTTGAGACCGATCCGCTCGACGGCGAGCAGCGGCTGGCCGAGATCCTCGACGCCAGCTTCGCTCAGCACGATGTCGCCGCGGACGCGGAGGCGCAGCGGCTCGAGCCCGCCCCGGACGTCGAGATCGGCGTCGAGCCGCCCGCTGACCTGCCCGCGGAACGGCAGGAAGGGCTGGGCCTGCGCCAGGTCCACGTTCTTCAGGGCGACCTTGGTCCGCGCCCGCTGGCCGCCGACGTCGGCCGTTCCGGTCACGCTCAGCAGGCCGCCGCCCGGCAGTCCCGCGCTGAGCTCCGCACGCGTGGGAGCCTGCACGGGCCAGGTGGCGTCGCGCACGGCGAGCGTGACGTTGGTGAGCGGCACGCGCGCAGCCGGGGATACCGTGTTGTCGACGAGCGTCACGGCACCGCCGTCGACGCGCAGCTCGCCGATGGAGATGTCGGGCGTCACGCTGCTGGCAGCGCCGGGCGTCTCGACGTCGCCGGTGGCCGGCTGGCGGGCGAAGAGCCCCGGGAGCGTGAGGGCGCCCGCCGGATCACGCTCGACGACGGCCGAGGGCCGGCGAACGCGCAGCGACGCAAGCGTGAGACGGGCCGGCCATTCGTAGTCGAGCCCCGTCGCCTCGACGCGCTCGGCCGTCAGCACCGGCGGCGCCGACGGCGTCCGCGAATCGGCGAGCGTGACGCGGCTCGCGCCGAGGGTGCCGGTGACGGCCAGCCGAAGCGCGCGATCCCAGGTGCCGACCAGGCGCGCGTCGACATCGCCGACGCCGCCGATGCTGGCGATCGTGGCGGCGTAACGGTTGGCGCGAGAGAGGTCCGCGCCCGCCACCTTCACCTGGGCGTCGGCGCGCAGCGGTCCCAGCTGGACGGTGCCGCGCACGTCCAGGGTGCCTCCGCCGGGCAGCGCGCTCGTGAAGAGGAGTCGCCCGGGCCGCGACGCCGGCCAGTTCATGGCCTCGGCCACCAGCCGCGTCCCCCTGAACGCATACGTCACCGGGGGGCCGACGACGGCCTCGGTGATGTTCAGGTCACCCTCCAGCTCGGCGCGCGCGAAGGCAAAGCCGCCCCCCTTCAGGTGCAGGTCGTTCAGCGTGACCAGCGTCTCGGGCGAGGTCGCGAGCGGAACCGCCTGGCCGCGGCGCTCGATGGCCAGCTGCTGGATGCGGGCGCCGGCGCTGATGACGGTGCCCTCGCGGGCGTCGTGCACGACGGTGACGCCGGCGGCGAGGGTGCCGCGCTCCGGCAGGACCACGGCATCGCCCGGGAGATAGAGGCGCAGAAGAGCGAGATCCACGTTGCCGACGGTGACGTGGGCGCGAACGTGGACCGGCGTCAGCCGCAGGTCCTCGACACGCACGTGCACGGGCGCGCCGGCCACGATCGTGGAGCCGTCGGCGGTGCCATCGCCGCGCGTGGTGGAGAGGTTCCGCGCCTCGATGGCGATGCGCTCGGACTTCCAGGTGCGCGCGGGCCGGAGCGTGCGGTCCTCGAGCACGACGGTGCCGTCGGTGACGCGCAGATGGTCGATGGTGACCCCGATGCCGCTCGGTGGCGGGGTCGGGCGATCGAGGAGATCGGAAATGTTGAAGCGGTTTCCGGCGAGCCTCACGATCCGGACGGACGAGCGCTCCACCAGGAGCTCATCGACCCAGACGTGGAGCTCGAGCAACGAGCGCCGGTGCACGCGAGCCTTGATCAGCTCGGCGCGCGCGAGGTCGCCGGGCTCGTCGCGATCGGCGATGCGCAGGCCGTGCACAGCCACATCGCCGGTGAAGACGTTCAGCTCGACGCGCTCGATGCTGACCCGTCGCTGGGTGAGCGCCTCCAGGCGCCAGACGGCGGCCCGGCGGACGATGTCCGGCAGCATCACCACCATCGCCGCACCCAGCCCGGCGAGGGCGACGATCGCAACCAGCGCGGCGAGCCAGATCGTGCGGCGGCGGATCACGAGAGGTGTCCTGGTTGCAGCATAAGACCGCTTCGCCATCCGATGCTAGACTGCCGCCCATGAGCGAGCCGGTCGACCTCGACACGCTCCGCGCCTGCGCCCGCCTCGCGGGCTTCGAGTGGACCGACGCCGAGCTCGAAGCCATTCGTCCCATGGTCGAGGCGTCGTTGCGGCTGCTCGCCGGCCTCGAGCAGCTCCCGCTCGGCGAGATCGAGCCGACGACGCACTACCGGATCTTCTGAGATGGCCGACCTCACCGCGGCCTCCGCCGCCGAGCTGGGCCGCCTCATCGCGGGCAAGCAGGTCTCGCCGGTCGAGGTCGTGCGGGCGCATCTGGAGCGCATCACGTCGTTAGACGGCTCACTCAGAGCTTTCATCACGGTCACCGCCGAGGCAGCCATGACCGCCGCGCGCGAGGCGGAGACGGCGGTCGCCGCCGGCCGGCCGCTGGGGCCGCTGCACGGCGTACCGCTGGGGCTGAAGGACCTCTATGACACGGCCGGGGTGCCGACGACCGGGGGCTCGAGGATCCTGGCGCAACGGCTACCGGCCGCCGACGCCACGGTGGTGCGCCGGCTCCGCGAAGCCGGCATGATCGTGCTCGGCAAGCTCAACATGGTCGAGTTCGCATATGGTCCCGAGGGCCGCAACCCGCACTACGGCCACGCGCGCAATCCCTGGGATGCGGCGACCCACCGGATGGCCGGCGGTTCATCGTCAGGCTCGGGCGTCGCCGTCGCTGCCGGGCTCGCTCCGGTGGCGCTTGGCTCGGACACCGGCGGGTCGATCCGGATCCCGTGCTCGCTGTGCGGCCTCACCGGCATCAAGCCAACGTATGGCCGCGTCAGCCGCGCCGGCGTCCTGCCGCTGTCCTGGTCGATGGATCACGTGGGGCCGATGACGCGGAACGCCGCCGACGCGGCGCTCGTCCTGGGCGCCATGGCCGGCTACGACGCCGCGGATCCGACCACCAGCGTGCTGCCGGTGCCCGATTACGCGGCGGCCCTCACCGGCGACGTGCGGGGCCTGCGCGTCGGCCTGCTGCGCACGTTCTTCCTGGAGAGCGCCACGCCCGAGGTCCGCGCGGCGGTCGAGGCGGCGGCGGCCACCCTGGAAAAGGCCGGCGCCGTCGTGGACGAGGTCGCGCTGCCCGGCGTGCGTCACGTGGCCGCCGGGGCGCTGGCGGTGGTGGCCACGGAGGCCATGACGTATCACGCCGCCTGGCTGCGCACGCGGAAGGCCGACTACGACCCGGACGTGAGCACGCGGCTCTTGGTGGGCGCCTACGTGACCGGCACTCACTACGTGCGCGGCCAGCAGGCCAGGGCGCTGATCCGGCGAGAGGTCGACGATGCGCTCGCGCGGCACGACGTGCTGCTGGCGCCGGCCACGCCGATCACCGCCCCCGGCCTCGAGGAGCGCCAGACGATGCTCGGCGATGGACCGTCCGACATCCGCTCGGCGCTCATTCGCCTGACGCGTCCCTTCAACTTCTCGGGCCATCCCGCGTGCTCGGTGCCGTGCGGGTTCGGCGCGAGCGGGCTGCCGGTCGGCATGCAGATCGTCGGACGGCCGTTCGACGAGGCGACCGTCCTGCGCGCCGCCGATGCCTATCAGCGTCTCACCGATTGGCACGCCCGGCGCCCTGTGCTAGCGTGACGCGCGGAGAACGATGAACGATCACCCGCACGATCTGGATCGGCGCCTGGCCGCCCTCGAATCGCGCCTCGGCCGCCTCGAAAGCCTGCTGGGCACGCTCGACGCGAAGCTCGACGGTGCGGCGGGTCGGCTCACCGATGCGAAGAGCTCCATCCAGGCGTGGGTGACCGAGTACGTCTCGATGCGCCTGCAACAGCTGGTGCCCGAGACGTGCGAGCATCCCGAGGGCGAGGCGGCCGGTGCCGTCGCGGAGGGCCCGGTGCTTCCCGGCACACGCCTGCGGTGCACCGACGAGGTGCTGCACCGCCTCGGCCGCATCCCGATCCCGTTCGTCCGGCAGATGGTGACTCAGAAGGTCGCCGAGACCGCTCGCGCCGAGCACGTGGGACTCGTCGACGTTCCCTTCTTCGAGCGCGCCGCCACGTTCTGACAGTGCAAGCTGTCAGGGGAGGATTCCCTGACGTATCAGCACTGGCAGCACCACGTGCTCGCCGGCCCGCAGCTCTAGGCGACTGAACCCGGACGACCCGGTCGAGCTGCCGATCGAGGACAGCCTCGACCTGCACTCGTTCGTGCCGCGCGACGTCCCGTCGGTGGTGGACGAGTATCTGCGCGCGGCGCAGGCGCGCGGATTTCGTGAGGTGCGGCTGATCCACGGCCGCGGCATCGGCGTGCAGAGGACGATTGTCCAGTCGCTGCTCCGCGACCACCCACTCGTGGCCGGCTTCGCCGACGCGCCCGAGGACCGCGGCGGCCGCGGAGCGACTATTGTTCGCTTGCGTTAGCCGGTCACGTCGGCTTGCGGGTGCGCTCCGCGAGATGACGGGACAGGAAGTCGGTGTCGAGCGGCGACAGATCGAACCGCCGCGAGGCTTCGTCGATGAGCCTCATCCGGTCCGCCTTGGGATTGTCGTGGAGCTGGTCGTCGATCCACTTCACAGCCTGCTTGATCGGTGCCTCGCCCACGCTCATGACGGCGTGCGCTCCCGCTCGTACTGGGTCTTCCACGCCTTGTTGACGTCCTCGATCTCGGGAATGTACTTGATGGTGGACCAGGCGGCGCGCGCACGGCCGCGCATCGCGTACATCAGCGTCTCGCTGAGCTCGTCCTCGGTGGCGCCGGCTTGCTTCGCAGCCGCGAAGCGTCCCGGCACTCAGGACGTGCAGCCGGCGGCGGCCATGGCGGCCAGCGCCACCAGCTGCATGGTCTTCGGGTCCAGCGCCCCTTCCCGGTAATACAACCCCGCGAACTCCTTCATCTCCTTGGCCATGGGCATCCTCCTGTCGGCGATTGCCGCCCAGTATACGCGGGCCGGGGGATGGCTGGGTACCGTACCAGCCAATTGGCACTTGACGACGGGCCCGGCGTGAGAAAAATGGCTGGTATGCAGATCCCGCTGGACCGTGACAAACCGGTCCCCCTCGCGCGCCAGATCCAGGCGCATCTCGAGCGCCTCATCGTGGAGCGCCTGCTCGCCCCCGGCGTGAAGCTGCCGGCCACGCGCGAGCTCGCGCACTCGCTCGGGGTGAATCGCGCCACCGTGGCCCTCGCCTACGAAGAGCTGGTGGCGGCCGGATGGGCGCGCGCCCACGTCGGCCAGGGGACGTTCGTGGCCGGCCCTCCCGACGGGACGGCCGTGCCCGGCGCCGAGGCGCTCGGCGCGCCGTCGATCAACTGGTCGGGCCTGCTGTCGCGCAGCGCCCGCATCATCGAAGCCGATGCCGAGCGTGCGCGGGCGGCGGCCCCGCGCGTGAGCCGCCAGAATCTGATCTCGTTCGCGGGCGGCATGCCGGACAGCGGGCTGTTTCCGACCGAGGCATTCCGGCGCGTGCTGAACGAGGTCGTGCGCGACGAAGGCGAATCGCTGCTGCAGTACTATCCCGTCGGCGGCTATCCGCCACTGCGCCGCTACCTGGCGACGTACCTCCTGCGCTTCGGCCTCGAGGCGCGGGCCGAGGAGATCCTCATCGTCAACGGCTCGCAGCAGGGCTTCGACCTCATCGCCCGCACGCTGCTGGACCCGGGCGACGCGGTCGCCATCGAGCAGCCGACGTATCCGCGCGCGATGCAGGTTTTCCGCTCGTTCGGCGCGCAGCTCTTGCCCATCGACCGTGACGAGGCCGGACCGCGGGTGGATCTGTTCCAGCGGGTGCTGGAGCGCCACGCGCCGAAGATGTTTTACTGCCAGCCGAGCGCCCACAATCCGACGGGCCTCACGATGCGCCGGGAGATCGGCGTGCGCCTGCTGGCGGCGGCCGCGCGGCATCAGGTGCCCATCGTCGAGGACGGTTTCGACGGCAGCCTCTACTACGGCGAGCGCCCGTCCGGACCACTGAAGGCGCTCGATCGCGACGGCATCGTCATCTACATCGGCACCTTCTCGAAGATCCTGTTTCCCGGCCTGCGCCTCGGGTGGCTGGTGGCGCCGCCCGCCGTCGCCGAGCGGCTGCAGGCGGCCAAGCAGCTGGCCGATCTGCACACGAGCGCGCTGATCCAGGCGGCGGTGCACAGGTTCTGCGAGCGCAAGCTGCTCGACCGGCACGTCGCCCGCGTCGCCGCCGAGTACGGTCGGCGGCGGGCGGTCCTGCTCGGCGCCCTGAAGCGGCGGATGCCCGAGGACGTCGCGTGGACGGAGCCCCAGGGCGGATTTTCATTGCTGCTCACGCTGCCGGCGGGGCTCGACGCGGGGGCGCTGTTGCCGCGCGCGGTCGAGCGCGGTGTGGCGTTCACACCGGGCGCGGCCTTCTGGGTCGGCGACGCCGGAGAGCGCACGCTGCGGCTCTCGTTCTCGGCGGTGACCTCGGCGCAGATCGAGGAAGGCGTGAAGCGCCTGGCGGAATCGATCAAGAGCGCGCGGCGTCAGCCGGCGCGCCGGGATGGACTGGAACGAATCGCGGCACCACTCGTGTAGCGACAGGGGGACACACATGGCTGAGACGACTGGACTGCGGGTTGCGGATCGAAAGCACATCGGCCTCGCCGAGATGCTCAAGGGCGGCGTCATCATGGACGTGACGAACGCCGATCAGGCCAAGATCGCCGAGGACGCCGGCGCGGCGTCGGTCATGGCGCTCGAGCGGGTGCCGTCGGACATCCGGAAAGACGGCGGCGTGGCGCGAATGTCGCCGGTGAAGAAGATCCAGGAGATCCAGAAGGCGGTGACGATCCCGGTCATGGCCAAGGCGCGAATCGGTCACTTCGTCGAGGCGCAGATCCTCGAGGCGCTGGGCGTCGATTTCATCGACGAGTCGGAAGTGCTCACGCCCGCCGACGAGCACTTCCACATCGACAAGTTCGCCTTCCGGGTGCCGTTCGTCTGCGGCTGCCGGGACCTCGGCGAGGCGCTCCGCCGCATCGGCGAGGGAGCGGCCATGATCCGGACCAAGGGCGAGGCGGGCTCGGGCAACATCGTGGAAGCCGTGCGCCACATGCGCGCGCTCGTCAGCGGCATCCGCCGGCTGACCACGCTCTCGCCGGAGGAGCTGATGACCGAGGCCAAGAACCTCGGCGCTCCCTACGAGCTGGTGCGCTGGGTGGCGCAGGCCGGCAAGCTCCCCGTGCCGAACTTCTCCGCCGGGGGGATCGCCACGCCCGCGGACGCCGCGCTGATGATGCAGCTGGGCGCCGAGGCCGTCTTCGTCGGCTCCGGCATCTTCAAGTCGTCCGACCCGGCGAAGCGGGCGAAGGCCATCGTGCAAGCCACGACGCACTTCAAGGATGCCGACGTGCTGGTCCGCGTCAGCGAGGACCTCGGCGACGCCATGGTCGGCATCGAGACCTCCAAGCTCGCCGACAAGGACCTCATGCAGGCACGAGGCTGGTAGATGGCCGACGCGCCGGGCCTGAAGATCGGCGTGCTCGCGCTGCAGGGCGACTTCTCGCTCCACGCCCGGGCGCTCGCGCGCTGCGGCGCCGAGGCGGTGGAGGTCCGGAAGCCCGAGCAGCTGGCCGGGCTCGACGGGCTGATCATCCCCGGGGGGGAGAGCACGACCCTCCTGAAGCTCATGGACGCCTGGGGCTTCGTGCCGGCGCTCGAGAAATTTCACCGGGGCGGCAAGCCGATCTTCGGCACCTGCGCGGGGCTGATCCTTCTCGCGCGCGGCGTCGAGAGCCCGAGCCAGTTCTCGCTCGGGCTCATCGACGTCGACGTCGAGCGCAACGCCTACGGACGTCAGCGCGAGTCCTTCGAGGCTCATGGCACGGCCACGCTGCGCGGCCGCGACGCGGGCATCGAGATGGTCTTCATCCGGGCGCCGCGGATCCGGCGGACGGGCGCCGGCGTGGAGACGCTCGCGCGGCACGGCGGCGAGCCGGTGATGGCGCGCGAGGGCACCGTGCTCGTGGCGACGTTCCATCCGGAGCTGACCGATGATCCGACCGTGCACGGCTACTTCTGCGAGATGGTGAAGGCGGCGCGCCAGGGCGTGGCGGCGTGATCTTCCACCCCTACTACGCCGACATTCCGGCGGCGCAGGTGGACGGGTTCGTCGACGCGCAGGAGCTCGGCCGTCTCATCACCGTCGGCGCCGACGGTATGCCGCACGTCGGACTCTATCCGTTCGTGCGAAGTCCCGGCACGGTGGACCTGCACGTGGTGCGCGAGGACGAGGTCGCCATCGACCTCCGCGCGCGCCCGCGCTGCCTCTTCGAGGTGGACGAGCCGCTGGGCGTGATTCCGTCCTACTGGGTTCACGCCGAGTACGGTGGCTCGGCGACGGCGTACCATCGCACCGTGATCTTCGAGTGCACGGGCCGCGTGAGCGACGATGCGGCGGCGGTGGCCGCGCAGCAGCAGCGCCTGATGGCGCGCTATCAGCCGGAGGGTGGCTTCCGCGCGATCGATCCCGACGATGCCCTCTACCGCGGCGCGCTGCGGCAGCTGGCCGCCGTCCGGCTCACCGTGGAGCGCGTGCGAACGAAGTTCAAGCTCGGACAGAACCGTCCGGCGGAAACCAGGCGGAAGGTCGTTCAATTCCTTCGAGAGCGTGGAAGGCCGAACGATGCGCGGGCGGCCGAGGCGCTCGAGTCGACGCTGCCATGAAAATCCGGGTCAACGACATCGACGTCCACTACGTCCTCGAGGGTCCCGCCGGCGCGCCGAGCGTGACCATGAGCCATTCGCTCGCGACCGACCTGTCGATGTGGGATCCGCAGGCGAAGGCGCTGGCCACGCGTTATCGCGTGCTGCGGTACGACACGCGCGGTCATGGCGGTACCGACGCGCCGGCGGGCGCCTACACCTTGGGGCAACTCGCCGACGACGCGCGAGGACTGCTCAAGGCCCTCGGCATCGCGCGTACGCACTGGGTCGGGCTCTCCATGGGCGGCATGATCGGGCAGTCGCTGGCCCTCTCGACGCCCGAGATCCTCCAGTCCGTGAGTCTCTGCGATACCTCCAGCCGCATTCCGGCCGAAGCCAAGCCGCTCTGGGACGAGCGAATCACCGTCGCCGAGACGAAGGGGATGGACCCGCACGTCGAGCCGACGCTCGCGCGCTGGTTCACGCCGAAGTTCGTCGAATCCCATCCCGACGTCGTCAATCCGGTGCGCGACATGATCCGGCGTACAGACCCGCGCGGGTACGTGGG
>JBIOXS010000165.1:0-31060 GCA_044869815.1 Candidatus Rokuibacteriota bacterium | reverse complement strand
CAGAACATGCGCGCCATCGCCGCCGTCTTCCAGGTCGTCGACGGCCAGTTCAAGCACGTCTACCCGCCCGTGGTCGCGAGCATGGCGCAGCCGCCCGTCCTACTCCCTTCATCGTCCCCCTTCTTCGCGCGCTGAGACCATCGCGGAGGGGGCCCACCGGCCCCCTCCGCATCGATCCATGCTCACGGTCTCGGGGCTGACCAAGCGGTTCGGAGGATTCATCGCACTGAACGCAGTGTCGTTCGAGGTTCGCGCAGCAGAGATCCTCGGGCTGATCGGGCCGAACGGATCGGGGAAGACGACGTGCTTCAATTGCATCTCGGGGGCGTTGCTGCCGACGGCGGGGGCGATCAGGTTTCTCGAGCATGAGATCGGGGGACTGACGCCGGATGCGATCTGTCACCGGGGGATCGCGCGGACGTTTCAGATCCCGCGGCCGTTCCGCAAGCTGACCATCCTCGAGAACGTGGCGGTGGCGGCGCACTTCGGCGCCGAGCGGCGCTCGACGGAGGCGGAGGCGCGGCAGCGCGCCACCGAGATCCTCGCGCTGGTCGGGCTGCCCGCCGACAGCCACGCCTCCACCGCCCTGCTCGGCGCCGGTGGTCTGAAGAAGCTCGAGCTGGCGCGCGCGCTCGCGACGAGCCCGAAGCTGCTCCTGGCCGACGAGAGCCTCGGCGGCCTCGACCCGGCGGAGATGGCCGGTGCCGCCGACATGCTCCGGCGAATCCGCGGCGAGCTCGGCATCACCATCGTCTGGGTCGAGCACATCATGGCCACGCTGATGCGTGTCGTCGACCGGGTGATCGTGCTCGATCACGGCGAGAAGATCGCCGAGGGCCTGCCGCGCGAGGTCGCCGAGGACCCGCGCGTGATCGAAGCCTATCTCGGCGAGAAGATGGTCCTGGCCTGATGCTCGAGCTCAGGTCCGTGACCGCCGGCTACGGCGCGTTCACCGCACTCTGGGACGTGAGCCTGCGCGTCGACGCGGGGGAGGCGGTGGCCGTGGTCGGGCCGAACGGCGCTGGAAAGACGACCCTGATGCGCGTCATCTCCGGCCTCATCGCGCCGCGCACGGGGGACCTCGCCTTCGAAGGCGCGCCGATCGGCGGTCGTCCGGCCTACGAGATCGTCGCGCACGGGATCGCCCACGTTCCGGAGGGCCGGCGAATCTTTCCTCTCCTCACCGTGGCCGACAACTTGAAAATGGGCGCCTTCCTGCCGAGAGCGCGCAAGCGCTTCGCCGAGAGCCTCGAGCGCGTCTACGCACTCTTCCCCGTGCTCGCCGAGCGGCAGAAGCAGCGGGCGGGCAGCCTGTCCGGCGGCGAGCAGCAGATGCTCGCGGTGGGACGCGCGCTCATGTCCGGCCCGAAGCTGATCCTCCTGGACGAGCCCTCGATGGGACTGGCGCCGGTCATGGTGCTCCGGCTGTTCGACCTGATCCGCCGCGTGCGGGCGGAGGGCTACACGATCCTCGTGGTCGAGCAGAACGTGCGCCAGGTGCTGAAGCTCGTCGACCGCGCCTATCTCCTCGAGGTCGGACGCATCAAGATGGAGGGCCGCGCGGACGAGCTGTCCGAGCAGGACTTCGTGCGAAAGGCGTACGTGGGGCTGTGATCGATCCGCTCTTCCTGGCCGAGGCCGCCATCAACGGGCTCCTGCTCGGCGGCGTGCTCGCCCTGCTCGCCCTCGGACTCAACCTCATCTTCGGCGTCATCGACATCGTCTGGATCGCCTATGTCGACCTCGTCATGATCTGCATGTACGCGGTCTACTTCGTCGTGCAGGTCTACGGCTACCCGATGTGGCTCGGCGGGCTCGTCAGCGTGGCGCTGGGGGCCGTCCTCGGCATCGGCGTGCACCTGCTCATCATCTCGCCGATCCTCACCAGCGCTCCGGTGAACCAGCTCCTCGCCACCGGCGGCCTCCTCTTCTTTCTCCAGTCGTTCGCGACCTTTCTGTGGACGACGGATCACCGCTCGGTGCGACTCAGCCTGCCGCGGCTGGAGATCCTGGACATGCCCATCTCGGTGGCGCGGCTCATCGCGTTCGTGCTGGCCGTCCTCGTCATGCTCGGCCTCTACCTGTTCCTGACGCGGACGTACATCGGCACCGCGATCCGCGCCGTCTCGCAGGACCGCGAGGCGATGTCGCTCATGGGCGCCAATCCCCAGCGCGTGTACCTGGTGACCTCCGCCGTCGGCGGCGCCATGGCCGGCATCGCGGCCGCGCTCCTCATCATCCAGTACGCGGTGCATCCGTTCTTCGGCGCCGCCTTCGGACCCATCACGTTCATGATTTGCGTCCTCGGCGGTCTCGGCAACATGGTCGGCGCCTTCGTCGCCTCGTTCATCATGAGCGAGGTCATCGCGATCAGCGGCGTCATCTGGTCGACCGAGATGGGTTACGTCATCGCCTTCGTGGTCTTCATCGTGATGATCTTCGCCCGTCCCGGCGGCATCCTGGCGAAGCGGTCGTGACGTCCGCCCGCACGCTCGGCATCCTGGTCGTGGCGGCGCTGGTGGCCGCGCCCTTCCTGCCGCTCGGGGTCTCCCGCGAGTACACGATCCACGTGCTCGTGCAGATCTTCATCTGGTCGTTCATCGGTGGCGCGTGGTCGCTCATGGGCCGCTTCGGCCTCACCTCGCTCGGCCACGGCGCCTTCCTCGGCATCGGCGCCTACACGACCACGCTCTTGTGGAACTTCTTCGATCTCACGCCGTGGCTCGGCACGCTGGTGGCGGTGGTCTTCACCGCGATCTTCGCGGTGGTGGTCGCCTACCCGTGCTCGCGGTTCCAGGTGGTCGGCCACTACTTCGCCCTGGTGACGCTCGCGGTCGGCGAGGTCATCCGGCTGCTGATCGTCGCCGAGCGCGACTGGACGGGCGGCTCGCTCGGCGTGACCGTGAAGCCAGCCGGGCAGGACAGCCTGCTGGCCATCCAGTTCGCCGACAAGCGTGTGTTCTACTACGGCGCGCTCGTCCTGTGGCTGGCCGGCCTCTACATATGGTGGCGCGTCGACCGGTCGATGACGCGCTCGGCGATGGAGGCGATCGGCGAGGACGAGACGGCGGCCGCGTCCGTCGGCATCCACGTGACGCGCTTCAAGATCGGCATCACCGTGCTGTCCGCCGTGCTCACGGCCATCGGGGGCATCGCCTACGCGCAGTACATCTCGTACGTCAACCCCGACACCCTGGCGGGGATCGGCGTGTCGCTGCGCATCGTCTTCGCGGTCGTGCTCGGCGGGATGTACTCGCTGCCGGGGCCGACCGTCGGCACCGCGCTCACCATCGCGCTCGCGGAGTACCTGCGCATCCTGTTCGGGCTGAAGTTCATCGGGATGGCCGAGACGATCTACGGCTTTCTCCTGATCGTCTTCATCATCTTCCTGCCGGCCGGCATCTACGGCAGCGTGAGCCAGCTCCTCCGGCGACGCCCGGCGACGGTGGCGACGCCGGCTCGCACGGCAGCGTAGGATCGCCGCATGGTCAACTTCGCCGTCTATCCCGACCAGGAGCCCTCGAAGGCGGCGCGCGCGCTGGCAGAGCAGGTCGAGCGCGATGGCGGCCGGGTCCTGGCCGTCTACCAGGAGCCCGTCGGCGACCACTGGCAGATGTTCTGTCTGCTGCCGCGGGAGAAGGTCGAGGCCAGCCCCTATCAGCGGGACGTCTCGCCCACCCACGTCAAGCGCCTGACCGAGGCCGTCAAGCGGCTGGACCGCTTCGTCGATCCGATCGTCGCCGTCTCCCCGCGGCCGGGTGTGTACTGGACGCCGAACGGCAACCATCGCCGGACGGTGCTCGACAAGCTGAAAGCCGAGATGGTGCCGGCCATCCTCGTGGCCGAGCCGGACGTGACCTTCCAGGTGCTGGCGCTCAACACGGAGAAGGCGCACAACCTCAAGGAGAAATCGCTCGAGGTCATCAGGATGTACCGCGGCGCGCTGGCCGAGCAGCCGGCGTCGACCGAGGAGGACTGGGCGTTCCAGTTCGAGTCGGCACATCTCATCACGCTGGGGCTCCTCTACGAGCAGAACAAGCGGTTCGCGGGCGGCGCCTTCGCGCCCATCCTCCGCCGCGTCGACAAGTTCTTGAAGACCGGCCTCCGCAAGGGCCTCGAGGAGCGGGAGGAGCGGGCGGCCCTGGTCCGGGCCGCCGACGAGACGCTGGCGTCGGTGGTGGCGAAGGTGAAGAAGCGCGGCATCAACCATCCGTACGTCAAGAACTACCTGCTCGCGCGCACGACGCCGCTCACCAAGGCGCGCAAGACGCTGCCCTCGTTCGAGCAGACGTTCAAGAAGCTGCGGGAGAACCTCGAGGACTTCGACGTCTCCAAGGTCCGCTACGACGAGATCCAGCGCTCGGCCATCATGATGGCGCCGGCGGCGGCGGAGTAGCGCGTGTCGCGAGTCGTGTTCGTCACCGGCGGCAGCGGCGCCCTCGGCCAGGCCATCACGCACCGTTTCCTGGGCGAGGGCGCCGCCGTGTGCGTGCCGTGGGTCGTCGACTCGGAGCGCGAGCGCCTCGCGGCCTCGGTCGCCCCGGAGACGCGCTCGCGGCTGCTGCTCGAGCGCTGCGACGTCCTCGACGAGGGCGCCGTCGGGCGCCTGGTCGCGGAGGTGGCGCGGCGCTACGGGCGGCTGGACGTGCTCGTCAGCGCGGTGGGCGGCTTCGCCATGGGCGAGCTCGTGCAGACGGACCGCGCGCTGTGGGATCGGATGCTGGCGCTCAACCTCACGGCGACCTATGTGGCGGCGTGGGCCGTGCTGCCGCACATGCTGACGGCCGGTGCGGGACGCATCGTGGCCGTCGCCTCTCGCGCCGTCGTGCCGCCGGCCGGCGGCTTCATCGCCTACACCGTCGCCAAGGCGGGCGTGATCGCCTTCGTCCAGGCGCTGGCGGCGGAGACGCGCGGCCGCGGCGTCACCGTCAACGCGGTGCTGCCGAGCACCATGGACACACCGGCCAATCGCGCGGCGATGCCGCACGTGGATCCGAAGACGTGGGTGCCCGTCGAGTCCGTCGCCGGCGCGATCGCCTATCTCGCCTCCGACTCCGCCGCGCACGTGTCGGGCACGCTGCTGGCCATCTGAGCTCGATGTACCCTCATCAGGCGGAGCGGCTCGACGGCGCGCTGGCGCGGCTCGGCGTCCAGGCGCTCGTCGCCGCCTCGGTCGCCAACGTGGCGTACATCAGCGGCTTTCGCAGCCTCTCGCGCGCGGTCTATCCGGCCACCGAGGTCTTCGCGGTGTACGCGAGCACCGGCACCGCGCTCGTCATCCCCGCCATCGACGCGCCCGCCGTCGCCGGCGGCGACGTGGAGGCCGACCACGTCGCCTGCTATGGCCGTTTTCAGGTCGAGGTCGCCGAGGGTGCCGATCCCGCAGCGCGCCGTGCCGCCGAGCTGACGGCGGCATCGGCGGCGTCCCCGGCCGACGCCCTCGCCGCCGCACTCCGCGCGCTCGGGGTCGCGCACGGCACGATCGGACTCGACGCGGCGCCCTTGACGGAGTCCACGGCCCGGGCCGTCGCCGAGCGCCTCGAGAGCGCGAAGATCCGGTCGGCCAGCAGCGCGCTCGCGGAGGCGCGCGCGGTGAAGGGCCCGTACGAGATCGACTGCCTGCAGCAGGCGCTGCGGCTCGCTGAGGAATCGATTCACGAGGGGCTCGGCGAGCTCAGCGCCGGCACGACCGAGCGCGAGGCGGCCGGCGTCTACGAGCGCGCCCTCGCCCGACGCGGGGCGCGGCCGTCGGCGACGATCATCGCCTTCGGCCCGAATACGGCGCTGCCGGCCGTCGCGCCCGCCGACCGGGCGCTGCGGCCCGGCGACCTCATCCGGTTCGACGTGGGCTGCGTCTTCAAGGGCTATCACGCGGACGTCGCGCGCATGGCCACCCTCGGCGAGCCGACGCCACGTCAGCAGGCCCGTTACGACGCCGTCGAGGCCGGGGTGGACGCCGCGCTGGCGACGATTCGACCGGGGGCAGCCTCGCGCAGCGTGTTCGAGGCGGCGATCGCGGCCGTGCGCGCGGCGGGGATCCCGGAATTCCGGCGCCACCACGTCGGGCACGGCATCGGCCTCGACCCCGCCGAGGAGCCATGGCTCGCTGCCGACGGGCCCGCGCTCGAGGCCGGGATGGTCGTTCGGGTGGAGACCCCCTTCTACGAGCTCGGCGCGGCCGGGCTGCACGTCAAGGAGACGGTCCTCGTGAACCACGGCGGCGCGGCCGTGATGAACCGCTCGAACCGCGGCCTCGTCGTCCTGGATTAGCCGCGGCGCTTACGCGCTAGCCGTTCACGCGGTCTTGCGCTCGTCCGTGGGCATGTTCTGCTCGAGCCAGGTCATGGCCTGGCGCAGGCCAAAATCGCGGGCGTCCGCCTGGCTCTCGAACCGCCTGGTGGAGACGGGCAGGTCGATGGTGCGGGTCGCGCCCTCCAGGAAGTGATGGATCGTGGACACGGCCGCCCAGGAGCGATCGCCGAGCTGCTCGGTGACCACGGTGATCTCACACCCCGCAAAGTCGGTCGGGAATGTCTGGCGCTCTATCATGTCCCACCTCCCCAAAATTACCCGTGCAAGCGTACGGCCAGCAGGCGACCGATCGAAACGTTCGCCGCGATCGGCACTTCCACGGCATGGGCGTTGTAAACGACGGTGACGGCAGCCCGTCCAATCTCTGGAGGGGTGCCCGCACACAGATGGGCGAGGCCGGACTACCGGTTGCAGCGGACGACAACGGAGTGGGATGGTGGGCGTCAGAAACCGTGGTGAGCCACGAGCGCGGAGACAGCTCCGATGAGGCGCTCTGCGCGAGGGTGGCGGCGCGAGAGGAGGGCGCCTTTGACCAGCTCGTCGAGCGGTATCAGGCACGGGCCTACCGGCTCGCGTGGTCGCTCGTGCGTGACGCGGAAGACGCGCGCGATCTCTCCCAGGAGGCATTCCTGCGGGTCTATCAGTCCGCGGGCCGGTTCCGCGGAGATGCGCGGTTCTCCACGTGGTTCTATCGCATCCTCGTCAACCTGTGTCTCGACCACCGCCGCCGGCGCCGCTGGTGGCAACGCGCGGTGGCGCACGAGCGCGATGAGGACGAGGTGGCGCTCGTCGAACGACAACCCACACGCGAGCCCGACCCCGGTCAGCGTGTCAGCGAGGAGCAGACGATGACGCGCGTCTGGGCGGCCGTGCAGCGGCTCTCACCGCAGCAACGCGCGGCCGTGGTGCTGTCCGTCCAGGAGCAACTGACGACGGCGGAGATCGCCGCGGTGCTCGAGTGCTCCGAGCCAACGGTGCGCGTCCACCTTCATCGTGCCGTGCAGGCGCTGCGCCGGACGCTCCGGCCATGAGCGTCCATCCCGAGACAGCGCTGGTGCCGTACGTCCGAGGCGAGCTCGCGCCCGCCGAGCGCGCGCGCGTGGCCGCCCACCTCGAGGGCTGCGACCGGTGTCGCGTGGCGCTGGCCGACGTACGGGCCGTGCTCGGCGCGCTCGAGCCGGCGCCGCCGCCGCCCGAGCCACACTGGGGTCGCTATCGCGCGGAGCTCCGCGCCCGGCTCGCCGAACGCTCGCGGCCGCCGCGATTGTGGCAGCGCCCGATGCCGATCGCCGTCTCGGCGGGGCTGGCCGCCGCGCTGCTGCTGTTCACGCTGAGGCCGACGCCGGTCGAGAAACCGGCCACGAGCCTCACACAGCTCGAAGAGACCACATTGGGGGCACGACTGGACATGCTCGAGCACTACGACGTCGTCAGTCGACTCGACATGCTCGACGCCATGGACGAGATCCGCCAGCTCGACGTCGTCCCGGTCGGCGGCCGGTGATGCGTGCCCTGGCGGCGTTGCTCGTCGTCCTGGCGCTGGCGGGTCCCGAGGCAGAGATGCTCCTCGACCTCGACCTGCTGAGCGAGAGCGATCCCCGGATCCAGCGCGAGGATCCGGTGGCGCGCAACGTCCGACTGCTCGAGCTGCTCGAGCGTCTGAATCCCGCCGCCGTGCGACGCGGCGGCGATTCGAGGCCGGCGCCGAAGGAGGCATGCTGAGATGAGGCTCCGTTGGGTCGCCGTCACGGCGACCGCGGGGGCGATCCTCGCCGGCGGGATCGTGGAAACGACGTGGGCCCAGGCGCCGCCGATCGAGGGCATCGAGCGCCTGTCGCCGGAGGAACGTACGATCGTGCAGCGCAACTTCGAGCGCTGGCAGCAGCTCACGCCCGAAGAGCGTCAGCGCGTGCTCGAGCGTTACCGCTACTGGCGATCCATGTCGCCCGAGGAGCGACAGGCGGCGCGCGAGAACTTCAGGCGCTTCCGGCAGCTCCCGGCGTCCGAGCGCCAGCGGCTGCTCGCGGATTTCCAGCGGTGGACCGAGCTGCCCGAGTCACGCCGGCAAGAGCTTCAGGAGGCCTACGACCGATTTCAGCGGCTGCCCAGCGAGCGTCGCACCCGCATCCTCCAGCACTGGCAGCAGTTCCAGCAGCTCCCCTCCGCCGAGCGCGAGCGCATCGTCCGCAACTGGGAACGCTGGCAACAGCTCACCCCCGAACAACGCGCCCACATCCGCGACCGCCTCCGCCACGACCGCGACCGCTGATCCACAACCGCCGTCGGGCGGGTGGCGCCGGGTGCGCGCAAGCGATCAGCTGCTCCGGGAGTTAGAGCTCAGGACGACAGACGACGCGGAAGTTGCACCAGCGGCAGATGCGAAGCTCCTCGGTCCGCTCGAACCCATCGATCACCGCGACGTTCGCGGCGGGGTCGGCGAGGTAGGCCTTCATCGAGCGGATCGACAGCCGCAGGCGGTCACGGATGTCGTCGAGCCGCGCGGCGTCCCAGCGATGCGACGTCACCGCGGGCTCGCGGAGGTTGACCTCGAGCAGGTCGACGCGGGCAGGCTCGACGCCGAGCATGTCCTGCGCGTAGAGCGCGTAGCAGCCGAGCTGGAAGGCGGCCGCCTCGGGATCGGCGCCGCCGGTCTTCCAGTCGATCAGCGCCAGCTGGCCGGCATCAGTCCAGTAGCCGAAGTCCGGGGCGATCCAGATCGGCGTGCCCTCGAAGTCGAGCACCTTCGACCAGTGCTCGATCGACCAGTGCTCGGGCGGCGTCTTGCGAATGTCCGCCAGCAGCGGGAGCCGGAAGAAGTTGCGAAGGCACGTGCTGACGTTCCGGCTCAGGGCCTGCCACACCTCGGCCTTGAGCTCCACCGTGTACTCGTGCTCGAACAGCGCCAGCGTCTTCGGGTTGTCGCGATAGCGCGCGTCGCGCGACGAGCGCCACTCGCCACGCATCCGCTCGATGACGTCGGCGATGAACGGCTCCACCGGCAGCTCGCGTCCGTGCTGGAAGATCTGCAGCGCCATCTCGATCGCGTCGTGGACGACGCGGCCGGCCCACATCTGGCGCGAGGCGAGCTGCTTCAGGATGTAGAGGCGCCGGATCTCGGCGGAGACGCCGGCCTCCCAGCCGCCCCAGGAGCCGTAGTAGTGGTAGTAGTAGCGGCGCTTGCACTCCTGGAACGTGTTGTCGCGGCTGCGCGACCAGGAGAACTCGTTCGCCAACTCCGGCATCGCCCCGCATTCTATGCTAGCGTGGCGCCATGGCGAAGGCCTCGTTCGTCGTCGAGTGCCCCTGCTGTCACGGAAAGCTGACCATCGATCCCGAGGTCCGGGCCGTCATCGCCCACGAGGCGCCGCCGCCGAAGCGCGAGGCCAAGGACCTCGGCAGCGCGTTCGACATCCTGCGCGCGAAGTCGAGCGAGCGCGAGGAGCGGTTCCGCCAGGCGGCGGAGGCCGAGGGTCAGAAGGGCAAGCTCCTCGACCGGAAGTTCCAGGAAGGCTTGAAGCGAGCCAAGGACTCGCCCGATCCGCCGCGGCGCCCGTTCGATCTCGATTGAGCGGCGACCTGCTGGGTGACGTCCTCCGGCGCACGAGCCGGACATTCTATCTCTCGCTCGCCATCCTCCCACGCGCCCTGCGCGAGCCCATCGGCCTCGCGTATTTTCTCGCGCGCGTCACGGACAGCGTCGCCGACACGCGCCTGCTGCCGCGCCTCCACCGCCGCGAGCACCTGGAGACCCTGCGCGCCGCCTACCTCGGCGCGTCCGTGGACGTGAGCGCCATCGCCCGCGAGTGTGCGCCGCTCCAGGCGCACCTCTCCGAGCGTGAGCTCATCGGGCGCGTGGACGAAGCGCTGGCGCGCGTCGAGCGCCTGCCTCCGCACGACCGTGACGCCGTCCGGGGCGTGCTGGCGACGATCACCGACGGCCAGCTCTTCGACCTCGAGCGCTTCCCCGGCGACAGCGCGGACACGCTGTCGGCGCTCGACACCTCCGACGAGCTCGATCGGTACGTCTTTCTCGTCGCCGGCTGCGTCGGCGACTTCTGGACGGCCATGCATCTGGCGCACCGGCCCGGGCTCGCCGGCTGGGACCGCGCGGCCATGACCGCGCGCGGCATCCGCTTCGGCAAGGCCTTGCAGATGACGAACGTGCTGCGCGACGTGCCGGCCGACCTGCGCGAGGGCCGCTGCTATATTCCGGCACGTGAGCTGGCCGCCGTCGGTCTCACGCCGCGCGATCTGCTCGATCCGACGGCCACGCCGCGTGCCCGTCCCCTGCTGGACCGTCTGCTCGGCGTGACGCTCGCGCATTACGACGAGGCCTGGCGGTACGCGCTGGCGATCCCGCGCGCGGAATGGCGAATGCGGCTGGCCTGCATCTGGCCCCTGCTGATCGGTCTCGCCACGCTCGCGGCCATCGCGCGGCATCCCGATCCGCTCGCCGTCCGCCGTCCCATCAAGATCTCGCGGGGCGGCGTGCGGGGCATCCTGGCGCGCTCGATCGCAGTCTTCTGGTCGGACGATGCGCTGCGCGCGGAGGCCGCGCGGCTATCTTCCCCCTTGCGCGGTGTGCGCGAGGGGCGCACCGTATGAGCCAGCAGTGACATCGCCCCGGGGAGGACTCGATGGAACGGATGATGGATCCGATGAACGGCGGTATGGAGACGACGGCGCCGATGTCCGACATGGGCACGACCGATGGGGGCGGTGCCGTGAAGCGGCCGCGGCCCAAGCAGAGCACCCGCCCGAAAGCAGCCAAGAAGGCCAGGAAGAGCGGCGGCAAGAAGCGCGCGAAGAAGACCATGAAGGGACGCGCCAAGGCCCGCAAGACCACCGGGCGCAAGCGCGCCAAGAAGCGCGCCCGGCGCTAATCCCGCAGGCCGAGGACCAGGAGCGTCGCGGGGTCGATCCGGGCCCCCCCGACGTGCGCGCCGAAATGAAGGTGCGGGCCCGTGGCGCGTCCGGTGGCGCCCACGGTGCCGATGGTCTGGCCGCGCTCCACCGGGTCGCCCTGGCTCACCACCGCCGACTCCAGGTGGAAGTAGAGCGTGTAGAGCCCGAGGCCATGGTCGATGGCGACCAGCCGCCCCGGGAAGAAGAAATCGCCCACGAGCGCCACCCGTCCCGAGTTCACCGCCACCACCGGCGTACCGGCGGGCGCGGCGTAGTCGGTCCCGCCATGCGGCATCCGGGGCTTGCCGTTGATGATGCGCCGGGCGCCGAACCCCGTCCCCGGCTCCGTGCCCCCGACGGGGCGCGTGAAGGCCCCTCGCCAGAGCCGCTCGGGAGTGATCGTCCGGTAGAGCGTGCGGAGGCGCTCGGTCTCGGCCACCGCCCGCCGCTCCGTCTCGGGGTCGAGATCCACCATTCCGGGCGGCAACGTCAGCCGCTGTACCGAGAACTCACGCGGCAGGAGCTGCACCTTGCCCCTGGCCGTCCGGGGATCGCGGCCTGGCTCCAGGACCGCCAGCTGCCAGGGCTTCGTCCCCGGCTTCACCTCGAGATCGAAGCCGACGAGCGCGGCGTGGCCGCCCGCGTACGGAAAGAACACGAGCGACCGGCCGTCGGCAGTGCCTTCGATGGTGGCGCCGTCGGGGGCGCCGCGCAGCCGCAGGAGCGCGGCATCCCCCACGCGCGGCCTGGCCGGGTGCCAGCTGACCGCCAGGCGGTCGCCGGCCGCGAGGCTCGGGGGAGCGACCACCAGGGCCGCGAAGAGGAAGGAGAGCCCGCCGAGGAGTCGGCGGCGGCCGATCACTCGGGGCGCTGCTGCCGCAGGAACTGCTCGATCTCGGCCATCAGCTCGGACGCCGGTGGAAGGTCGCTCTGGGAAGGCGCCGCCGGCGCCGGCGGCTCGGCCTCCGCATCGCGCGATTCGAGCTTCTTGACGTAGCCGGCGATCTTCTCGTTCTGCGACACGATCTCGGTCAGGTTCGCGTCGAACTGGCGCACGGCCTCCTCGAGATCGGACAGGTCGGCCGTTCCGTTCAGGAGCGTGAGAACGCGCCGCACGAGCGCCAGCGTCGCGCGAGGATTCTCGATGCCGGAGATGTAGTGGGGGACGTTGGCCCAGATGCTGGCGCTCGGGACGCCCTGCTCACGGCAGACCGTGTTCAGCACGCCCACGATCCCCGTCGGACCCTCGTAGCGGGTCGCGCGCAGACCGAGGCGCGTCGCGAGCTCGGGATCGGACGAGCCACCCGACAGCCGGATCGGCCGCGTGTGCGGCACTTCCGCGAGCAGCGCGCCGAGCGTGAGCACGAGCGTCGCCTCGCACCGCCGCGCGAGGCTGAGCACTTCGGCGCAGTACGTCTTCCAGCGCAGATGCGGCTCGATGGCGACACCGATGATGATGTCGCGAGGCAGCTCCGGCGGCTGGGCGATCGAGAACTCCGTCGCGGGCCAGACGATCTCGCGTTCCGTCTCCGAGCCGCTCTTGAAGCGGACGTACGGACGGGAGAGACCGAAATGGTAAAAGTTTTCCGGATCGATCTCGGCAAACTTCTCAGCATGGAACGTCGTGCCCAGATAGCGCGCGGCGGTCGTGGCCGACTCGGCGGCGTCGTTCCAGCCGCTGAAGGCGGCGACGACCACGGGGCGCCGGAGATGCTGCGGCATCGCGTGAATGGTCAGCGAATCCATGGATTCAAGCGCGAGTTTATCACGCGGTTGTACAGCGACGATTCCAGTTGTAGTATCAGGAACTTTTAGCAGCCAACTTCAGTTCCGGAGGGCGGAAGGCATGCGAAGCATTCGATGGCAGCTCCCATTGCTCTGTGGTGTGCTGATGGTGGTCGCGGGCTGTGCGACGAACGAGGAGTGGTCGACCTGGAAGCAGCATCCCACCCACTTCGCGTCCGGCGATCACGGCTTCTTCTCGATCCGCAATCGCGACGAGGCGGCAAAGCGGGTCACCCGGCAGGACATCGCGCTGGCTCGCGACCAGGGCTGGTGGGGCCGTCCCATCACCGTGTCGCAGGAGCAGATCCAGGAGCGCTGATGCCCGGATGGCGGTGGTCGGTGTCCGGGAGTCACTCGTCCCGGGCGCCGGCCGCCCGGCCAGTCGTGCAAGTGGCCGCGGTGGCAGCAGAGTCAGTTTGGCATTCTGCCTGCATCGATTTATCCGCACTATGATCAATCACGCCTTCCGCTCCGCCTTGCTGACGGTCTCCCTCGCCCTCGTCCTCGGTGTCCCCGGCGTCTCGGTCGCCGCCCCCTCGGACGATCGCGTCCTTCCCGTCGACAGCTACACCTCGGAGAAGGGGCGGACGCTGGCGCGCTCCCACGCCACCGCGCTGCGTGACCTGAATGCCCAGATCTATCACTGCATGCCGTGGGTGGAGGTCCAGAAGCAGTCCATCGGATTCTTCAAGCCCAAGAACGCCCCCCAGGACGACCGCTATCTCTCGATCCGCATCTTCGTCGAGCAGGAGCCGTCGCCGCAGTTCGCCAGCCTCGCCGTCGAGGAGCGGGCCTCCTCGATGTTCTCGCGCTACGTCGGACCGCTGATCCGCCGGATGGCCGCCTACGTCCCCCCTGCGGGCGACCCCTCGCTCGACGGGTTCACCGTCATCGTGGAGTGGGTGAAGCAGCAGGCGATGGGCGGCAGCGAGCGGCCGATCCACGAGACGATCGCCGTGTTCGTCGATCGGGCCACCGCGCTCGAGTATCTCGGCGGCAGCATGCCCGCCCGCGACCTCGCGAGCCGCGCGCGCGTCATGGCCTGGGACGGCACCAGCGCCCTCGGGGCGCTGACGGTCTCGGCGTGGGAAGACAACTTCGTGTCGACCTACAAGGTCCAGAACTACCAGCTCGAGAAGGGCGTCACCTGCCAGTAGCCTCACCCGCGCGTCGCGGCTAGCGACGCGCGGACCGCGCGCGCGATGTCGACGAGGGCGCGCGCGCTGTCCCGCGCGGGCGCGCTCGCGACGAAGGCCTCGCCCCGATCTGCGGCGAGCGCCAGCTCCGGATCGAACGGCACGCTGCCGAGGAAGCGGACGCCGGCTTCGCGCGCGAGATCGGCGCCGGCCGGCCCCGGAAACATCCCCGCCATGTTCTCCACCAGCCCGAGCACCGGCGCCTTGGCCTGCGTCGCCACCGTGAGCGACTTGCGGACGACCAGGTGCGAGACATCCGACGGGATGGTGACGATCACCGTGCCCCCGAGCTCCGGGACCAGCCCGGTGATGGTGGCCAGCCGGTCGGTGCCCGGCGGCAGGTCGACGAGCAGCACGTCGAGCGCGCCCCACGCGGTGTCGGCGAGGAACTCGCGCAGCGCATTCGCCTCCATCGAGCCGCGCCACGTGTACGCCTCGTCCTGCGTGGGCGCCTCCCAGACGAGCGGCGTCGCGTCCGACGGCAGCAGCAGGTCCATCGACATGACCTTGACGCCGAGCGCGCTCGTGGGCGCCGTGACGCCGTCGGCGCCGACGGTGAGCGTGCGGCCGCGAACGCCGAGCATCTTGGCCATGGTCGGCCCGTTGAGGTCGGCGTCGAGGACGCCGACCCGGGCGCCGTCGAGGGCGAAGCAGTTGGCGAGGTTGGCCGTGAGCGAGGACTTGCCGACGCCGCCCTTGCCGGACACGACGGCGACGATCGCGCTCACGGCGGCGAGCCGCTCACGCAGTCGCGCCTGCTGGAGGTGGACCTGGCCGACGATGTCCGAGCCGCCGTCCCCCGCCAGGTCCTTGTAGCGCTTCATTGCTCCGCTGCCTTCTGATCCGGGCTCCATGCCGCCACCGCCACGAAGAGGGCGGCGACGATGGTGACGATGAAGAAGACGGCAGCACCGGCGCGAAAGGTGATCTCGCCGCCCCACGGCGCGGCCACGCTGGCCGTCTCGGCTCGGAGCGCGATGCGCAGCACCGCCCAGGCCCGCACGCCCATGAAGACGGTGAGGATCCGGGCGAAATCCCGCCGGCCTAGGATCCAGCGCTCGAACCAGGCCCGCGGGCGGCGCAACAGGTACGGAATGCCGACGACGAACACGAGGCCGAGGACGAGCCACAGCATGCCGCGCCCGGCGAGGTCGCCCCGCACGCCGACGCCGTGGAAGGCCAGCCACGTGCCGCCGATCCAGTAGATGATCCCGTAGACCAGGTAGGCGCGAGCGGCGTCGCGGAACCGGTCGCCCGGATCGAACGGACGCTCCGGCGTCATCCCAGGGGCCGGAAGCGCCCGCCCCACCGCGAGCGGACGTCGGCGAGCAGCGCCGGCGTGATCACGGTGTCGCCGCGGCCGCGCGCGTAGGCTTCGACGGACTTCACCACCATCCCGCGCGCGAACGCCGGGATGGCGGCCAGGCGCTCCCGCGCCGCCTCCTCCCACACCAGGTCGTACTCCACCGGCAGGCCGAAGGTCAGCGTCGCCGGCAGCTCGATCACCTGCCCGCCATGGCCGCCTGGCTGGTAGCCGCACGCCGGATCCTCGGCCAGGTAGTCGCCGTGCGTGGCGTACGCGCGACAGCGGCAGCCGCCGCATATCTTCGAGAACTCGCAGGCACCGCAGCGGCCTCCGAGCTTCGGCTCGCGAAGGTCCGCGAACACCGGCGCGCCGCGCCAGAGATCGGCGAAGCTCGTCCGGCGAAGATCGCCCGCGGCCACCGGCATGTAGGGACACGGCGTCACCTCGCCGAGCGGCGTGATGCGGCAGTAGTACTTCCCGGCCGGACACGAGCCATGGGCGTAGTTCTTCAGCAGCGGCGACGAGGGGTTCAGCTCGTAGAGGATCCGGCGGAAGTGCGGCGCGCATTTCGCACGGATCAGCAGCCCCTCCGCGTGCCCGATCGGCGTCGACCACGGATCCTCGAACGTCGGCGACGGCGCGCCGCCGGGCATGCCGAGCAGGCGCCGCACGAAGCCGGGCGGTCCGCCTCCAACCCCCTGCATCCTCGCAAGGTAGGTCAGGATCCGCTCGTATTCCGCCGCGTCGATGTCGGTGAGATCCCGCCCACGCCCGGTCCGCACGAGAAAGAAGAAGTTCAGCACCTTCGCGCCCAGGCGCTGCGCGAGCTCGATCATCGCCGGCACCTCGCCGACGTTCCACTCCGTCACCGACATGTGCAGCGAAAAATCCAGCCCCTCATCGGCGAGGACGCGCGTCGCCCGGATGGCCCCGTCCCAGGCCCCCGGCAAGCGCCGGAACGCGTCGTGCTTCGCCGGCTCGGTGGAGTCCAGGCTGATCGACGCGCCGAGCACGTTGTGCTCGCGCATCGCCCTGGCCTCCTTCTCCCGCAGCAGCACGCCATTCGTCCCGAAGACGGTGGTGAACTTCTTTCCCGCCGCGTACCCCGCGATCTCGAACAGGTCCTTCCGCAGGAACGGCTCGCCCCCCGTCAAGATCAGGAACACGTTCGGATTGACGACCGCGATCTCGTCGATGACCCGTCGACACTCCTCCGTGCTCAGCTCTCCGCGCGTGTCCGCGCCCCCATGCGCCGACATATAGCAATGCGCGCACTCCAACTTGCACCGCTGCGTCAAATTCCACGACACCGAATACGCCGTGTAGGGAGACGCCGGCGGCGATGAAGCCGAGGCCGACGAGGCCGAAGGCGAGGAGGCCGAAGCGGACGACGAGACCGTCGGCTCAGCCACGAAGATCTACCCAGGAAGGCCGCCACCGAAGGCGGCGCGCGGCGGTGGCGGGGCTGGGTCCGCCGACCCGTTTCCCGCGGACTGTACATGGAGTGGGCGCAGCGATGGCCATCATCAGCCGGACCCTACGCGCACACGCTCGTGGTCGCCGGACCCAGCCCCGCCGCCGCCGCGCGCCGCCGGCGCCATCACGCTCAGCGCGGCTTCTTCTGGGAGATGTAACCCGAGATCACCTCGTTCATCGTCTCGCGCGCATGCCCGATGCCTTCCTCACAGACCGCAAGATCGATGAGGGCGACGTCCTTGGCCGCCGCGACGCGCTCGATTTCTTCGCGCGTCATGTCGCGCATGAACCCGGCCGGCACGCGGTCGAGCCGCGCGGTCGCCTCGTCGGTCCACGTGTAGGCGCCGGCGGCCGACGCCGGAGCCGGCTCGGCGGGCTCGAACCTGGTCCTGGCGAGGAGCGTGTCCCAGCCGGCGCCGAGCTTGTCGCGGCCGACCGTCTCCTCGATCATCGGCAACGCGAGCTGGCACGTGATCACCGGGATCTTCCGCGAGCGGGCATACTTCTCGACCCGCGCCTTGGCCCGGCGGCGCAGATAGGCGTCCGACACCTCGCGCAGCGCGTCGCGGGCGTCGGCCGACCACTTCACGGCCACGCCCGGCATCGACTCCTCCTCCTCGATGCCGCCCTCCTGCGAGGCGATCGCCTCCACCACGTCCTTCGAGATGACCTGGAACTTCTCGGGCGCCGCCTTGCACACGGGGCACGTCACCACCGCGTTGGGGCCCTTCACCGTGTAGCCGCAGATCGAGCAGATCGCGGTGGCCGGCAGATTGTCGACGCGGAGCCGGGCGACGGCGACGTCCTCGGCGAGCATCTGCATCTTCTCCGCCATGCGGGCCGGCATGAAGATGGCCATGGCCTCGTCGATGACCTTGTTGGTGATCACGGTGTGGCCCTGCTCGATCGCGTAGCGCAGCAGCGCCGTGCGCGCCACGCCCTTGACTTGAAGCGGCACGCGTTCCATGCGCGCCTCGGCCTCCTCCGTCCAGGCGATGATCTCCTCCGCCTTCACGTCGAGCGGCGGATAGAACTTGCCGCCGGTGAGGAGCACGTTGCAAGGGGCCAGGCGCATCAGGTTCTCGGTGTTGGAGCCGAGATCGGTCTCCGCCTCGTCCGAGTGCACGCCGACGCGGCCCATGACGAGCAGCCACGGCTGCTCCTTGCGCGCGAAGGTGAGGACCTTCTCGAAGCACTTGCCGTCGAGCAGGGTGATCGCCAGCTCGACGCCTTCCTCGGCGGCGAGCTTGCGCCCGATCTCGAGATGCGACTGGTAGATCTTGGCCAGTCCGGTATCGATGATCTCCTCGTGCAGCTGCTCCTGCTCCTTAAATCTAAAGACCTTGGAGGCTTTTTCACTCAGGACGCCGACGATCCCGTTGAACATCGCGTAGTGCAGGTACGGGTCGTACACCCCGATCGCCTGCACGGGACGGCCGAGCGCCTTGCCGAGCGCGAGGCCGATCTTGAGGCCGTGGAACGACTGCGGCGAGCCGTCGAGACAGACGACGATCGTGCCCTCGGCGTCCCTGACACCGCCGTGATCGCGGACGATCAGGATGTCCCGGCCGACCTTTCGTACGAATCGTTCCGTCACGGACCCCAGCTGACTGTCTTTCACGGCACCCATGCCGAGGGCGCCCATGACGACCAGGTCGTAGTCGGCGGCGAGCGTGTCCTCGATGAGCGCCTTGTAGTGCTTGCCGTCCATCATCTTCGCCGTGAACGGCAGCCCGGCCGCCTCCGCCTTCGTCCTCATCACGTCGAGATAGGACTCCGAGATCAGCTGGAGGCCCATGGCGATCAGTGAGTCGTGGATCTTCCGCTGGCGCTCGAGCTCGCTCTCGTCCTTGTACTCGTCGGGCAGCGTGTACTCCATCTGCTTGAACCGGTAGTCGTGCAGCCGGGCCGCGTACACGTGGCTGCCGGTCAGGCGCGCGCCGAGCGCCGTGCCGAGCTCGACCGCGAGATCGATGGCGCGGTTCGAGTAGTCCGAGTTGTCCACCGGCACGTAGATGTGCTTGTACATTCGCTCCCCCGTTTTACTTGAGTTCGAACTGGACGGTCGCGGCGGACTTCGGCGCGATGGTGACGTTCTTGCTGACGACGACGGGATCCTCGTAGAGGGGCCGCCCGTCCTTGTCGACACCCTTGGCCCGGTAGCCCTCGTGCCACATGGTGACCTTGTACGTACCCGGCGGGATGCCGTCGAGCTTGAAGGCGCCGCGCTCGTCGGTGACGGCCACGTACGGGCTGTCGTGCACGACCATCCACGCGAACATGTGCGGGTGCGCGTCGCAGATGACCCGGATGACGCCGGCCCTGGTGAGGCGCCGGGTGATGTCGACCATCTGGTCCTTGTTCGGCAGGGCGAGATTGAAGACGGTCGGCTTGCCCATGAAGCCGTGGGTGTTGTGCAGGATGGCGTCGGAATTCTTCACCCGCGCCTTCTCGCCGGCGGCGACCGCGGTGACGTGCGAGACGAACAGGCAGCGGTGGTTGTCGAGGATCACCTCGCCGCTCGGCTTCTTGCCCCGCGTCACGCCCTCGACCATGACCACGCTGCCGCGAACGCCGCCGTCGGCGCCCACCACCAGCGCCTCCGACGCCTTCTCCTCGCCGCAGACCTCGCGGTTCTTGTTGACGGGCAGCGGCGCCAGCTTCGGCGGCGTGCCGGCGAACTTCACGACGCCCGTGAGCGTGCCACCGTCCTTGATGTCGATCGCCTCGTAGGCCGCCGTCGCCGCCGTCGCCGAGAGGAGGACCATCACGATCCCGAACGTCAGCTTGATCACATCGCGCCTCGCCGTCTCACAGCTCGGGGTTGACGCCGTGCTCCACGGCCAGCCACATGGCGCGGCTGTACCGGAAGAACCACAGGGGGAACAGCACGCAGAACGGCACCCAGATCGCCAGCTGCGCCGCCGTGGAGAGCGCGGTCCACGTCCACAGCGTGAAGAAGCCGACCACGGCGATGGTCGTGGTGACCGCGTAGTTGACGTAGATGGCGCCGATCCAGTACCCCTGCGCGCGCTCGAAGCGCAGGTCGCAGACGGCGCACACGGCGTTCATGGTGAACCATCCGCGGAAGAGCGGCGCGCGGCCGCAGCGCGGACAGCGGAGCCGCGCCGCGCGGCGCACCCCCTGCGCGACCCGGCCGAGCGCCTGTCCGGCGGACATCCGAACCGCTCACGCGGCGCGGGCCGTCAGTGCTTCGAGGTCGCGGCCGGCGCGACCTTCTTCGAGTCGTCCGTCTTCTTCGCCACCGCGAATCCGTCCGGCAGGAGCACGAAGACGAGCAGGGTCGCGATGACGAGCGGCGTGACGGCGATCATGCCGAGCGTCCTCGCCTCGAAGCGGAGATGCATGAAGTACATCGCGACCAGCGCGGCCTTCGCGATCGCAAACGCGCAGAGGAGAACGCCGACGACGACGGTGCTCTCGGGCCGAACCTGCGGCAATACGATGATGATCTCGCCGGCCGTCAGCACGGCCAGGTACCAGAAGATCGCCATGTAGTTCGGGTGCTTGTGCTCAGCCATGCCCGGTCCCCTACAGGAGATACATGAAGGTGAACACCATGATCCACACGAGGTCGACGAAGTGCCAGTACAGCCCCGTGATCTCCACGAAGTTGTAGCTCGCCCGCGGATCGCGCCGGCGCGTGACGACACTGACGGCCCACAGCAGATAGAAGACGCCGGCGGTGACGTGCAGGCCGTGGAAGCCGGTGATGATGAAGAACGACGTCCCGAAGAGCGTGGCGCCCCACGGATTGCCGTTGATGTGCAGGCCGCGGTGGATCAGGTGCGTCCACTCGTACGCCTGGAGGCTGACGAAGATCGCGCCCCCGAGCGCGGTGAAGAACAGAAACATCTTGGCCCGCGATCGGTCGGCCTTCCCCAGCCACTCGAGCGCTTTGACCATCGTCACGCTCGAGCAAATGAGAAGAAACGTCATCGCTGCCGTCAACGTGATTCCCAGTTGTTGGGCAGGATTCGGCCAGTCGGCACTGGTGGCGCGCATGGCGCCGTAGCCGGCCAGCAGGGTGCCGAATCCGACGGCATCGCCGGCCAGGAACATCCACATGCCGAGCTTGCCCCAGCTCTCGGGTGTGAGCGGGGACTCCGCGGGCTCGACGGCCGCGCCGTGTGCGGTTACGGCCTGACTCATGTCGTCTCCGTGTTGGTGCGAGGTGAGAGTTCGGCGCGCTCCCCGCGCCGCCAGCGCCGGGCGCAGGCCGCGGAGAGGCGGGCGACGATCCGCCGAGGCCGCCAGCCGGCATACCACGCCAGGGTCGCCACGATGACGACCGCGACCAGGAAGGGCATCAGGATGAGGCCGATGTAGGGCCAGGTGTACGCTCGGTCGCCGAAGCCCGACGAGATGCACGTCGCGCAGGCGGCCGCGGTCCGCGGCAGGCTCACGGCCGCGCCGACGATGATCGCGACGGCGGCGCGCCTCATAGCAGGTACACCGCCACGAACAGCACGGGCCACAGCCCGACGACGAAGTGCCAGTACATGGCGCACGCCTGCACCGGCGTGATCCGCCCGTCGGCGAAGCGCCACCGTGCCGCGAGCACGGTGGTGGCCACCAGCCAGACGAGAGCGCCCGCCACGTGAAGGCCATGCAGCCCGATGAGCGTGTAGAACGTCGTGCCGTAGACGCTCGAGGAGAGCGTGAGGCCGAACCCGATCAGCCGGACCCACTCGTAGCCCTGCACGGCCAGGAACAGCACGCCCAGCGCAGCCGTCGTGGCCAGCATCCGCACGAACCCGGGCCGGTCACGCCGCCGGAGGGCGCGGAGGGCCGCGGTCATGGTCGCGCTCGAGCCGATGAGGACCAGCGTGTTGACCGTCGTCACCGCCAGCGGCAATCGCGGCTCGAGCGGCGGCGGCCAGGCCGCCATGCCGACGCGCAGCACGAACAGCGCGGAGACGAGGGCGGCGAAGAACATCGCCTCGGCGCCCATGAAGAACAGCAGCGCCAGGCGCAGGTTGTCCAGGCGGCGCGGCGGCGGCCCGTCGCGATCGTCGTCGCCACCCCAGCCTCGCTCGGGCGGCGCCGGCGGCACGCGACCGTTGGTCTTGCGCGCGACGGGTGACCGGGGCGGCGCGTCGACGACCGGGCTCACCAGCGGATCCCCGCCAGGAACGTCGCCAGCGCCAGCACCGCCATGATGGCGAGCAACAGCCGCCGGGTCCACCGGTTGCGCTGCGCCAGGTCGGTCGTCATTTGTGGCTGGTCGCGCGGCTCGAGCCGTGGGTGGCCTGCTCCAGAAGGTTGCCGGCTGACGTTCATACCTTGTCGAAGGCCAGGAGCGCCAGCAGGGCGGGCAGGTAGAGGAGGGATGCGTAGAGCACGCGCCGGGCCCCGCTCAGCGACGGCACCGCCGCCTGCCAGGCGCCGAGGGTGGCGAAGCCCACGCCGAGGGCGAGGGCGCCCGCGAAGTAGACGCCGCCCGCCAGCCCCACGAGCGTCGGGAGCAGGCTCACCGCCAGCAGCGCCAGGCAGCCCGTCATGATCTGCCGCTCGGTGCTCGCGCCCTGCGCATCGATGACCGGCAGCAGCCGGACGCCGGCGCGCGCGTAGTCCGCCTGGTAGAGACGACCGATGGCGAGCGTGTGCGGCAGCTGCCAGAGGAACAGGATCGCGAACAGCACCCAGGCGCCCACGCCGAGCTCCTCGCGCGAAGCCACCCAGCCCGTGACCGGGGGCAGCGCGCCCGGCACCGCCCCGACGAGCGTGCAGAGCGGCGTGCGAAGCTTGAGCGGCGTGTACGCGAAGAGGTAGAGCGCGAAGGTGGCCGTGGTGACCGCGGCGGCGGCGACGCTCACGAACGCGGCGAGGTAGACGACGCCGGCCACCGTCACGCCGGCGCCGAAGAGCAGCGCCTCCAGCGGCGCCAGTCGACCGTCGGGCAGCGGACGAAGCCGCGTCCGCTCCATGAGCCCGTCGACCTCGCGCTCCCAGTACATGTTCAGCGCGAGCGTGCCGCCGGCCGCGAGCGCCGTGCCGACGAGCAGGTGCACGAGCCGCGCATAGTCCGGCGCGCCGGTGAGCCCGACGTAGTACCCGACCACGGTGGTGACGAGAATCATCAGCACCACTCGTGGCTTGGTCAGCGCGACCAGATCCGCGACGACGCGCCGCCGCTCGCGCACGAGCGGCGCCACGATGACCTCCGTCGGTGGCGTCATGCCCGCGCTCCTCGGCCCACGAGCGTCACGACGCTTCCGCGAGGCAGCCGGTCGGCCGCGGCGCCGAGCCAGAGGCGCAGCGCGAGGACAACGCTGCTCGCGAGCAGCAAGCCACCGACGAGTCGATGGCTCACCGGCAGCATCAACATCGTGAGCTGGCCGCCCGGTATCGACAGCGCCGAGAAGCGCGCGAGGTAGGCGCCGATGCCCAGCGCCAGTTGCACGATGAGCAGCGCCAGGAGCAGGCGCGCGAACCGGCTCGCCACGACGTCGCCGCTGCGCCGGGCGCGCGCGGTGACGATGGGCACGATCGCGAAGACGAGCGCAGCGCCGGCCAGGTGGAGCCAGAGCCAGCCCCCGTGCGTGAGCAGCGCGCCGAGGACGATCTGGCCGTAGAGGGCCGCGACGGCGACGAGCGCGAGCCGCCGGAGCGTCGGGTCGGCGGGCGCCGGCGCAGGCGCGAGCGCGGGCGAGGTGACGAACGCCAGCGCCGCGAGCAGCGCGAGGAACGCCTGGGCAAGCGGGCCGTGCACCATGGCGAGCGCATCGGTCACCAGCACGACGCGCAGCCCGCCGATCACGCCCTGCGCGATGACGACGCCGAGCGCCACGACACCCAGCCAGCGCAGCCGGCCACCGCGCGGCCACAGGGCGGCCGCCAGCGCGACCGTCAGCAGGCCGACGAGGGCGCCGAGCAGACGATGGCTGTGCTCGTAGAAGACGCCACCCACCATGCCGGACCATGGGAAGAGGAACATGTTGTGACCGAAGGTCCTCGGCCAGTCCGGGACGGCGAGCGCCGCCCCGGTGTTGGTGACCAGCCCGCCGAACACGATGAGCACGACGGTCGCGGCCGCCGTCGACAATGCCAGGCGATGAGCCAGCATGCTACCCCGCCGGGCGTGCCTCAGTGCCGTCGCGCCCCCGCCCCGTGAAGCGGCGGATGCGTCTGCGGCAGGAAGTCGTCCTTGGCGTCCGGGTCGCTGTACTCGTAGGGCCCGCGGTACACGGTCGGCAGCTTCTCGCCCCAGTTGAGGTGCGGCGGCGGCGAGGGCGCCTGCCACTCGAGCGTGTTGGCGTTCCACGGATTCGTCGGCGCCTTCCGTCCGCGGAACAGCGACCACACGAAGTTGACCGCGAACAGGATCTGGCTGAACCCCAGCACGAGGGCGCCGATGGTGATGATGACGTTCCAGTGCTGCTGGTGCTGCAGGAACTCGTACTGCATCGGGTTGTAGATCCGCCGCATCTGGCCGCCCACGCCGATGATGTGCATGGGGAAGAACGTGACGTTGAAGAAGATGAACGTCAGCCAGAAGTGCACGTGGCCGAGGAGGGGATTCATCATCCGGCCGAACATCTTCGGGAACCAGTAATAGATGGCGGCGAAGGCGCCGAAGATGGAACCCCCGAAGACGACGTAGTGGATGTGGGCCACGATGAAGTACGTGTCCTGGATGTAGATGTCGACCGGCGTGCTGGCCATGAAGATGCCGCTGAGCCCGCCGATCACGAACATCGACACGAAGGCGAGCGCGTTGAGCATGGGCACCGGGAACGTGATGCGCCCGCCCCACAGCGTGCCGAGCCAGTTGAACGTCTTGATGGCCGACGGGACGGCGATGATCATCGTCGTGACCATGAAGGCCATGCCGAGGGCGGGGCTCATGCCGCTGACGAACATGTGGTGGCCGTAGACGATCCACGACAGGAACGCGATGGCGATCATCGAGAAGGCCATCGCGTGGTAGCCGAAGACCGGCTTGCGCGAGAACACCGGCAGGATCTCGGAGGCGATGCCCATGGCGGGCAGGATGAGGATGTAGACCTCCGGGTGCCCGAAGTACCAGAACAGGTGCTGCCAGAGCAGCGGCTCACCGCCGCCCGTCGGATTGAACCACGAGGTGCCGAGGGTGCGGTCGAAGAGCAGCATGGCGACGGCCGAGGTGAGCACCGGCAGCGCCAGCAGCAGGAGGATGGCCGTGATGAACAGCGACCACACGACGAGCGGCATCCGGAACAGCGTCATGCCCGGCGCCCGCATGTTGATGATGGTGGTGATGTAGTTGATCGAGCCCATCATCGACGAGACACCGAGGATGAACAGGCTGATGCACCAGAGGTTCTGCCCCCAGTTCACGCCCGTGTAGCTGGGCACCGCCGACAGCGGCGCGTACGACGTCCATCCGGCCGCCGCGTGGCCGCCCTCGACCCAGAAGCCGGCCAGCATGAGCACGCCGGACAGGACGGCCACCCAGAACGACAGCATGTTGAGGAACGGAAAGGCCATGTCGCGGGCACCGATCATGAGCGGGATCAGGTAGTTCCCGAAGCCGCCGGCCAGGACCGGCATGATGACGAAGAAGATCATGATCGTGGCGTGCATGGTGAACGCCATGTTGTACTGCCCGGGCTCGAGCACGCCGCCGGTGGAGGGCAGGAACGGGCTCATCCCGGGGATCGGCGTCTCCGGCCATGCCAGCTGCCAGCGGACCACCATCGCCAGCAGCCCGCCGAGGATCATCATCAGCAGGCCGAGGATCAGGAACTGGCGGCCGATCGTCTTGTGATCGGTGGAGAAGACGTACGTGCGCAGGAAGCCGAGATCGTGGTGCACGTGCGTCCCGTGCGTCGCGTGAGCGGCGGCGTGGGCGGTCATTGCTTGGCTTTCCCTCCCGCGAGATTTTCAGCGGCCCACTTCTGGTATTCCTCTGGCGTGTGGACGTAGATCCAGCCCTTCATGCCGGAGTGCCCGAAGCCGCACAGCTCGGCGCACGGCCACTCGTACTTGCCGGGCTTGGTCGCCTCGAACCAGGCGCGGATGGAGCGGCCCGGCACCGCGTCCTGCTTGATGCGGAACGACGGCACGAAGAAGCTGTGGACGACGTCCTGCGACTTCAGATCGACGTGCACGACCTTGTTCACCGGCACATGCATCTCGTCGAGGAAGACCTGATCGACGTTCGGGTACTTCACCTGCCAGTTGAACTGCTTGGCCGTGACCTCGACCACGACGTCGCTCGGCGGCTGCGACATCTTGATCTTCGACCACGCCGGCACCGACAGGAAGGTGAGGATCACCAGGATGAGCGCGGGCACCACGGTCCACACGATCTCCAGCGTGCTGTTGCCGTGCGTGTAGCGCGCGCGCCGGCCGGGCCGGTCACGGTACATGACCAGGAACGCGACGAGCGTGACGCACACGAGGACCAGCGTCACGCCCGTGATCGCGTAGATCAGGTGGAACAGCCAGTCGATATCACGACCGTACGTCGAGACGTTTTCCGGCAGCCACCAGTCGAGCATGGGATCTCCCTACTTGCCCTTCATCTCGAAGCTGACCTTCGTCGTCTGCCCGGCCTTCACGTCGACATCCTTTTCCTGCTTGCCGAGCGTCTCGTGCCAGACCTCGACCTTCTGCTTGCCGGCGGGCACGTTCTCGATCTTGGCCACGCCGTTGCTGTCGGTCACCGCGGCCGGACCGGGCGTCACCGCCACCCAGCCGAGCATCCAGCTGTGGACGTCGCACGTGACCTTGATCATCTCGGGCTTGTCGAACTTCTCGGTCATCGTCTTCTTGAACTTCGGCTGGGCCTTGTTGATGGCCGCGTTCGCCGTTGAGTACGTGTGGATGTTGTGCAGGATGTCGTCGGAGTTCTTGATCTCGATCTCGCCGGGGCTCATCAGCACCACGTGCGGCTGGAACTTGCAGCCCTTCTGGTCGATCACGCCCTTGACCGCCTTGGCGCCCTTGGCGCCGGGCACCGAGGCCACGGCGTTGGCCAGGCCCTTGTTGCCGCCGACCACGACCTTCTCGATCGTCGTCTCGTTGCCGCACTTCTCCGTGTCCTTGTTGACCTTGATCTTCTCGACCACAGGCGCGCCGTTGTACTTCACGTCGACCTCGACCGTGCCGCCGCCTTGCGCGGTGGCCGACCGCGGTCCCGAGGTGAGCATCAACGCGCTGCCTGCGAGCGTCACCGCCGCCAGCACGACGAACGTCTTTCGCATGGCTCGGACCTCCTGAGTCCTCTTATGTATTGGTTGCGCGGCTCCGCGCCGCGCGGACCATCAGCACCATCGCCGCCAACGTGAGGAGTGCTACGACGGGAGGAATGACGAACTTCCGACGAGATTGCGGCTCCTCCAGCCGCAGATAGTACCACGATGTCAGCGACATCCTGGTCCCCGCCTCCCCGGCCCCGCCGTCCCAGGCCTGGATGGCGACGGGCGTGAAGACGGCGGGCCGGAAGCTCGGGCGCTCGGTGCCCTGGACGGCCAGCGCCCGCTTCATCACGAGCCGATACTGGCCGCTGGCGTACACGGCCTTGCCGGCGACCTCGCCGCCCTTGATGGGCGCGATCTTCGTCGGGCCGCTCGCGCTCGCCTCGCTCGCGCCCTTGTCCGCCTCCCAGCGCAGCAGATAGACCGCCTCCGAGCCGTCGCCCATCAGGAAGTACGGGCGCTCGGTGCCGCCGGTGATCTGCGGCGGGAACTGGAGCGAGATCGCGTCGACGAACGTGGCCTTGCCGTCCCCCTTCGTCGAGTTCGACGGATCGTCCCACGTGAGGTGAAAGGCGATCTCCTTGTCGTTGTAGACGGCGCGCACGGAGACGAGATCGATCGACGGGTTGAAGTTGCGCGGATCGACGATGACCTGCCCCATGAGCGGGACGTTGCTCGGCTCGATCTTCTTCCAGAGCTCGGCGCCGGGGTCGTCGGGAATCGGGTCCGTGACCGCGGTGACGGTGAGCAGCGTCGCGTAGCGCGGCGAGTCGGGCCCGAGCGACATGATGAAGTTGGTGAGGTGCCAGATGTCCTCCGGCTTCTCGACCGCGTCGAGGAAGGCCGGCATGGGCGTGCCGAGCACGCCGTTGGCGATGCGGGTGGCGATGTCCGTGCGCGAGTGTCCGCCGCGGAAGTTCCAGCGCTTGGCGAGATTGGCCGGCGGGACCGGATTCCCCCACTCGTCCTTCAGCTCACCGCGCGACGGCCCGTCGGCCCGTCCGTCATTGCCATGGCACTTGTGGCACTCGATGGCCTCGTACATCTCCTTGCCACGCTTGATGGACGCCTCCGACGACGAGACGTCCTTCGGCAGCTCCACCTTCTTCGGCGCCTCTTTCAGCTTCTCCCCCGCAAACGCCTTGACGTACGCGACCAGATTCCGCCGCTCCCTCTCAGGCAAAACATTCCACGCCGGCATGGAAGTTCCAGGCATCCCCTCCGTGATGATCCGAAAGATGTCCTGGTCCGTCGGCGTCTTGTTCACCGTCGTCCGAATCTTGTAAATGCCGGCCGTGAAATCCCGCGGCTTCGGCAGCAGCAGCTCAGCCGCCGGCCCCTTGCCATCGCCCTTGACCCCATGACACCCCGCACACTTCAGCTCGTAAACTGCCTTCCCCGCATTGGCATCGCCTTGCGCGTAAGCCGATGGAATGCAGGCGGCGAGCGAAAGCGAGGCCGCAAAGCTCGCGCAAATGACAAGCGGCACCCGCAACGGTCGAGGTAGGGTCGCCCGCCACATCCTAGTGGGACTCCCACCGCCGTGGCTGCTGGCCAGTCGCCGCGTATAAGTACATGATCACCTGCCAGATTTGTTCCTCAGTCAGGCGCTCCTCCCACGCCGGCATCACCGAATTCCACGGCGTCGACTCCTTCGGCAACCCCGGCCCGCCCTTCGCAATCCGCCAAAACAAGTACGCCTCCTGCAGCATGGCGATCGTTCCCGGATCCTGGAAGTTGGCGGGCGGCGGGTTGAAGCCGGCGGCGAAGTGGCCCTTGCCGTCGAGGTTGTCGCCGTGACAGTACATGCAGTTGCGAATGTAGATCGCCGCACCGGCGTCGACGTGCTTGGCGAACGCCGCCTGATCCTTCCGCAGCGGATTGTCGAAGCCCGAGATGTTGATCTCCTTGCCGCGGAACTGGATGGAGGCCGGCGGCGCCGGGTGCACCGCGCGCAGCTCGGGCGGCGCCTGCGGCCGCGCGGCCGCCTGCGTGTACGCGTAGTAGCCGAGCAGCAGCGGCAGGAGCACGAGCAGCGCGGTGCGCACGATGCGCCGCTCCGGCCGCACCAGCGTCGTCCAGATCGGCCGGATGAAATCGGCCCACGAGTCGCGATCGGACGACACGAAGATGAGCACCGCCATCAGCACGATGACCATGTAGAGCGTCAGCACGCTCCACGGCGCCGGCGGCTGGATGCCGAACCGCAGCAGCACGAAGGCGAGCACCAGCACGAGGACGGCCTGGAAGAACCGTGAGCGCAGGATGTTCATGCCCGGCTCACTTGAGCGTGAGGAGGAACGCCATCAGGTCCACGTACTCCTTCGAGGTCAGCCGCGTGCCGAAGTCCTGCGGCATGACGCCGGGGGGATAGTTTGCGACCGTGCCCATGCCCTTGGGGTCGAGGACCTTCCGCATGATGTAGTCCGGCGTCTGGATCTTCGCGATCTGCGAGAGATCGGGGCCGACCGGAGTGCCCGGGACGTCGCCGGCCTTGTGACAGGCCAGGCACGTGCCCTTGCCCATGAACACGGCCTTGCCGAGCTTCGGGTCGCCGGGCAGCTTGACCTCCGCCGCGGCGGCGGTACCGCCGCCGCCGGCTCCCACCGTCGCCGGCACGTCGTTCAGCGTGACGTCGACGTTGCCGCCGAGCGACTCGAGGAACGCCGTCAGCGCCCAGACCTCGGAGCGGTTCAGCGCGATCGGCGGCTTGTCGACCGCCGGCATGATGGGCGGATAGCCCGCGACCACGAACGCCTGCGGCTGGAGCAGTGACTCGAGGAGATACGCCTTGGCCGTCATCCCCGGCTTGGTCTTCGCGGCCCGCCCGCCGATGCCGGCCAGGTCCGGCGCACGCGTTCCCTTCTGGCCGATGCGGTGACAGATCTCGCAGGTGCCCTTGGTCTTGTAGATCTCCTCGCCCGCCTTGACGAGCTGCGCCGGCGTGACGTTGCCGCCCTCGAGCGACAGCTCTTGCGGCGGCCTGGACTCGATCTGCGGGATGGAGTTCGCGAAGTACGTGTAGCCGCCCATCACCGCGACCGAGAACACGCCGACCTTCACCGAGATGGGCAGGCGCATCAGCGGCGGGAGTCGCTGCCGCCGGCGAAGACGGGAGCCGGCGCATGGCCGTGCGCGCCCGTCTTGCCGCGATCGGCCAAGCCGCCGAGCCAGAAGATGAACATCACCAGCGCGAAGAAGACGATGGTCACGATCGTGATCACGTTGGACGCGTAGCCGAGCGCCGGCGTCACCGCTTCCGGCGAGGTGTCGCGCAGGATGCCGTAGACGTGCCAGTGCTGGCGGATGCCGGAGCGCGCGAAGCCCATGAGGCCCATGAGCCACGTGAAGGTCACCGCGAGCAGGATGAGCACGTACTGCGAGCGCGGCGCGATGGTGCCCCAGCGGATCTGCCCGGTGGTGCGCGCGCCCTTGAACATGGGGATGTCGAGCGCCATCACGAGGACGATGCAGGCGAGCACGGCCACGACCTGGTAGACGGAGAACCCGATGCGCACGATGGACTCGACGAAGTAGCCGTACACGCCGTAGAAGACCACGACGACCGACGCCGCCGCGAAGGCCGCCCACTGCACGGCCATCCCCGTGTTCACCCACGTCCTCGTCGAGACGCGATTGGCGCGGCGGTAGAGGATGAACGACAGGAACGTGGTGAGGATCATCAGGTTGACGACGGTGTTCTTGGCCGACATGACGCCGAAGAACCCGAGCAGCGGATGATGGGTGCCGCCCATCGCGCGCGCCTCGTCGAGGGTGACCACCATCGAGCGGGGCGTGGCCCATATCATGAACCCGATGGTCAGGATGATCAGCATCGGCGGCACGTACTTGCGGTACCGCTCGGAGCCCGG
>JBIOXS010000164.1:0-32793 GCA_044869815.1 Candidatus Rokuibacteriota bacterium | reverse complement strand
CTGGAGGAAGATTGTCGCGACCGGTTCGGTCGCCTCGGTGAGGCGATAGGCGCGCTTGCCCAGGACCCAGGAGGTCGCCACCTGATCCATCGCGCCGAAGAGCATCTTGGTGGCGACCTTGACCGGCAGGTCTCGGCGGAAGCGCCCGGAGCCGGCGCCCTCCTCGAGCACGTCGTTGATCACACCGAAGTAGGCGGATATCTCGTGCGCCGAGGCGCCGCGGAAGAACTTCTGCCCTTGCCGCAGCTCGACCTGGACGACCTCGGCGAGATCCGGATTCTCCTCGAGCACCCTGAAGTGGAGCGCCACGATCTTCCGGATCTTTGCGACCGGATCGCGCTCGGCGGCGATCTCCCGCCGTACCGACGCCACCCACTGCGCCATCCGCTCGCGGAACAGGGTGACGAGGATCTCGTCCTTGGTCTTGAAGTAGAGGTAGATCGTGCCGCTGGCGATGCCGGCCTCGCGGGCGATGTCCGAGACGCGCGAGTTGTAGAAGCCGTTGCGCGCGAAGACGCGCACGGCGGCGTCGATGATCTGCTGGGGCTTGTCGGGATCGCGCATGGCGCTCACTGAACCGCGGTTCATTCTACGGTCCGGCGCGAAACGCTGTCAACGCATGCTACAGTCCGCGCATGCGCCTCAAGTACCGGATCGGCGTCATGCCGGGGCCCTGGCCGGCCGGTCCGGAGGGGCCGGACTTCCTCTGGAACCTCGTTGCGCTCTGCGAGGGCACCGAGATCGATTCGCTGTGGCTCTCCGAGCGGCTGTCGGCGCCCCTGCCCGTGCCCGAGCCGATGACGACGCTGGCCGCCGTGGCCGCGCGCACCTCGCGGCTCAAGTTCGGTCCGAGCGTGTTCGTGACCCCGTTCCGCACGCCGGTCATGGCCGCGCGCGAGATCGCGATGATCGACTACCTCTCGGGCGGTCGCATGCTGCCGGCGTTCGGCATCGGCGTCGAGCACGAGCGCGAGTTCCTCGCCGCCGGCGTGCCGTTCAAGGAGCGCGGCCGGCGGACCGACGAGGCGATCGCCATCATGCGTCGCTGCTGGAGCGACAACGACGTCACGTTCGAGGGGGAGTTCTGGCGCCTGGACCGGATCACCGTCCTTCCGAAACCCGTCCAGCAGCCCATGCCGCTGTGGATCGGGGGCAACAGCGAGGCGGCCATGCGCCGCGCGGGGAGGCTGGGTGACGGCTGGATTCCCTCGTTCATCCCGCCCGCGCGCTTCGCCGCCGGCGTGACGCAGACGCGGCGCTTCGCCGCCGACGCGGGGCGCGAGGTCCCCGCCGATCACTTCGGCGTGCTGGTCAACTTCTGCTTCGCCGAGGACGCCGAGGCCGCGCGTCGCCTCGCCGGTCCGTTCATCCCGCGCGGCCGCGTCGATGACGTCACGCTCGAGGCCTGCACCGCCTTCGGTCCACCCGAGCTGCTCTGCGAGCGACTGGAAGAGTACGTCGCGGGCGGCGCGTCGAAGTTCATCGTGCGTCCGATGTGCGCGGCCGACCGGATGCTCGAGCAGCTCGCCCGCCTCGCGGACGAGGTGGTGCCGCGCTTCCACCGGCGCTGACCCGCCGCCCGCTCAGCCCTTGAGGATGTCGACCAGCAGCTCGGGGTCGACGTTGCCTCCGGAGAGGATCACGCCGACGCGAGCGCCGCGCGCCAGCGGCAGCCGTCCCGAGAGGACGGCGGCGGCGCCGACGGCGCCCGTCGGCTCCGTCACGACGTGTGCGCGCAGCGCCAGAAATCGTACGGCGGCCCGGACCTCGTCGTCGCTCACCAGCGCGATGTCGGTCAGTCGCTCCTTCAGGATCGGGAACGTGAGTGCGCCCGGGGTGGTGAGGCGGATGCCGTCGGCGATCGTCGGCGGCGGCGGGATGGAGACCCGCTCTCCCTTCCGCAGCGAGAGCAGGGTGTCGTTCGCGGTCTCCGTCTCGACGCCGAAGATCTCGGCGCCGGGAATGAGGCTGCGGGAAACGGTCGCGCAGCCCGCCATGAGACCGCCGCCGCCCACGGGCGCCACCAGCGCGTCGAGCGAGGGCACGTCCTGGAAGAGCTCGAGCGCGGCCGTGCCCTGTCCGGCCATGATCGCGTAGTCGTCGTAGGGCGGCACCATCACGCGGTTCGTCTCGGCCGCGACCTGCCGCGCCACCGCCTCCCGGTCGTCGCGATGGCGATCGTAGAAGACGACCTCGGCGCCGTAATTCCGCGTGGCCTCGAGCTTCAGTCGCGGCGCGTCCTTCGGCATGCAGATCACGGCCGTGGTGCCGACGAGCCGGGCCGCCAGCGCCACCCCCTGGGCGTGGTTGCCCGACGAGAAGGCCACCACGCCGCGCGCCCGCTCCTCGGCGCTGAGGGTCAGCAGCTTGTTGAGGGCGCCCCGGATCTTGAACGCGCCCGCGCGCTGGAGATTCTCGCACTTGAAGAAGACCTGATAACCGCTGGCGTCGTCGACCGACTGACACGACACGACCGGTGTGCGATGGATCCGATGGAGGAGGCGCCGCGCCGCTGCCTGGACGTCGTCGATCGAGAATCGCTCGCCCATGCGCGGCGATTATGCCCGACCGGCGCCGGGTCTCGCAACCGCGTGTGTCATACTGTGCGCCATGCGCCGCCTGATCGCCGCGCTGCTGGCCGTGCTGGCGGCGAGCGGCTGCTCCGTCATCTCCGTCGATCTCACGCCGCGGATCAAGCCCCTCGAGGAGGAGACCGTCGAGGGACGCGGAGCCGCGAAGATACTGCTCACCGACATCTCCGGCTTCATCACCGACGATCCGCCGTCGTCGGGATTGGGGCTGGGACCCTCGGCGCCGCGCGTGCCGCTGCTCGTCCGCATTCGGGAGGAGCTCAAGAAGGCGGCCAAGGACAAGGACGTGCGGGGCCTGGTCGTGCGTCTCAACACGCCCGGCGGCACCGTCACCGCGTCGGACATCATCTACCGCGAGCTCAGGCTGTTCCGCGAGCGCACGAAGGTTCCCGTGGTCGCCGTCATGATGGACGTGGCGGCGTCCGGTGGCTATTACATCGCGCTCGCCGCCGACACGATCGTCGCCCACCCGACCACCGTGACCGGCTCCATCGGGACCATCCTCGTGACCGCGAACGTCGAGGGCCTCATGCAGAAGCTCGGTGTCGCCGCCAATACGATCAAGTCCGCCGAGCACAAGGACATGGGAAGCCCCTTTCGCACGCTGACGGCGGAGGAGCGGGGGATCTTCCAGTCGGTGATCGACGAGCTGCAGCGGCAGTTCGTGGGCAAGGTCGTCGAGCGCCGCGGCATTCCGGCCGACACCGCGCGCGCGCTGGCCGATGGCCGGATCTACACCGCTCCGCAAGCGCTCGGGCATCGGCTGGTCGACGCCATCGGCTACGTCCCGGATGCGATCGATGCCGCACGGCGCGCCGCCGGGACGCCCGAGGCCAAGGTCATCGTTTACAAGCGTCCCCGTCAATACCGCGCGACCTACTACGCCGAGGCACGGAGCGAGGCGGCGGCGCTCGAGGGCATCGCCCAATTCGCCGCGGTCGCCGGTTCGGGCCCGAAATTTCTCTATCTCTGGGCGCCCTGACCGCTGGCACAGCCGTTGCTGTCGCTGTCTGCGTTATGGCCATTCAAAGGACTTCTCCAACCCTCAGCACCGCGGACGTCCTCGATCGCGTGCTCGACAAGGGCCTCGTCATCGACGCGGAGATCCGGATCGCGGTGGCCGGCATCGAGCTCCTGACCGTCAACGCGCATGTGAAGATCGCGTCCTTCGAGACGTGGGAGCGCCATGTCGGCGCCGAGCGGCAGCGAGGACGGCGCCTTCGCGCGGGCGAGCCCGGCGCCGATGCGTCCGACCCGCATCGTGTCCGCCTCCGCTGCGAGGACGGCTGCACCTTCGAGCGCCGCGCGTCGACGCTGGTCGTCCGCGACGGTCGATTCGCGCGCCAGCGCTGTGCCGTCAAGGCCCGCCGCCGCTGCGTGGTGACCGTCGTGTAGACGATCAGTCGCCCTCGAGCACGTCGAGGTACTGCTTGAGGATGCGCGCGGTCGCGCCCCAGATCGTCTCGCCCTGGTAGTCCCAGAACAGGACCTCGTGCAGCACGCCCCCGCGCTCGCGGTGCTCGACGCGCAGGTTCGCGCGATCGCGCAGCGCGGCCAGCGGCACCTCGATGACCTTCTCGATCTCGTGACCGTCGGGCTGCCACGCTACCGGCACTCGCACGACGCCCACGAAGGGCGTGATGATGAACTGCGTGGCCACCGTCTCCGTGTCGTCGAGGGCGCCGAGCGCCTCCACCGCCGCCCGCGGCAGCCCGATCTCCTCCTCCGACTCGCGCAGCGCCGCTTCCAGGAAGCCCGGATCCGACGGATCGACCCGGCCACCGGGAAACGAGATCTGGCCGCGATGGGTGCCGACGCGATCCGTCCGCTTGGCGAACACGAGAAACGGCTCGCCGCGATCGACGATGGGCACCAGCACCGCCGCCTTGACCAGCGCGCCGCCGACCACGACGCGGCGCTGCCGGCCGGCTAGGCGCGCGCGGGTCACCGCCACCACCTGCTCCAGCGTGAGCATCGTCTACGCGGTCACGAAGCCGCCGTCCACGTTCAGCGCCTGGCCGGTGATGCCGGCCGATTCCGGAAGCGCCAGAAAGACGGCGACGTGCGCGATCTCCTCCGGCTCCATCATGCGCCGCTGGGCGACCTGGCGCTTGTAGTAGCGGTCGAAGATCTCCTCGCCGGAGCGGGGGCCGGCCTTGGTGGACTGGATGGCGATGCCCATGCCGGCGCGCGTGTAGCCGGGACAGACGGCGTTCACCGTGATCGCCGGAAAGCCTTGCGAGCCGAGCTCGGCGGCCAGCGCGCGGGTGAGTCCCACCACGCCGTGCTTGGAGGCGGTGTACGCGCTCACGTAGCCGAAGCCGCCCACCTTGCCGAGGATGGACGCGATGGTCACGATGCGGCCGGTGCGCTGCGCCATCATCTGCGGCAGTGCGGCGCGGATCGCGCGATAGGTGCCGTTGAGGTTGACCTCGACCACGCGCAGCCACTCGTCCTCGGCCTGCTCGGCGAGCAGCCCGCTCAGCCCGAGGCCGGCGCAGGTCACGAGCACGTCGAGTCGGCCATGCTCGCGCACGGCCAGCGCCGCCAGCGCGGCCATCTCCGCCGTGCGCGTGACGTCGGCACAGGCGGCGATCGCGCGTCCGCCCCCGCGCCGAATGACCTCCGCCACCGTGGCGGCGCCGTCGCCGACGTCGGCGACGATCACCCCGGCTCCTTCGCCCGCGAATGCCCTCGCGATGGCGCCGCCGATGCCGCCACCGCCCCCGGTGACGACGACCGACTGGCCGCGGAGCCGCGTCACGCCAACCGTACCGAGACCGAGCCCAGGCGCGTGTACGTCGCGCGAATCGTGTCGCCGGGTCTCGGCTGGAGCACCTTGGACACCGAGCCGGTCATGACGACGTCGCCGGCCCGCAAGCCGAGGCCGCGACCTCCGAGGTGATTGGCGATCCACGCCAGCGAGTTGAGGGGCGTGCCGAGCACCTCGGCCGCGGTCGCGGTGCCCATGACCGTTCCATTCTGCTCGTAGACGAGACCTTCGAGGGCGAGGTCGATTCCCCTCAGCGGCGTGAGCGCGCCGCCGAGGACGATCGCCTTCGCGTAGACGCCGTCGGCGATCACGTCGGTTCCGAGCGGCTTGCCGCTGTGCCGGAAGTCGATGAGCTCCAGGGCGGGCAGCGCGCCTTCCACGGCGAGGAGGGCGCGGGCCGCGGTCACGCCGGGCCCGGCGAGCTCCTGCTTCATCACGAAGGCGACCTCGGCCTCGACGCCGGGCTTGACGAAGCGATCCGCGCCAATCGCCGCGCCGCTGGTCAGCACGCCGCTGGCCAGCAGGAACGCGCACACGGGCTCGCTCACCTGGAACGTCTCCTGGAGCGCTTTCGTCGTGAAGCCCGCCTTCCAGCCGGCGACGCGCTCGCCGCGGCCGATCAGCGTCTCGCGCAGCCGGTCTTGCAGCTCGTAGGCCTCTGTCGGGCTCAGCCGCCGCTTGTCGCTCGGCGGCGTGTGCGTGCGTGGCTCGTCGCGCGCGGCCAAGCACTCCTTCACGAGCTCGAGATCGGTCATGCCATCGAGGCTCACCTCGGCTTGCGCCGGCGATGACCGCGACGCCGGTTGGATCGAGTGCGGGACGCGGGCGGCGTCCGAGGGTGGCCCGACTCGACGGCCTTCGGCTTGCGAAGACGGCGACCGCCGGCCTCCTTGGCGGCGTGGCCTTTACCGGCGTGCGGCTCGTTCCGCAGACCGACGCCGCCGCGCACTCTCGGGCCGGCCTGGATCGCGCGGATCCAGGCGTCGAGGTCGCGGGCCAGCTCGGGATAGCAGTTGTCTCGGTAGACGAGGAGCGCGCGGAGCGCGGCCGGGTCCTTCCAGGGCTTCAGCACGAAGACGCCGTCGGTGTCGCTGGGATCGAACGGCGCTTCGCTCGCGAGCGTCATGACGACGTAGCGCCGTGTCAGCTCGGGCATTGACACCTCCTCTGAAGGCGTGCGTAGGGTACCGCCGCGCCGTGGCACGCCGCAACAACCGTCACGCGGGCGCCGACGGCGCCGCGGCGCGTCGCAGCCACGCGAGGCACGCCACGAACAGCACGGCGCACCCCGCGGCCACCGCCGCGTTCCGCGCGCGGCCCTCGAGCGTGCCGCCGAGCGCAACTTGCAGCGTGTAGACGGCGTTGTTGACGACGTGACAGACGATGGCGGGCAGCGTGCTGCCGGTCCGCTCGGCGACGAAGCCGAGATAGAGGCCCATCACGAATGCGAGCAGCATGTGGATCCCGTTGGGGTCGACATGGAGCACGCCGAAGCACGCCGCCGTCGCCACGATCGCGCGCGGGCCTCCCCAGTGCTCGCGCAGACGCGCCAGCATGAATCCACGGAAGAAGATCTCCTCGGCGGCGCCGGCGACGAGGCCGAAGACGAGCACGGCCCCGAAGAGGTCTGGACCGACGGCGCTTTCCAGGGCTCGCCGCACGAGCACCATCGAGCCGCGCTGCGCCCAGCCGACGACCCAGGTGATGGAGTCGAGGAGCTGGCCGAGCGCGAGCATGCCCAGCACCATCACCATCAGCGCGCGCCCGGTCTCCCAGCCTGGCAGCAGACGCAGCGCAGCCGGCGTGGGGGGCTGGACGACGACGAGGATGGTCACGATCAGCGCCGTGGAGGAGGCGAGGCTACCCGCGATGAGCCCCGGCAGGCTCTGCAGCAGCGCCTGGTCGGCCACGTCCGGGAACATGGCCTTGAGCGCGAGGATCGCGATCCCCGACGTCGCGAAGATGCCCGCCACGGCCGCCACGTACGTCGCAAAGACCCGCCAGACGCGCATGCCTCGGCGGATTCTAGCATCCGCTTGCGTTCCGGCCGCGCCATGCGCACCATCGAGCCGATGAGCCGCGCGCTCGCGGTCCTCGTTCTCCTCGTCGGCGCCTGGACGTCGGCGTCGGCGCAGGAGAAGTCGTGCACGCCGACGCCTCCGGACATGCTCGGGCCGTTCTACAAGCCCAACGCTCCCGAACGCGCACGGACGGGCACGGGCATCGTCGTCACCGGCGCCGTGCGCTCCGCCAAGGGCTGCGTTGCGCTTCCGGGCGCGCGCGTGGAGTGGTGGTCCGCCGACGAGCGCGGCGAGTATCGCGACGAGCTCCGCGCCACGCAGCATGCCGACGCCCAGGGTCGCTTCGCCTACGAGACCGTCACCCCCGGCCGCTATCCCGGCACCCCCCACACCTCCACGTCCGCATCACCGCCCCCGGCCACAAAACCCTCGTGACCCAGCTCTACCCCCAACCCGCCCAACGCTCGATCACGACCGACTTCGTCCTCCTCGCCGACTGACGTTGTCGAGCCGCGGCGGAACCATCCGCTCGCTCGTCTCCCACGCGAGGCCCGGGCGCCGAGAAGGTGCCAGATGCGAGGCGGCGAAGGAGCGGCAGGCCGAGGCGTACGCCGCGTACGCCGCAGGCCTGCCCGACTGAGCCAACGAAGCAGATGGCGCCTTCTCGGCGTCCCGGAGACCACTTATGAGACTCAAAGATAAAGTCGCGCTGGTGACCGGCGCCGGCCGCGGCATCGGCGAAGCCATCGCCCTGGCCTTCAGCCGCGAAGGCGCCCGCATCGCCTGCGCCGACATCGACGCCAGGACGGCCGCCGCCACCGCACGGCGTCTCGGCGCGCGCGGGCTGGCGCTCCAGATGGACGTCGCCAGCAAGCGCTCCGTGGACGACGGCTTCGCCGCCGTCGACCGCAAGTGGGGACGTCTCGACATCGCGGTCACGAACGCCGCCATCGAGCCGATCGTGCCGTTCCTCGAGCTCGACGAGGCGACGTGGGATCGGATCATCGACACGAACCTCAAGGGGACGTTTCTGGTCGCGCAGGCGGCTGCGCGCCGCATGGTCAAGCGGCGCGCCGGCGTGATCATCACGCTGTCGTCGGTGAACGCCGAGGTCGCGCGACCCGAGTCGGCCGCCTACGCGGCGACGAAGGGCGGCGTGCGACAGCTCACGAAGGCGATGGCCATCTCGCTGGCGCCGCACGGCGTGCGCGTGAACGCGATCGGTCCTGGCACGGTGGTCACCGGTCTGACGCGACACCTGCTGAAGAATCGCAAGTGGCGCGACGCCGTCTACGCGCGGACGCCGATGCAGCGGGTGGCCGAGCCGCGCGAGATCGGTGAGGTGGCGGTGTTCCTCGCCTCCGAGATGTCCTCGTACATGACGGGCAGCACGGTGTACGTCGACGGCGGCCGGCTGGCGCTGAACGGCATGATGCCGCTCGGGCGGGAGCGATGAGCGAGGGGGGCGGTCCCCCCTCGCCCAGCGCGACGTCTACTTCTTGGTCGCGGCCGTCGGCGCCGGCTTGTCGGACTTCTTCGTGTCGTCCTTCCCGGCCGCCGTCGACTGCTTGGCGATCACGTGGTCCTTGATCTTCTCGTACGTCGCGGCGGGGATGACCTTCTTCTGGACCAGCTCGTCCTTGCGCTTGTAGGGCCGATTCTCGACGATCTTCTTCGAGAGCGCCTCGCCGATCCCGGGCAGCTTCTGGAGCTCCGTCGCCGAAGCGCTGTTGAGATCGAGCTTCTCCTTCGGCATCTCCTTCGTGCTCGTGGCCGCTCCGGCCTTCGGGGCGTCCTTCTGCGCGAGCGCGGGCGTGGCGGCGACACCGAACGCGAACAGCAGGGCAACGAGCAGGGTGACCAGCCTTGTCATGAGCGCTCCTCCTTTGTCGTGGGCCGGAAGTGCGGGCGGCATCCCGGGCAAATCCTACCAGAGCCGGCGGCTCAGCCTCCGTCGGCGCTGCGCGCCTCCTTGAGCTCGCCGATGCGAGCGCTGAGCGTGGCGCGCTCGCCGCCGGGCCGCGCGACTTCCAGCTTGACGCTGGTGCCGGGCGGTGTGGCGGCCACGCGCCGGGTGAGATCGCGCGGATCCTGGAGATCGTCGCCCTGGTACCGCACGATCACGTCGCCCGGCTTGAGGGCGGCGGCGGCCGCCGGCGAACCGGAGACCACTTCGGCCACCAGCGCGCCCTTCGTACCGGAGAGATTCGAGCCACGACGCGTCTCCGGCGTCACCGGCGCCACGGCGACTCCGAGATAGCCGCGGACGACCTTGCCCGTTTCGCGCAGCTGGCGCAGCACGTCCTTGGCGATGTTGACCGGGATCGCGAACCCGATACCGACGGAGCCGCCCGTCTGCGAGAAGATCGCGGTGTTGATGCCGACCAGCGCGCCGCGCACGTCGACGAGCGGACCGCCCGAGTTGCCGGGATTGACCGAGGCGTCGGTCTGGATGAAGTCGTCGTACGGCCCGCTGCCGATGAAGCGCTCCTTGGCGCTCACGATGCCGGTGGTGACGGTCTGCTCGAGGCCGAACGGGTTGCCGATGGCCATCACCGGCTCGCCGACCTCGAGCCGGTCGGAGTCGCCGAACGGCATGGCGGCCAGCCCGCGCCCGTCGATCTTGAGCAGGGCGAGATCCGTCCTCGGATCGCCGCCGACCAGCTTCGCCTGGAACTCGCTCTGATCGGCGAGCCTCACGACGATGGCGTCCGCGCCGCGCACGACGTGGAAGTTGGTGACGACGTACCCGTCACCGGAGGCGATCACGCCCGAGCCGAGGCTTTGCCGGCCGCGCGGCGCCTCGCGGGGCCCGCCGCGCTCGAAGAACCGCCGGAAGAACTCGTCGGGCCCTCGTGGCTCCCCGCGCTGGGTGGTGGAGACGTTGACGACCGCCGGCTTGGCGGCCCTGGCCAGCTCCACCCAGATCCGGAGCACGGCCGGCACCGGCGCATCGCCGCTGACCTCCTGCCAGAACGGGGAAGCGCTGACCGTGCCGGTGGTCGGCGGGTTGACCTTGACGGTGACGACGCCGGTGGCCCAGAGCACCGCGGCCACAAGGCCGAGGATCACGATCAATCCCGCCGAGCGCCGCATCAGGCGGCTCGACGCTGGGCTGCGTCGGCCATCTGCTCCATCTGCTGACCGAGCTCCCTGACGCGCTCGGCGCCGAGCTTCTTGTCGGCCATCGGAAACATCTCGCCTTCTTCGTCCTCGACGTGATGCTGGACGAGCTCGGACAGCACCGTGATCTTCGCCTCGAACCGCTCGTCCTCGGGGTCGACCTGGGGCAGCTCGGCCAGCACCAGGTCCACGACGTGGTGCTCCTCGAACGCCTCGTCGATCATCTCCTCTGCCTTCGAGGTCCCCAGCTCGCGCACGGCCGGGTAGAAGATCTCTTCCTCGAGCTGTGTGTGGAGCTTCAGCATCTGGACGATCTGGTCCATCAGCTGCCGGCGCTGCCGTGGCTGCGCGGCCTTCTCGCACTGCTTGAAGAGCTTCTCCACCTGGCGGTGCTGCTTCTTGAGCAGGTCGGTTGCCTTCATCGCGTCACCTCCGGATGGCACGCAGAGCAAAAACGTTGCCGCCAGTCGTGGCCTTCGCCGAGCGGGTTCATCATGGCTACACTGGCAGCAACGCCGATGCCAGACGCGCTTGTCCGCCCCATGCTCGCCTCGCTGGATCCTGCACCGCTCGAAAGTCCTCGGTTCGCGTACGAGCCGAAGTACGACGGCATCCGGGCCATCGTCGCCGTCAGGACCGGTGGGGGGCCCGGCGCCGCGAGGATCTGGTCCCGGCTCGGCAACGACAAGACCGCGCAGTTCCCCGAGATCGCCCGCTCCCTCGGCGTCTTTGCCCGGGGGCTGAAGGCCGACGTGTTGCTGGACGGCGAGATCGTGGCGCTGGACGAGGGCGGGGAGCCCGCGGGCTTTCAGCGGCTGCAAGGCCGGATCCACCTGACCTCCGACGGCGACATCGGGGGACGCGTGGTGACGCAGCCGGTCGCCTTCGTGGCGTTCGATGTCCTGCGCGACGGCGACCTCGACGTCCGCGCCCTGCCCCTCACCGCCCGGCGAGCGCGGCTGGAGCGGATCTTCGGCAACACCGGCACGCGCGTGCTCCGGCTGAGCGAGTTTCACGCCGGCGACGGCCGGCCCCTCCACGAGCGGGCACGCCAGCGGGGCTGGGAAGGGATCGTGGCCAAGGCGCTCGACGCGCCCTATCTGAGCGGCCGGCGGAGCAGCGCGTGGCGGAAGATCAAGATCCTCCAGCGCCAGGACTGTGTCGTCGGAGGCTTCACGGATGGCCGAGGGAGCCGCGCGCACTTCGGCGCGCTCCTGCTGGGCGTCTGGGACGGCGGGGCGCTGACGTACGTGGGCCACGCCGGCACCGGCTTCACCGGCCGCGAGCTCGAGCGCCTGGCCCGGATTCTCGCCCCGCTGGAGACGCCGATCTGTCCGTTCGCCGTCCGCCCGCGCACCAACGAGCGGCCGCACTGGACCCGACCGGAAGTCGTGGTCGCCGTGGGCTTCACCGAGTGGACGGACGATGGCGTCTTTCGCCACCCGAAATACCTCGGCGTGCGCGATGACGTCGACCCTCGCAGCGTCCGCCGCGAGCCGATCACCGCGCCCGCCACCTCGCCTTCGCCGACGCGCGCGGCGGCCTGTGTCCCGGCGAGAGAGCGCCGACGCGTGGAGCCGTGGCCAGCCGCCACCGGCGGCACCCGCCGGCTCATCGAGCGGCTGGCCGAGATCGAGACGCGCGGCGGCGAAGACGTCGTCGAGCTGCCCGGTGCCGTCGCGCTGTCGGTAGGCCACCTGGACAAGGTGTTCTGGCCGTCGTCCGGACTCACGAAGGGTGCGCTCATGCGCTACTACGCCTGGGCGGCGCCCTACATCCTGCCCGCCGTCGCCGACCGGGCGTTGATCATGCGGCGCTTCCCGGAAGGGATTCGTGGCAAGGCGTTCTATCAGCAGCGCGCGCCGGACGACGTGCCGCGCGGCGTCCGGGTGGAGACGCTGCCGGTGGACCGTGAGGTGCCGTCGCGACTCATCGGCGGCTCGCTCGCGACCCTCCTGTTCATGACGCAGATCGCCGCGATCTCGCAGGACCCGTGGTTCTCGCGAGTCGGATCGCTAGACGACGCCGACCACGTCGTGCTCGATCTCGATCCGATGCCGGGCGTGCCGTTCGCGACGGTCGTGGACGTCGCCCGCTGGATTCACGACGAGCTCGAGCGGATCGGCACGCCCTCGGTGCCCAAGACCTCCGGCGCGCACGGCCTGCACGTCTATATTCCCCTGCCGCCGCGCACGTCGTACGAGGCGGGTCGACTCTTCTGCGAGCTGGTGGCGACGCTCGTGGCCGACCGTCATCCGCGCGTGGCCACTGTCGAGCGCGCCGTCGACGCACGCGGTCGCCGCGTCTACGTCGACTACCTCCAGAACCTGCGCGGCAAGACGCTGGCGACGGCGTACAGCGCCCGCGCCACCGACGACGCCGGCGTGTCAGCACCGCTGACCTGGGCGGAGGTGCACGCCGGCGTCGACCGCCGCGATCTCACCCTCCGGACCATGCCGGACCGCCTGCGCGCCGTGGGCGATCTGTGGAAGGCGCTGCGCGACTCGCGACGGGCCGATCTCGGCGCCATCCTGCGCGCGGCCCCTCCCCGCGTCAGCCGGACGCGCAAGGGTCCGCGCGCTGGATGACCGGCACCACGGACGCGTGGTCCATCGCCGACGGCTACGAGGACTTCCTCGGCACCTGGCGTCCCGTGTCGCCGGGCACGCGCGCGGCGATCCGCGCGGCCATGGGCGCCGAAGAAGACGAGCCACCACCGCCGCGCGTCATGGTCATTTGGACCGGCGAGCGCCGCGCGATCTCCGGCCATGGCCACATCGTCCTGGAGGACGGGACGACGTCCGACGTCGACCGCGTGCTGCCGGCCGATCTCCCGCCCGGCTATCACGTCCTGGCGCTCGCAACCGAAGCCGAGCCGACACGCCTCATCGTGGCGCCGCGTCGCTGTCCGCTGCCGTCGCGGCGCGGCTGGGGCTGGGCGGTGCAGCTCTACGCCACGCGATCGACGGCCTCCTGGGGCATCGGCGACCTGGCGGACCTGCGACGCCTCGGCGCCTGGGCCGCCGGCCTCGGCGCCAGCATGCTGCTCATCAATCCGCTCACCGCGCCGTTGCCCCTGGCCTCGCAGCAGCCCAGCCCGTATTGTCCGAGCAGCCGCCGATTCCTGAACCCGCTGTACTTGCGGATCGAGGAGATTCCCGGGGCAGCCGCGCTCGGCGCTGATCTGGAGCGCCTCGCCGCGCTCGGTCGCGCGCTGAACCGCGATCGCCGGATCGATCGCGCGCGCGTCTTCGCGCTCAAGCGCGAGGCGCTCGAGCGGCTCTGGCGCCAGGACGCCGCGCGCGATCCCGGGTTCGAGGCGTACGTGCGGGCGTCGGGCCGGGGCCTGCAGGAGTTCGCCACGTTTGCGGCGCTCGCGGAGCGGCACGGTGGCGGGTTTCGGGCGTGGCCCGCCGAGTACCGTCGCCCGGATGCGCCTGCCGTGTCCGCGTTCGCCGCCGCGCACGCCGAGCGCGTTCGCTTCCATCAGTGGCTTCAGTGGCGGCTCGACGCCCAGCTCGCGCGCGCCTGCGCGGCGACGCCGGTGATGCAGGACCTGCCGATCGGTGTCGACCGCGATGGCGCGGACGCGTGGGCGTGGCAGGACGCACTGGCGGTGGACGCCAGCGTGGGCGCGCCGCCGGACCGCTACGTCCGCCGCGGTCAGGACTGGGGCCTGCCGCCGTTCGTGCCGCATCGCCTGCGCGCGCTCGGCTATCAGCCGTTCATCGAGACGATTCGCGCGGCCCTGCGGCACGCGGGCGGCCTGCGCATCGACCACGTCATGGGGCTGTTCCGATTGTTCTGGATTCCTGGCGGCGCCAGCCCCGTCGAAGGCGGCTACGTCCGCTATCCGGCCAACGACCTCCTCGCCATCGTGGCGCTGGAGAGCCAGCGGGCGGGCGCCATCGTCGTGGGCGAGGATCTCGGCACGGTGGAAGCCGGCGTGCGCGAGCGCCTCGCCGAGCACGGCATCCTCTCGTACCGCGTGATGTGGTTCGAGAGCGGTCCCACCTCGCGCTATCCCGAGCTCGCGATGGCGGCCGTCACCACCCACGATCTGCCGACCATCGCCGGGCTGTGGAGCGGCGCGGACATCGCCGAGCAGCGCGTCCTCGGCCTCGAGCCGAACGAGGCGGCGCTCGCCGCCACGCGGACGCGTCTGGCGTCGGCCATGGGCGCGGCCTCCGAGGGCTCGATCGAGGACGTCGTGGCGGCCACGCACGAGGTGCTCGCCGCCGCGCCGTCGGTCCTCGTCACCGCCACCCTCGACGACGCGCTCGGCGTGACCGAACGGCCCAACGTTCCGGGCACAGCTCACGAGCGGCCCAACTGGTCGCTGGCTCTCCCGGAGCCGCTCGAGCGGCTGGAGACGACCCCGCTCGCGCTCCGGATCGCCCGGGTCCTCGCGCGCTGAGCGGTGCAGCGTCAGCGGGCGAGCGCCACGCACGCCACGCCGGCCAGCACGATACCGGCCGCGGCCAGGCGCGGTGACAGGCGGCCCTCGCCGAGGAGCAGGCTTCCGATCAGCGCCGACAGCACGATCGACAGCTCGCGCGAGGCCACCACGTAGCCCGCCTTCGACAGCTGGAAGGCGAAGAGCACCAGCGTGTAGCCGCCGGCGCTCATCACGCCGGTGGCCATGATCGTCCAGCGATTCGCCGCCCACTCCGCGCGCGCGGCCCCCAGACGGCGCAGCATGAACGGCGCGAAGACCACCACGCAGCCCGCTTCCATCAGCAGGATGTAGGGGACCGGGTGGAGCCGCGTCACGCCCACCTTGTCGAGGACGGAGTAGGACGCGATCGTCACGCCCGTGAGCGCCGCCCACGCCGACGCCGAGCCCAGCCTGCCGGTCGACACGGGCAGCCGCGGGCCCCCGACCCGGTGCAGCACGACGACGCCGACGATGACGAGCACGATGCCGGCGATGCCGAGCGGCGACAGCCGCTCATCGAGCAGCGTCCAGGCGACGATGGGCACCAGCGCCACGCCCAGCCCGCGCGCGATGGGATAGACGATCGAGTAGGCGCCCGTCGCATACGCCCGGCCGAGCGTGTAGAAGTAGATGGCGTGAAGCACCACGGTGCCGACGACGAACGGCACCGCGCGCGCCGGCAATCCCGACGCGGCCAGCTCTCGAGCACCCCACGGTAGCAACACCGGCGCGGCCACCATCGAGGCCAGCCACAGGAAGGCGATCGGCTCGCGCCCGCGCTTGGCGAGAGCGTTCCAGGCGGCGTGCAGGACGGCGGCGCAGATGACCAGCGCGAGCGCCGTCGCGGTCATCGGAGCTCGGCGATCGCCTCCTCGAACGCGGCCACCACGCCGTCCATGTCCTTCGGCGTGAGCGTGCCCATGTTCGACACGCGAAAGGCGTACGTCCGGATGTCGCCCTGGCCGGCGTAGATGATGTACCCGCGGCGCTTCATCGCGTCGTGGAGCGCCTCGTAGCCGACCCCCGGCGGCAGCCGGAACGTGGTCAGGATGTTCGAGCGGCTCAGCGGCGCCCCGAGCGCCTCGAAGCCCAGCCGCGCCATGCCCGCGCGCAGGACGCGGGCGTTCTCCGCATAGCGCACGATGCGGCGGGCGGGACCCTCCTCGGCCAGCTCCGCGAGCGCCCGCTCCATGGCATGCAGCACCTGCACGGCCGGGGTGAACGGCGTGTTGTCCGCCTCCTGGCTGGCGAAGTGCCCGTAGAGGTCGAGGTACACCGAGCGCGGCGGGCGAGCCGCGAGCGCGTCGAGCGCCGGGCGCCGCGCGAGCACGAAGGAGACACCGGGGATCGCCTGCAGGCACTTGTTCGCGCTGGCGGTGACGAAGTCGATGCCGTCCTGCGCCAGATCGAGCGACTCGCCGAAGAGCGAGCTCATGGCATCGACGATCAGCCGCCGGCCGCGGGCCTGCGCCATGCGGGCGAGCTCGGTCACCGGGTTGAGGAGCCCCGTGGTCGTCTCGTGGTGGACGACGGCGACGTGGCTCACCTCCGGATGGGCGACGAGGGCGGCCTCGACGTCCGCCGGCGGCACGGGCGTGAAGATGTCGCAGCGAACGGCGACGGTGCCGATGCCGTGGGCGCGCGCGATCTTCAGCATGCGGTCGCCGTAGACGCCGTTGTCCACGACCAGCAGCGCGCGCTCGCGCGGCACCGCGGCGCAGATCGTCGCCTCCACCGCGGCCGTGCCGGAGCCCGTGAACAGCACGGCGCTCCAGTCGGCGCCGCCGCCGGCCAGGCGCACGAGGGCGTCACGGCAGCGTCGCATCATCTCGAAGCACTCGGGCTCCCGATGACAGAGGTCGGGCATCACGAGGGCGCCGCGGACGCTCGGGCTCGTGTTGGCCGGTCCCGGGTTCAGAAGGATCCACTCGCGCTCGTCCATGAGGCCCGCGTGGCCCTCAGACGAGCCGATTGAGCGCGATGTCGAACACGTCGAAGTTCCGCAGGCGGGCGCCGGGCTCGAGCGCCGTGCGGCGGTTGAGGACGATGGGCACGCGCTGCTCCGACAAGCCGCCGTGCGAGCGCAGCGGCGCATCGAGTCCGGAGAGATCGTGCCGCCCGGCGGATGTCCCGACGACGGTGTCGCGCGCACCGATCACGATGACGTCGCCCATGCGATCCGCCGGCAGCTCGAACCGTCGGCAGCCGTCCTCGCCGTCGATGACGAGCTCCATCCCGGGCAACGCCGCCAGGCGGCCGACGATCTCTCGGACGCTCACGCCGTCCGGAAGGTACACGGTGGCGAACGATCCCAGCGCGCCGTGGTGCACCACGTACGGATCGGTGATGGGCAGGATGACGCGCGCCCGGCCGGCGCCGAGCCAGCCGTCGAGCAGATCTTGAAGATAGATCACGTTGGGACGCCCGGCGGCGTCGGTCTTCGCATTCATGCCGTGATCCGCGGTGAGGGCGACGATCGCTCCCGCCGCATCGAGGCGGCCGAGGTAGCCGTCGAGCATGCGATAGAACTCGTTGGCGGCCGTCGTGCCGGGAGCGTGCTTGTGCTGCACGTAGTCGGTCGTCGACAGGTACATGATGTCGGGGCGCGCCGTCCCGAGCAGCTTGACGCCGGCCGCGAAGACGAACTCGCTGAGCGCGGCGCTGTACACCGACGGACGAGGCAGACCGACGAGCTCGAGCACGTCCGCCTCCGCCGTCTCGGCGGAGAGGCACACGCCTTTCAGCTCGTGGCCGAGGAGGCGGCGGAGCTTGTCCTTCGCGGTCACGACGGCGACGGTGGCCCCTTCACCGGCGAAGCGCGCCAGGATGGTCTCGGCGCGGAGATACTTCGGGTCGTTCATCATCACCTCGACGCCGGCGTGCGGATCGTAGAAGTAGTTTCCGCAGATGCCGTGCACGGAGGGCGGCGCCCCGGTGACGATCGAGAGGTTGTTCGGATTGGTGAAGCTCGGGATCACGCAGTCACCGATGGCCCAGGTGCCGCGCGCGAGCGCCGACCGCAGCTGCGGCATGGCGCCCGCGTCCATCGCGCGCGTCAGGTACTCGGGCTCGCAGCCGTCGATGCACAGCACGACCAGCGGCGAGCGGGGCGCCGCGTAGGAGCGACCGTTGACGGTGACCACGAAGGCCCCCAGTATACTCGCCATGCGCCATCTGCACATCGCCGCCGACGCGGCGATCGGCGTCGCGTACCTCGCGGCGTCTGTCGCGCTGCTCCACGTCGCGCAGGCCCGATCGGAGCTCCGTCGCAACCCGACGCTGATCGCCGGCCTCGTGTTCACCGTCGCCGCCGGCATCGCCCACGTCGCCGACGCGTGGGCGCTCTGGCAACCGGCCGCCTGGGTCGCGACGTCCGTCCGGCTGGTCGCGGCCACGGCCGCGGTGATCGCGGCGCTGCTCGTGGGCCCTCGCCTCGCGCGCGCGCTGGTGCGGCGGAGCCGCGGCGGGCTCGGCCGCGGCACGGGCGAGCTGGCCCGCGAGGTCGCGGCGCGGCGGGCGGCCGAGGCCAAGCTTCGCACGCTGCTCGAGTCGGCGCCGCACGAGCGCCGCGGCGAGGCCGACCGGGTCGATCGCCTGCGCGCGGAGCTGGCGCGCGCGCAGGCCGAGGAGACCGGACGCCGCGCGTCGTTCCTCGCGGAGGCCAGCCGGGTTCTCGCCGGCTCGCTCGACTACGAGGCGACGTTGAAGAGCATGGCCCGCGTGGCGGTGCCCTACCTCGCCGACTACGTCGTCGTCGACATGCTCGACGCCGAGCGCCGGCTGCGCCGGCTCGGCGCCGCGCACGCCGACCCCGCCCTCGAGCCCGCGCTGGCCGAAGCGCGGCCGTTCACGTTCGAGCCCGGCGTCGAGAGCCCCCTGGCCACCGTCGTCGAGCGCGGTGATCCGACGCTCGTCCGCGAAGTGACCGATGAATGGCTGGCCGCACGACCGCGCGATGCCGAGCATCTCGGTGCCGCCGCGCTCCGTCCCACCTCGCTCATGCTCGTTCCGCTGCGCGCACGCGGGCGCGCGCTCGGCACTGTCTGCTTCGCGCTGACCCAATCGGGTCGGCGCTACGCGCTCGCCGACCTCGCCATCGCCGAGGATCTGGCCCAGCGGGCGGCCCTCGCCGCCGACAACGCGCGGCTGTACCGGGAGGCGCAGGACGCCAGCCGCGCCAAGGACGAGTTCCTCGCCGTGCTGTCCCACGAGCTGCGCACGCCGTTGACGCCGGTGCTCGGGTGGGTGCGGATGCTGCGCACGGGAACGCTGAACCCGGAGGCGGCCGGCCGCGCGCTGGAGACGGTGGAGCGCAATACTCGCCTTCAAGTTCAGCTCGTCGAGGATCTCCTCGACGTCTCGCGCATCATCACCGGCAAGCTTCGTCTCGAGATGCGTCCGGTGGCCCTTGCCGACGTCGTCGACGCCGCCCTCGATGCGGTGGCCGGCGCCGCCGCGCAGAAACATATAACGGTCACCCGCAACGTCGCGGCCGACCTCCCCGTCGTCGAGGTCGATCCCAACCGCCTCCAGCAGGTCGTCGGCAACCTCCTTTCCAACGCCGTGAAGTTCACACCGGACGGCGGCAGCGTGGCGGTGACCCTCGTCGAGGCCGGTCCCCACGTGCGCATCGCGGTCACGGATACGGGCGAAGGTCTCCTCCCCGAGCTCGCCCCGCACATCTTCGACCGGTTCCGGCAGGCGGACAGCACGATCACGCGTCAGTACGGCGGGCTCGGGCTGGGCCTCGCCATCGTGCGGCACATCGTCGAGCTGCACGGGGGCACCGTCCAGGCGTCCAGCGAGGGGCCGGGCCTCGGCACGACGATGACGGTGCTCCTGCCCGTGCCGGAGGCGGCGGCCTCGGCCGACGCGCGCCGCCCCGGCGCCGCCGCGGCTCCGGCGCTCCGCGGAACGCTGAGCGATCTGAGAATCCTCGTGGTGGACGACGAATACGACGCGCGTGAGATGCTCGCGACTGTTCTCGAGACGGCGGGGGCCTCGGTCACGCTCGTCGGCTCCGCGGGCGAGGCGCTCGATGCCCTGGCCAAGCGCCCGGCCGACGTGCTGCTCAGCGACCTCGCGATGCCGCAACGGGACGGCTACGACCTCATGGCCGAGCTGCGGACGCGCGGTCTGGCCGCCGGCCTCGTGTCCATCGCCCTCAGCGCGCAGGCGCGATCGGAGGACCGGGAGCGGGCGCTCGCGGTCGGCTTTCATGCGCACGTGGCGAAGCCGATGGATCCCGAGGCGCTGGCGCAAACGATTCGCCGCCTGATCGGCCGCGGAGAGCGTCGGCGCTAAAAAAAGTGGAGCAAGAGCGTCGCTCCCGCTTACACTTTCATTCCTCAGGGGGAGGAACCCGACTATGAAGGGCTCACCGGGGAATGCCTTCGTCGTGCGCACTGCGTGGCTGGCCGAATCGAACGTCTGGGTGTGGGAGATGGTGGACGCCTCGAGCGGTGAGGTCACCGAGCGCAGCTGGCCGTCGCATTGGGCCGGCTACCCCAGTCGCGAGGTCGCCGAGCAGGCCGGCGTGGCTCGTCTCCAGGAAGTGGCTAGTCCGGCCCGCGTGGCCGAGACGCTGAGCCCGCCGCCGGTGGTTCGCGGACGGGACGAGGCGCCCGCCGGCAGGCGGCAGCTGGGACGCTCGGTCCTGATCGTCGTGCCGCGGAGCCGCGTCGATCTCTACCAGTCGTTGAAGCGCTCGTTTGCCGACGATGCCAAGGCCGAGGTCGTGCTCGATCGGCGGTTCAAGGACCGGCGCGTGAAGAGCGCCACCCACGACCGCGAGCGCCGCAAGACCGACCGGCGCCGCCGCCCCGACATCGACGCGCAGCTCAAAGCCGACCGCTGGGTGACCGTCCCCGTCGTCCCGCCCACCGTCGACCTGTCCGATCCGGATGCGCGCGCCATCCTCTTCCTCTGCTGCAGCAGCCATCTCGTTCAATGCCACAAGTGCCAGCGGAGCTATCGACTCGGCTGGCTCCGCGGCGGCGATCCCGGCGTCTTCCGCTGCCCGCTGTGCGGGTCCGATATCACGCCGGCGGTGGCCGCGCACACCGAGACGTGCGTGTACTGGGTGAAGCGCAGCGGCCTCACCCGGAAACCGTCGACGAGCACCGAGCGCGTGCGTCCGTCGGCGACGTCCACCGCGACCGGCTGACGCGACAACCCGCGCGTCGTCTCGCGCCGACGCTCACCGCCGCGGCGCCGCGCGCTCGCCGTTCCAGGCCGCAAGAGATCCCGAGCCGCGAACGACGTCGTTCTGCTTGAGCTGCCGGAGGATCCGGTTCACGTACGCCCGCGTCTGCGGATACGGCGGGATGCCGCCGTGGTGGATCACCGCGACGTGGCCGGCGTTGTAGGCGGCCAGGGCCAGCGGGACGTTGTTGTCGAACCGATCCATGAGACTGCGGAGATGACGCACGCCCCCGTGGATGTTCTCGCGTGGCGAGAACGGATCCTCCACGCCGAGCGAGGCCGCGGTATCCGGCATGAGCTGCATCAGGCCCCGGGCGCCGCGACGCGACACCGCGCGCGGGTTGAACTGGGACTCGGCCTCGATCACGGCCGCGATCAGGTCCTCGGCCACGCCGTATCGATCCGCCGCCTCCTTGATGATCACGCGCGGCTCGTCGAGGGCGTCGCGGCGCTGCGAGGCCGTGTAGCCGGACAGCACCGTCAGCACGAGCACCGCGCAGCCCGCGAGGCGGCTGCGATTGACCGACCACCGCGTGGTCGGGGTCCTCCGCGAGCGGGCGCGGTCCCAGGATGCGCGCGTCGCGAGCCGCAAGTGTTGCCGTAACCGTGCGCTGATGTCGAGGTCGCTTGGCCGTTTCATGCCGGCCTTTCAGGGCAAATCCGGTACCGAGTCCAAAAGGCGAGGCATCTTGGGAAGTTCGGCGCGCACCGGTCAGAAACGGGGCAGGCGTGTTTCTGACCAGTCGGATGATTCTCAGACCTGCGTCGGCCCCAGGAAGTAGCGGCGAGGATCGAGCATGCGGACCAGGCGCAGCTCGTCCGGCGTCGGCGACGCGAAACGCCGCACCGACGGCGCCACCGCGACGGCCCAGCCGCAGCGCCGCCGCGCCGCCTCCACCAGCGGCGCCTCCGCTCCCTCGCCCAGCACACCCGTGAGCACGAGCTCGCCGTGCGGCTCGCGCTTGGCGAAGACGCCGAGATCGGAGACGACCGTCGACACCCGTGTCCCCGGCGCCGTCACGTACGGCACCTTGTCGACGAATCGTTCCGCCGACTGCGCGAGGGTGACCACGACCTCGCGCGCGGACGAGGTGATGTCGTTGGCACCGCCGCTGCCGGTGATGTAGAGCGAGCCGGGGACGAGCGTGGAGTTGATGTTGCCGTGCTTGTCGATCTGGCCGGCGGCGAGCGAGCCGAGACAGCGGTTCTCGCCGCCGCCCATGAAGATCCCCATCGTGTGGATGATGTCCGTCAGCATCTTGCACGAGGGAAAGTTGCGGAACGAAAAGACGAACGGGTCCGCCGGGCGCGGCAGATAGCCGACCATGCCGGTCTCGGCCATGATCTCGACGTCGACGCCGGCGGCCTTCATCTCGTAGCCCGAGAGCCACGCCGCGAGATTCGAGTTGCCCACGCCGGCGAGGTAGGTCCGGTAGCCCTGATCGCGAACCTTCTCGCTGAGCAAGCGGGCGGCGGCGACGACCATCCGCTCGGAGGGCGTCGTCCGATCCTCGGGACCGAGCGCGTCGCCGAGCATCTCGAGCTCGGCTTTCCAGACGTCGCGGTCGGCGCGTCCCTTGATCTCCACGAGGCGGCGATAGCCGAGCTTGGCTACGTACGCGTCCTGATCGGGGACGTCGAGCATCCACTCGCGGATCCACGCGTCGGCCGTCTCCCGGCGGCGAAACGCGCGCCGGATCTCGAGAATGAAGTCGGGGTCCTCGGCATAGGACTCGAGCTCGGGGATGTTCATGCCGTACATGCCGCCGGGATGCGACCCGTAGGGCGCCTCGACCACGGCCGCCACGTACTGCGCGGGCAAGCGCACCAGCGGCGCATGACGGCGGATGAAGTCGGTCGAGACGATACGCTCGACCGAGACGACGGCGCCGCCGCGGGCCGCCATCGCGCCGTAGAAGTTGTCGTTCAGCGGCACGCCGGCGAGCACGTTGCCCGCGCGGTCCGCCGCCCAGCCGTGGAACAGGGCCACGTCGGGCGTCAGCGCGCGCACCAGTCCGACGCGGCGCCCGCCCGGCGAGAACGGGTCGTCGAGCGCGAGAAAGTCGCCGTCGCGCGCGTTGTCTTCCTCCATCGAGGAGCCGAGCAACGAGCGCGTCGGCAGGAACGGCACACCGAGAGCCCCGGCCAGCACGCGCAGCGGCAGCGTCAGCATCGACCAGTTCTGCACGGTGATGCGGCCGCTCAGCAGCTCGGGGCCGACCAGCGCCTGCGGCACCGGGAACGGATAGCCTTCCCCGACGAAGGTGGTGATCAGCCGCCGCGCGAGCCCGCCGATGGCCAGCGCCGTCCACGGCGAGCCCAGCCCGGTCAGGGCCAGCGTCCATTCGGGCCGCTTCCCCCACCACTGGCGGACGAGCTCGCGAATCAGCGCGTTGGGCCGGCCGTGCGCGGCACCGACGTAGATCGTCTGCCCGGGGGCGATGAAGCGCCGGATCGCCTCGCCCAGCGGCACGACCTTGTCCGGCCCTTCGATCAGCGGCACCTCGAGGCGCCGCGCGATGACATCGGCGTACTCGGGTCGCACGGGCTAGGGCTTGGACGCGAAGATGCGCGCCTTGAGCCGCCGGGGAACCCATATCGACAGCAGCCGGGCCGACCGCGCCAGCGTGTCGAGCGCGGCCGGGCTGCCGGGCCAGTACTTCAGCACCAGGCCGCGGTCGACCCAGTTCAGGATGCCGTCGAGCAGGACGGCGGCCAGCAGCACGTCGTCGACATAGCCGACGAGCGGGATGAAGTCGGGAAGCAGGTCCACCGGGGAGAGCAGATAGACGGCGGCGGCGCCGAGCGCGATCTTGGCCGCGCGCGGCAGGACGGGATCCCCCACCAGCCGGGTGACGAGGCGCACCACGTCGGGCAGCGCGCGGAGCAGCGCCTTCACTGGAGGCTCTCGGCGACCAGCTCGCTCACGTCCTTCACGGCCAGCCGCTCCTCGGCCTCCTTCACCTTCCGCCCGAGATCGACCATGGCCAGGCAGAACGGGCACGCGGTGCCCACCACCGTCGCGCCGCTCTCCAGCAGCTCCTCGGTCCGGATGATGTTGACGCGCTTCCTGGACGGCACCTCCATCCACATGTGCCCGCCGCCGCCGCCGCAGCAGAGGCCGCGCTCGCGATTGCGCGGCGCCTCCACGATCGTGAGGCCGGGCACGGCGCGCGCCACCTCCCGCGGCGTCTCCATGATGCCGTTGTAGCGGCCGAGGTAGCAGGAGTCGTGAAAGACCAGCGTGCCCTCGATCGGCTTGATGGGCTTGATCCGGCCGGCCGCGATCAGCTCGGCGATGACCTGCGAGTGGTGCACGACCTCGTACGTCCCCCCGAACTGCGGGAACTCGTTCTTGATGGTGTTGAAGCAGTGCGGACAGTGGGTGATGACCTTGCGGAACGCGTACCGGTTGATCGCCTCGACGTTCTCCGCCTGCAGCGTCTGGTAGAGATATTCCTCGCCGAGCCGGCGCCCGACCTCTCCGTGACAGCGCTCCTCCTGCATCACCGCGAAGGAGACGCCGGCCTTCTTCAGAATGGCCACCACCGAGCGCGCGATGGCCTGATTGCGCTTGTCGTACGAGGCGGAGCAGCCGACCCAGTAGAGGTACTCGACCTCCTTGCCCGGCTCGAGCAGCGGGACGTCGAGGCCCTGCGCCCAGGCCAGGCGTTCGCCGGCCGGCAAACCCCACGGGTTGCCCGCACGCTGGATGTTCTGCAGCGACTGCGGCGCCGTCGACGGCAGCGCGCCCTCGGACAGCGCGAGATAGCGGCGCAGATCGACGATCGTGTCGACGATGTCGATGAAGGCCGGACACTCCTGGACGCAGGCCATGCAGGTCGTGCACGCCCACAGCTCGTCGGCCTTGATCAGCTCGCCATGGATCGGGCCGGGCAGCTCGCCGTGCATGTGGCGCTTGAGCTTCACGATGATCTGCTTGGGCGAGAGCGCCGTCCCCGCCATGTAGGCCGGGCAGGCCGCCTGGCAGCGCCCGCACTCCACGCAGGCGTCGAAGTCGAGGCGCCGCTTCCACGAGAACTCCTCGAGCTTCGAGATGCCGAGCGACTCCGCCTCCTCGATGTTGTCGATCTTCGCGAGCTCGCCGCGCGGCGTCAGCTTCGAGAAGAAGATGTTCAGCGGCGTCGTCAGCAGGTGCATGAAGTACGAGTACGGCACGAGGGCCACGAACGCGAGCGAGAGCACGGCATGGAAGAGCCACACGGAGACGTGGGTGGCGCGGAGCGCGCCCTCGCCCATGCCGAGCGCGAGCATCGCCTCCCCGAGCCCGTAGCCGACGGGCGACCACGGCGCCCACGCCGGCCGGGTGACCGCCAGCCGGCACGCTTCGATGACGAAGCCGGTGGCGTTGATGACGAAGAGCAGGGCCAGGACGTTGGCGAACCGCGCGGTCGGATCGATGCGATGCGGGCGCACGACGAAGCGACGCCACACCGCCATGCCGAGACCCACCACGAAGAAGAGGCCGAACAGATCGAGCGTCGTCTCGTAGAAGAGATAGAACGGGCCCTTGAGCAGCTTCACGCCGAGCAAGGGCAGCGTGACGTCCCAGTCGATGGTGGCCAGCACGGTGCCCATGAAGAGCGCGAGGAAGCCCCAGAACATCGTGGCGTGCATGACGCCCGGGTACGCCTCGGACAGCGTCCGCACCTGCCCGAGCGCGTGCACCGCCACCAGGCGAAGACGGAGCGGGATCCGGTCGGAGCGGTGCTCCGGCCGGCCGGCGCGCCAGAGCACGATGCGTTGCCAGAAGCCGTACGCGAAGATCGCGACGGCGATGACGCCGCCGACGTAGATGCCCACCTGCGCCCACCCCGGGACGTTCCAGAACGTGTCGCGGAACGGGATGGAGCCGGACACGGTCATGAGGGCTCCAACGATATCACGGGCAGGATGGCGGCCGCGGCGGAGTACGGGTCGCGCGCGCCCGCCACGACCTCGTCGAAGACGGCGGCGAAGCGTCCCGCGCGCAGCCCCTGGTCGATGCGAGCCCGGAACGTGTCGACGAGCAGCGACTCGACCTCCTGTCGCACGCGCTCGCGCCGCCGGGAGGCGAAGGCGCCGCTCGCGGTGAGCGCCGCTCGATGGCGGCGGATCTCGCCGAGCAGGTCGTCGACGCCCACGGCATTCTGCGCCTCCAGTGACAGCACCGGGATTTCCCAGTCGACGTCCTTGCGGGACGTCGTGCTCGCGTAATGCAGATGCGCGGCGAACTTCAGCTCGGCCATGAGCGCCGGCGCCCCCGGCCGATCCGCCTTGTTGACGGCGAACAGGTCGGCGGCCTCCATCAGGCCCGCCTTCATCGTCTGGATGGCGTCACCGGACTCGGGCACGAGCACGACCACCGTGGTGTCCGCAATCTTCATGATGTCGAGCTCGGTCTGGCCCACGCCCACCGTCTCGATCAGCACCCAGTCGTGACCGAACGCCGACAGCAGCTTGGCCACCTCGCCGGTGGCGCGCGCGAGACCGCCGAGCGAGCCGCGCGTGGCCATGCTGCGGATGAAGACGCCGGCGTCGAGCGCGTGCGCCTGCATCCGGATGCGATCGCCGAGCACGGCGCCCCCCGTGAACGGGCTCGACGGATCGACGGCGATGATGCCGACCGTCTGTCCCTGCGCGCGCAGGGCGGCGGTCAGCCGATCGACGACCGTGGACTTGCCGGCCCCCGGCGGCCCGGTCACGCCGACGATGTAGGCGCGCGCCGCGCGCGCGTGCACCGCCTTCATGATCGCGGGCACGGCCGCGCTGCGATTCTCGACCTGCGTGATGAGGCGCGCCAGCGCGAGACGATCGCCGCTGAGCATGCGCTCGACGAGCGCCGCGGGATCGGACTTCCGGGGAGTGGACTCTGATCCGGCCATCGACGTGGAGCGGCCGGATTTTAGCACGCGCCGCGCGGGAGGGATCGAAACGCCTCGGCGTCGACGTGCTAGGCTTGGCGGCGGCATGGTTGACGCAGGAGAGATCGGGGCGACCGTCGCCGCGGGTCCTCTCGTTCCTCAACGGGCATGGTTGGAGGCGCTTGCGATCGCGGTTCCGGGGCCGACCGCGACACGGTGGCTGTTGCTGGCCGATCTCGCCTGCCTGGTCGGTATCGCCCTCGCCTGGCGTCGTCCCTGGCTTGCGATTCCGCTCGCGCTCCTCGTGGGATTCACCGTGCTGAACGCGCTCGGCCTTCTCCTGACCGATTTTTATCTCGGCCTGGCGGCGTTCCACCTCCTCGTTGGACTCACGGCGGCGGTGCTGCCACGGCCGGCACGGTGGCTGGGCGGCGTCGCACTCGCGCTGGCGGTCGGGCTCGCCGTGCTCACCTGAACGGCCTGCGCCGGCCGTGATCGGAGCTCGGAAGGATCCACGCCGAGCGTGAACCCTTCCGCTTTTCCGACGGCACGACGAGGCGGCCGCTACTTCGGCCCGACGTTCCCGCAGAAGACGTAGGTCGACACTTCCTGGGCCGACTTGTGACCGTTGATAGCGTAGGCGCCCTTCGTGAGCTCATCGAGGGAGGCGTTGACGACCGTCTCCGACTTCCCGTTCACGAGCGGTGAAAGCGGATACGCCGGCTTCGGATCGAGTTTCGCGCAGCTGCCCTTGTGGATGTGGACGGGCTGCGACACTCCCGCGGGCGCGCCGGTCACGGCCAGTACGACCTTGGTCTGCGTATCGCTCTGCTTAGTCAGCGTGGCGGTTCCGGATTCGCCTGAATTGTTCTGCGGCGACAGCCGCGCGTCCATCGAGCTCGACCCGCGCATCATCGATTTGCAGCCGGCCAGCAGGACAACGGCGCAGAGAAGGGGGGCGACTGTGTGTGCGAGACGCATACGTCCCTCCGTGGGCTCCGAATCTCAGTGAGCTGCGCGTTGACGTTTTCGCGAGACGCTATCGTGCGTGGTGGCCTACCCTGGCCCCCTTTCTTTCGGTGGTACCTCAGCCGCGATTCTACCGATGCATCAGCAGGAACGCGACGACATCGATCTCGGAGGAGCTCAGCGTCGCGCCGAACGTCTTGGGCATGACGCTCTGGCCGTCGGCGGTCCGGTAGCTCTCGCATTCAGACACCCGGCTCTTGAATGGTCACAGCTGACGGTGACACTCACGGCAGATCGGCTCGACCGCCGAGCGCGAGAGGAAATGCTCGGTGGCACGGGAGTCGGTGGTGTGCGCCTGGTGACAGGCGACACAGCGGACGTCCACGGCATCGTGATCGCGGAAGGCATGAAAGGAGATATGCCCCCCGCGGTCGATGGGCGCTTCCGTCATGTAGCTCGCCTCCGCGCCGGCGCTCGTCTCGGGTGTCAACCGCGCGCCGGGTGCGGCGACCGGCGTCGACTGTTTCAGGATCGGCGTGTGGCATTGTCGGCAGTCGACATCCCGCAGCGGCAAGCGCATGTGCGTCGGCTCGCCGTACGCCCCGACGAGGAACTTGAGCGTGTCGAAGCCTGCAATGGACCATACACGCAGCCGCATCACGGGATCGGCACCGCCATGACAGGCGATGCAGCCGACTCGACCGTCCTTCGCGTGATGGAAGCCGGCGAGGTCGGTCACCGGGCCCCCGACCATCCTCGTGAACTTTGCGTCATGCAGATGGCACGATACACAGAACCGGTTATCCCGCTCCTTCGCGCTCAACGCCGCGAGAAAGGCGCTCGCGGCCACGAGCGCCCCCACACCGCCGGCTACTCCGTAGGAGAGCCACCGCCGTGACGGCAGAGCCATCATCGGCGGTGCCGCGGATTCACCGGACCGTCACGGTCATCGGCTTCGAGAAGACGATCCGCCCGGAATTTCCGTAACTGCCGCCCCGAGGCTGAACGCCGCCGGGAGTCGTCACCGTACCGACCGACGAAGCCTTCTCCGTTCCGTAGAACATCACCGCGGTGACCGTATAGGTCCCGGGCTCCTGAGGCGCCTTGGCGGTCCACGTCGCCTTGCCGCCGGCGAAGCGCTTCGCGGTCGGATCGGCCTTCTGATCGCCGAACACGACCGCCGAGTTGATGTTCTTCCTCAAGCCCGCGGCGCGCGCATCGATCCATTTGGTTTGCTCTTTGCCGTCACTGCCCCAGATCTTCGGTGGCCCGACGATCAGCCAGCCATCGCCGTGGATGGAGCGCCCCTGCATCCGCAGGTCGGAGTCCATCAGGGCGACGCCGACAATCTCGTTGCCGCCACGGACGGTGGCCGTGATCTGGACCTCTTGACCCGGCTTGACGCTCTCCGGGCCGCTGACGGTGACGGAAGCGGCCTCGTCGACCGCCTTGATGTCGGCCAGGAGCTTCTGGCGGTCGGCCGGCGGCATGTTGGCGTAGGGGCCGGTACCATCCTGCACGGCTTTGTAGTGACGCTCGACGAACAGGAAGTTCTGAATGCCCGCGGACTCGGTGCGGACCTGTTCGCGCGTGGCCGAGGAGTGACATACCGCGCACTTCGCCTCGATATCGGTTACGTTGAGGACCGGCCCGCCGCTCCAGGCCTCCGGCGACGAAGTCGACAGGAGAAGGGCACTGACGCCACCAGCCACTCCCTGAATGAACGTCCTCATGAGCTTTCTCCTGAGAGGGTGTTATCAGCAGGTAATCCCGTGACCGCACAACGCTCGAACGAGACTGCGGGTTCCTGCGGTCAGAGCTTCCGACCCGTTCCGAGGGTCGGTCCGCCGCGGACGAGCTGGGCCTCCATGACGAGAGCGTCCTCGCCTGTGTCGTAATAGTACCCGCGGCGCCGCCCGGTCACCCGGAAGCCGAACGACTCGTAGAGGGCAATGGCCTCCCGGTTGCTCGGCCGCACCTCCAGCACCACGAGCCGCATATCGCGCGCCTGCGCCTCCACCAGCAAGCGGCCCAGCAGGGTCCGCGCGATTCCTTGACGACGACGCGTCGGATGCACGGCGACGTTGGTGATGTGGATCTCGTCGGCGATCTCCCAGACGCAGAGGTAGCCGACGAGCTCGTCGCCTTCGCGCATAACGCGGCAGCGGGCCACCCGGTTCTGCTGGATCTCGTACAGGAACGCGCCGCGAGACCATGGCATCGAGAAGGACGCCCGCTCGATGGCGAGGACCTCGTCGAGGTCCTCCGGGCGCATCGGCTCAACCGCTGGCGGCAACATGGCGTCGGAGCTCCGCCTCGGATGGTCGCAGGTACAACGGCGTCAAGGCAGCGGCGCTCAGTGTCTCGCCGACGGCCAGGCGCGCACGACCGAGGATCGCGACGCACGCCGGCGATGGCACGCGCCGCGGGGGCGGCAGCCGACGGGCGTGGGGCGACTGGATTGCGTCCGCCCCGTCGCCTATCAGAAGCGTGGGCTCTGTCAGGCGCGCCGCGAGCTCATCGGGTCCCAGCGCCAGATATTCGGATCGGCGGCCGAAGCCCTCATCGTTCCAGCGGTAGAACGCGGCGTAGACCTCGTTTCGACGCGCGTGGAGCACCGGACACACGGGCAGCGAGGCCCAGGGGAGGGCCGCCGCCATGGCATCGAGGGTCGGCACTGCGGCCACCGGAACGCCAAGCGCCAGGGCCAGGCCTTTCACCGTGCTGACGCCGACGCGAAGGCCGGTGAATGAGCCGGGCCCGGCGGCGACAGCGAGACCCTGCAGGTCCCGGGGGCTCCACCCGGCGTCGGCCATGACCGCATCGATCGCGGCGAGCAGACGCTCGGAGTGCGTGACGCTGACATCCAGGAGATATTCGGCCACGAGGCGGTCGCCGTCGACCAGCGCAACCCCTCCGGCCAGGGTCGAGGTCTCCACCGCCAGCACGCGCATACGGCGCGAGTCTAGCACGCGGTCTCAGGGCCGTCGGGCCGGCGAAGCCTGCGATATAATGCGCCGGGAGGTACCGATGAGCGCCGCCCCACCGAAGAAAGATCCGGCCGCCGTCGAAGCCGAGGTCCGCGAGAAGATTCACCTCGAGATCCTCAAGCGGACCGGCGCCTATCACGCCAACGACCATGTCCTCCTGCCATCGGGCCAGCACACGACGGAGTACATCGAAAAGACCCTGGTGACCACCGAGCCCTCGTTCACGGAGGGTCTCGGCGCCGTCATCGCCAAGCACTTCGCGCAGTGGCCGGTCGACGTCGTCCTCTCGACCGGCCCTGGCGCGCTGATCCTGTCCCACTGTGTCGCCCGTGCCCATCCGTCGCGGCCGATCGTCGTCTACGGCGCCAAAGGCCTGTCGGGCGGCAAGCGAAAGGTGAGCCTCCCGGTCGAGTTCCACCGCTTGCTGCGCCCGGGAACGAAGGTCCTGCTGGTCGAGGATCTCGTGTCCACCGGCACGACGCTGAATCTCCTGATCGAGCTCGTCGAGCAGCTCGGGGCGCATATCGTCGGCGTCGGCTGCCTGTGGCGCCGCACGTCGGTGGACCTCAATGGTCGTCCGGTCTTCAGCCTGGTGAGCAGGGACTTCCCCACATACAGCCCTGACGAGTGCCCCCTCTGCCGCAAGGGAGTGCCACTGAACGAGGAGTTCGTGCGCCGCCGAACGCACCGAAAATCCTCATCTGTCCAGGAGCCTAAAGCCTCCTAGCGAGTACGGCACGGTCATTGCTTCCTCTGAAGCCGTCGGCGCACGGACGCCGACCAGAGGGAGGCACACCGGCCATGAGGATTGCTGTTCCGGCGGCGCTCGCCCTCGCTCTCGCCTTCTCGGGTCCGGTCACGGCGCTCGCCGACCCGGTGCCCGTGCTCTTCACGGAGGGCATCGGCCGCGGCTTCCCTGTGCTGCGCGACGCGAAGGGCGACAAGATCGCGCAGGGCGACCTGATGCAGGTCGCGCGCGGCGATCGAGTCGAGAACCGGCTGACGTTCCGCTTCCGCGACGGCTCGTTCTACGACGAGACCGTGGTCTTCTCGCAGCGCGAGGTCTTCACGCTCCTGTCCTATCGGCTCGTGCAGCGCGGTCCCTCGTTCCCGGAGACCATCGACGCGACCGTCGACCGCGACAGCGGGCGCTACACGGTGCGATACAAGGCCGACGAGGACAGCCCCGAGGAAGTCCTCAAGGGCAAGTTCGAGATGCCGGCCGACGCCTACAACGGTCTGCTCAGCACGTTGATGAAGAACCTTCCGACCGGCACCTCGGCGACCGTGCAGATCATCGCCTTCACGCCGAAGCCGCGCCTGGTGAAGATGCTGCTGATGCCGGCCAGCCCGGACACCGTGATGATGAGCGAGACGGCCGTGCCGTCGACGCGCTTCCTCGTCAAGCCGCAGCTCGGCCTCTTCGCCTCGCTGCTCGTCGCGGAGATCCCCGACATCAAGATCTGGGTCTCCGGCGGCGAAGCGCCGGCCTTCCTGCGGTTCGAAGGGCCGCTCTACTTCATGGGCCCGATCTGGCGGATCGATTGGAGCTAGGGGGGCCTCGAAGGGCCCCCAAGGACCCCCGAACGTTCGAAGCGCCCCGGGGAACCCGGGGCGCTTCTCTGTGACGCGTCGACGCGCTCGGCGTTCTGCCGTTCGGCCGTTCCTGCTTCCTACCCTGCCGCGGGGGCTTTGTCCATCTCCCACAATCCTTCGGCGGCGCCGGCGGTCTTGTAGGCGCTGCGGATCGAGTCGAGATTTCGTGTGATCAGCAGGCCGATCTTCGCGAACGGCTCGAAGACGGGACCCTGGCCGGCCAC
>JBIOXS010000163.1:0-2437 GCA_044869815.1 Candidatus Rokuibacteriota bacterium | reverse complement strand
CCATCACCCAGCCGGTGACCGCGGGGCTGATCGCCTGCGTGACCGTCCGCCAGAGCGTCGTCGTCGTTGCCGCCGCCTCGCGCTCGCGGTCCTCCACGACGGCCATGACGTACGCCTGCCGGGTCGGCACGTCCATCTGCGACAGGAGCTGACGCGCGAGGAGCAATCCGATGGCCGCCGCCGCGGTCGGGGCGAAGGCCATGGCGACGAGGAAGACGTTCGACACGAGATGCGAGACCACCATCGTGTTCAGCAGTCCGAATTGCCGGGCGGCACGCGCGGCGAGGAGGAGCGAAGCCGCCGTCAGGAGCTGAGCGACCAGGAAGACCTGGCCGAGGGCCTCGAGGCCGAGCTCATAGCGCTCGTGCAGGTAGTACGCGATCAACGACTGGAGGACGAAGCCTCCGGCGAACGAGTCGAGCGAGAAGAGCGCGGCGAGTCGGCGGATCAGGCGGGTGGACGGCCCGGGCGCGGCCGCGGTCGTGGGCTTGGCGGACGGCGCCGACGGTAGCAGCATGTACGCCGCGACCTGAAGCAGCGCCGCCGCGAGAAACGTCGCGAACAGCCAGTGAGGCGCGGCAAGGCCGACGACGCCTGCTCCGACAGCGGCCGCCGCATAGCCGAGCAGGTTGTAGACGCTCAGCAGGGTCATCCTACGCGGGCCCGCCGCCGCCCGCGCGATGACGACCTGCTCGACGCTCAGGAACGGGCCCGTCTCCCCGGTTCCGACCGCGACGTTGCCGAGCATGGCCGCCAGCACCACCACCCACGGACTCGAGGTCGTGAGCAGCATGGTGGCGGCAACCGCGGACAGCGCCGCAAGGCCGATGAGGGCCGCGCGGCCACCAAGCTGCTCGGCGGGTCGTCGGACGCCCCACGTGAGGGCCGCGCTGCCGACGAGCGTGCAGGTGACGGCGAGGCCGACGCCCCGCGCGTCGAGCCCGAGTTGCGCGAGATACAGGGGCAGCAGGATGCCCAGGAAGCCGTAGCAGAACGTCCGCACCGACTTGGCGGCGAGCACTCCCGTCACCGCGAGCTGGTCTCGGCGCGTGGAGGCCGGCGCGACTTTTGGGCTTGTCACTCTACTCAACCTTTGTTGAGTATATAGGCCCCGCACAGCGGGAATCGGAGCGGAGGTGGGATATGAACGCGGTGGAGCAGCTGCTGTACGACGAGGTGACGCACTTCATGGATCGGCTGGCCACATCCGTGGCACCCGGCGCGATGCTTCCCACGGGAATTCCGACGATGCGCGCCCGGCTCGACGACGCCGAGTCGGACCTGGCGGCGGCGCGGGCCGCGATGGTCGAGAGCTACGGCCGCTGGCGCCGGGCGCTCGAGGACGTCGAGAACCTGTGGGCCCTGGCTGCCTGGCGATCAAGCGCGGCCGAAGAGCCGCGCGAGCACGCTGCGGCGCTGGCCGCCTGACGCCGACGGCTCGGCCAGGTAGCGAGCGCTGAGCGCCTCGAATTGCTGCCAGTAGTCGGGCAGGGTGCGGGCGAGCGCCACTTGCCGGGCAAGCAGTTGCGAATCGGCGGCGTTGCTGTCGGTCACGTGCGCGTTCGTTGCTGGTAGCTCGGTCGTCAGGAGGCGAAGGAACGCGCTGACGTGCGTCTGGTACTCCGCCCGATCCGCGGCATTGTCGGCGACGGGGGCGGCGCCGCCGCTCGCCCGGCGGGCGTTCACGAGCGCTTCGAGGCAGACGAAGTCGATGGCCTCTTCGAGTCGCTCGCGCACCTCGTGCTCGATCCGCGTGCCGAGATCGTGCGAACGGTCGGGGTGGCGGAAGGGCATCAGCCAAGCATCAGGCGGAGCCCCGAGGCGAGCGGGACCGGCGTGAGCCCGAAGGTCGAGAAGAAGGCCGACGGGTCGCAGGTGTTGTCTTCCTCGAGCATCAGCAGCTGGTCAGGCGTGAGCGGAAAGCCGGGGAGGCGGTAGAGCGCGCGTGTGATGGGCCGAACGATGCCGATGGGGATGTGCGCCTTCAGCGGCCGCCGTCGGCCCATGGCCATGGCGATGGCGTCGAGCAGCTCGACCATCGAGACGGCATCGGGCCCGCCGACGTCGTAGCTGTGCTTCACCGTGGCCTCGAGCCTCAGCGCGCGCGCGAAGCCCTGGGCCACCTGCTCCACGGGGACCGGCTGGAGCCGCTGCCGGCCGCTGCCGACGACCGGCACGATCGTGAGGCGCTCCAGCATGCTGCGCAGCATCGTGACGAACTCGTCGCCGCGCCCGTAAATGATCGACGGCCGGAAGATGGTCCACGGCAGCGGGTTCGAGCGTACGGCCTCCTCGGCCGCCCACTTCGTCCCGTGGTAGCGCGACCGGGCGCCCGACCGCGCGCCGAGCGCGCTCATGTGTACGTAGCGGCGTGCGCCGGCGTCGGCGGCGGCATCGAGGACGTTCTGGGTGCCCTGGACGTGGACGCGCTCGAAGG
>JBIOXS010000162.1:0-7028 GCA_044869815.1 Candidatus Rokuibacteriota bacterium | reverse complement strand
CCCGACGTCCACCACCCGGCTCTCGTCGTTGACGGTCACGACGTACTTCACGGGCGCATCCAGCCGCGGGTGCCCGCCGCGCGCCACGCCGAGGGCGTGCTGTCGGCGGGCGGGGCGGCGGAGGCGTGCCGGCCGCGCTCGTACTCGGCGACAACGGCCGCGATGACGGCGACGTCGCGATGGCGGCCCTCGTTCGAGCGGACGCCGGCCAGCATCCGTTCGAGGAACGCCGTCGACAGACGGCCGGCGCGGAAATCGGGATGCGCGATGATGCGCTCGAGGATGGGGAGGGTCGTGCGAACGCCGACGATCCGGTACTCGGACAGCGCGCGTGCCATCCGCTCGCAGGCGGCCGCGCGATCGCCGCCCCAGACGATCAGCTTGCTCAGCAACGTGTCGTAAAAGCGCGGGATCGTATAGCCCTCGTAGACACCGGAGTCGTCGCGCACCCAGGGCCCGCTCGGCGCGCGCAACCCGGCGATCGTGCCCGGCGATGGGCGCCAGCCCGCGAATGGATCCTCGGCGTTGATCCGGCACTCGATGGCCCAGCCGCGCCAGCCGACGTCGGCCTGGCGTCGCGACAGCGGCGCGCCGGCGGCGATCCGCAGCTGCTCGGCGACGAGATCGATCCCCGTCACCATCTCGGTCACCGGGTGCTCGACTTGAAGTCGCGTGTTCATCTCGAGGAAGTAGAAGTTCCGCTCCGCGTCGACGAGGAACTCCACGGTGCCGGCGTTGACGTAGCCCGCGGCCGTGGCCACGCGGCAGGCGGCCTCGCCCATGCGCCGGCGCAGGTCGGCGTCAACGAACGAGGAGGGGCACTCCTCCACGAGCTTTTGATGCCGTCGCTGGATGGAGCATTCGCGCTCGCCGAGGTGGATGACGCGGCCGTCGGCGTCGGCGAGCACCTGGATCTCGATGTGGCGCGGCTCCGCCAGCGCGCGCTCGAGGTACACGGCGGCATCGCCGAAGGCGCCGCCGGCCTCGGCGCGCGCGGAGCGCAGCGCCTCGGGCAGCTCCTCTTCCCGCTGCACCAGGCGCATGCCCTTGCCGCCGCCGCCGAAGGCCGCCTTCAGCATGACGGGATAGCCGATCTTGCGCGCCGCCGCCCGGGCCTCCGCGTCGCTGCCGACGGTGTCGAGGGTACCGGGCACCATGGGAACGCCCAGGTCGCGCGCGATCTTCCGCGCCGCCGTCTTGCTGCCCATGGCGCGGACGGCGGCGGGAGGAGGGCCGACGAACGTCAACCCGGCGCGAGCGCATGCCTCCACAAACGTCGCGTTCTCGGAGAGGAAGCCGTAGCCCGGATGCACGGCGTCGACGCCGGCCGTGCGCGCCACGGCGAGCAGACGCTCGATCGCCAGATAGCTCTCGAGCGCGGGCGCGGGTCCGATCGGATAGGCCTCGTCGGCCATCTGCACGTGGAGCGCCTCGCGGTCGACCTCCGAGAAGACGGCGACGGTGGCGATGCCCTGCTCCCGGCACGCGCGGATGACCCGCACCGCGATCTCGCCGCGATTGGCGACCAGCAGCTTCTCGAGCTTCACGCCTGCGGTCCGGTCACGGCCGCGATCATACGCTCATTCGACACGCCGTCGACGATCGGCCCCACGTCAGCCGCCCCGCAGGCGGAACCGCTGCACCTTGCCCGTGGCCGTCTTCGGGAGGTCCTCGACGAAGACGACGGCGGCCGCCGCGCCATGCCCGCCGCGCGTGCGCACGAACTCGATCAGCGTGCTCGCCAGGTCGTCCGAAGGCGCCCAGCCGGGCTTGAGCACCACGAATGCGTGGGGCCGCGTGAGGCCGTGCGCATCGGCGACGCCGACCACGCCGGCCTCGAGCACGCCGGGGTGCTCGACCAGCCGCCCCTCGATCTCGGCCGGCGACACCCAGACCCCCGCCACCTTGAGCATGTCGTCGGAGCGACCCGCGAAGTAAAAGAAGCCGTCGGCGTCGCGCGAGAACATGTCGCCCGTGCGAAGCCACTCGCCCTGCATGGTGGCCCGCGTGCGGTCGAGCCGGTTCCAGTAATACGGCGCCGTCGTCTCGCCCCTGATCAGCAGATGGCCCACGGCGCCGGTGGGCACCGGGGCGCCGCCATCGTCGACGAGGCGGGCGTCGAAGCCGGGAACGAGCCGTCCCGAGGCCCCGCGGCGCGTCTCGCCCGGGCGGTTCGCGATGAAGTCGTGGAGCGCCTCGGTGGAGCCAACGACCTCGACGAGCTCGAGACCGAAGCGCTCGGCCCACGCGTCGAAGATCGCCGGGGGCAGCGCCTCGCCGGAGGAGACGCAGTAGCGCAGCGACGACAGGTCCCAGCGCCGGTCGGCGTCGTCGACGGCCAGCATCCGGGCGTAGAGCGTGGGGACGGTGAAGAACACGGTCGGCCGCTCGCGCGCGATCACCTCGAACGCGCGCTCGGCGTCGAGCCGCTCGGGCACGAGCACCGAGGCGGCGCCCACGCGCGCCGGAAAGTAGAGCGTATTGCCGAGGCCGAACGCGAAGTAGAGCTTCGAGGCCGAGAACACGAGGTCGTCCGGGCCGAGCCCGAAGATCCCGATCCCCACGAGGTCGGCGGCGGCCACGAAGTCCTTGTGCGAGTGCACGGCCGCCTTCGGCCGGCCCGTCGAGCCGGACGTGTAACCCCAGTACACGATGTCCTCGCGAACGGTGCGCGCGGCCTCGAGCGCGGGCTTGGCGGCCGCGAGCACTTCATCGAAATCGAGCGCCCCCGCGACGGCGCCGCCGACGACGATGAGCGCGCGCAGCCACGGGCACTGCGCGCGCACGGCCAGCACGCGCGCCGCCGCCGTCTGCTCCACGATCGCGACGCGCGCCCGGCTGTCGTTCAGCAGGAACGCGTAGTCGGCGGACGTCATCAGCGGATTCACGGGCACGGCCACCGCGCCGAGCTTGGCCGCGCCCCAGAACGCGGCCGCGAACGCCGGCCTGTCGTCGAGGGCCAGGAGCACGCGGTGCTCGAGCTCGACGCCGAGGGCGGCCAGGGCGTTGCCGCAGCGGTCCGCCGACTCGGCCACTTCGGCATAGGTCACCGCGCGTCCGGCGAAGCGGAACGCGGTGCGCGCGCCCCGGCCCTCGGCCAGGTGGCGGTCGACGAAGAAGGTTGCCGCGTTGAACTGCTCGGGAAGGCTCTGCACCGCCGAAATTCTACAGGAAAACCGCCGGCCGGCCGCCGGCGGTACGCTCCCGTCATGTGGACGGTCGGGCACTCGACCCGGACGGTGGCGGAGCTGGCGGCGCTCGTGCGCGCGCACGATGTCGGCCTGATCGCCGACGTCCGGAAGATCCCGCGCTCTCGCCGGCATCAGCGGTGGAACATTGGCACGCTGCCCGCGGAGCTGGCGCGCGCCGGGCTCGGCTACGTTCATCTGCCGGACCTCGGCGGGCTGCGTCGCGAGCGGCCGGACTCGATCAATCGCGCCTGGCGCAACCCCACGTTTCGCGCGTACGCCGACTACATGCAGACGCCCGAGTTCGCCGCGGCGCTGGACCGGCTCCTCGCGCTGGCGGCGACGGCGCGCGTGGCCATCATGTGTGCGGAAGCGGATTGGTCGCACTGCCATCGGTCGCTCATCGCGGATGCCCTCGTCGCTCGCGGTGAGCCGGTCTGGCACATCAACGCGCCGGGACCGCCGGCCCCGCACCGGCTCCGCGACTTCGCGCGCGCGGACGGCGGAACCGTCAGCTACCCAGGCGAGCCGGAGCTGTTCTGAGCGGCGACGGGAACGCGCGCGAGGCCACGGTAGGCGGCGAGGGCGACGAAGCCGATCCCGATCCACGTCGCCTCGCGCAGCCGGCGCACGATGCTGAACGACATTCCGGCGGCCGCGCCCAGGCCGAGCGCCGCGAAGAGCGCGACGTGGCCGCCCTCGAGGGCGCCGAGGCTGGCCGGCACCATGAACGTCGCGAACCGGATCGAGGTGCTGAACGCCTCGATGAGGGTCGCCGTGAGCAGCGAGACCTCGATGCCCAGCAGGTTCAGGATCAGCCAGGCCTCCAGCGCGCCGACGAGCCAGCCCAGGAAGTGAAAGAGGACCGAGAGCGTCAGCCGTACCGGCTGGCGACGGTAGAAATGCGCGAGCGAGTGGTCGATGCGCCCGAGACTGCCGGCCAGCCGCGCGGCGAGGCGGAACCGTCCGAGCGCGCGGCCGCCGCCGGCGAGCACGCCGCGCGTCTGGGCGAGCACGAAGCCGGCCACTGCCAGCACCTCGAGGCCGAGCAAGCAGGCCATCGTGCGCAGCACCGGCGAGTCGTGTGGCAGCAGCAACCAGGCGCACGGCAACCCCACCAGGAGGAGCAGGCCCTGGGCGGCCGTGATCGTCGTCTTCGCCACGATGACCGACGTGAATCCCTCGGCCGTCGAGACGTGGTGGCGCACCAGCCACGCCTTCACCGCCTCGCCGCCGACCGACGCCATCGGCGTCGTCAGGTTGACCGCCTCGCCGGCCAGGCGCGCCGAGAACAGCGTCGCGTACGGCACGCGGTCGCGCCGGAACGCGAATCGCCAGCCGAGCGTGTCGAGCGCGTTCACGAGGGCGAAGGGAAAGGCCACCACGATCAGCAGCCGCCAGGAGAGCTGTCGGATCGAGGCGAGGAGCTCGGCCGGCTCGTTGTGCCACACCAGGATGGCCAGGAGCGCGGCTCCGAGCGCCAGCAACAGGACGCGGACAACACGCCAGTGTACCGCCGTCATCGTGGTCGCTCCGTGCATGAACATTGCCAGTCTATGCCCTCCGGCATCCGCCGGCGGCATTTCATCCCGTCAGCGGGAATGGATCTCGAGGGCGTTGAAGAAGTAGGCGATCTCGGTGGCGGCCGTCTCCGGCGCATCCGAACCGTGGACGGCGTTGGCTTCGATGGAGGCCGCGAATTCCTTGCGGATGGTGCCCGCCGCCGCCTTCGCGGGATCGGTGGCGCCCATGAGGTCGCGCCAGCGCTGGACCGCATTGTCGGCCTCGAGGACCATCGGAATGCAAGGGCCCTGGGTCATGAACGTGCACAGGCTTTTGAAAAAGGGACGCTCGCGGTGCACGGCGTAGAAGCCGGCGGCGTCATCGAACGACATCCGGATGAGCTTGGCGGCCAGGATCTTGAAGCCCGCCCGCTCGATCTTCGCGATGATACGACCGGCGACCCCGCCGGCGAGGGCGTCGGGCTTGATGATCGCGAGCGTGCGCTCGGTCGTCATTTTCCGAGCACCCGGGCCACCGTGGCGCCCATCTCGGCCGGGCTCTTCACGACGGTGACGCCCGCTTCTTGAAGGACCTTCATCTTCTCGGCGGCCGTCCCCTTGCCACCGGCGATGATGGCGCCGGCGTGTCCCATCCGGCGTCCGGGCGGCGCCGTCTGGCCGCAGATGAACCCGACCACCGGCTTCTTCACGCTCGCCTTGATGAAGGCGGCGGCCTCCTCCTCGGCGGTGCCGCCGATCTCGCCGATCATCATGATGGCGCGCGTGCCGGGGTCGTCATTGAACAGGCGCAGCACGTCCACGAAGCTGCTGCCGTTGACGGGGTCGCCGCCGATGCCGACACAGCTCGACTGACCGATGTTCCGCGCGCTCAGCTGACCGACCACCTCGTAGGTCAGCGTCCCGCTGCGCGACAGCACGCCGACGTCGCCGGACTTGTGGATGGGGCCCGGCATGATGCCGACCTTGGCCTGTCCAGGCGTGATCACCCCCGGGCAGTTCGGACCGATCAGCCGGCTCTTCGTGCCGGCGACGAAGTGCTTGGCCCGCACCATGTCGGCGACCGGGATCCCTTCGGTGATGCAGATCACGAGCGGAACGGCGGCCGCCGCCGCCTCCATGATGGCGTCGGCGGCGGCCGCCGGCGGCACGAAGATCAGCGCGCAGTTGGCGTCTTCCTTGGCCACGGCATCGGCGACCGTGTTCCACACCGGGAAGCCCTCGTGCGTCGTGCCGCCCTTGCCCGGCGTGACGCCGCCGACGACCTGGGTGCCGTACTCCCTGCAGCGCGCCGCGTGGAAGGCGCCTTCGCGCCCCGTGATTCCCTGCACGACCACGCGCGTGGACTTGTCGACCAGCACGCTCACGCGGTGTGGCCCTTCGCCAAGGCCACGGCCTTCTTCGCCCCGTCGGCCATGTCGGTGGCCATCGTCAGCGCGAGGCCGGAGTCGGCCAGCATCTTCTTGCCCTGCTCCACGTTCGTGCCCTCGGCGCGCAGGACGACCGGGAGCTCGAGACCGAGCTTCTTCACGGCGCCGATGATGCCCTCCGCCAGCCGATCGACGCGCAGGATCCCGCCGAAGACGTTGATGAAGACGGCCTTCACGTTCGGATCGGACGACAGGATGCGGAAGGCGTTCTCGATCTGCTCGGGCGAGGCGCCGCCGCCGACGTCGAGGAAATTGGCCGGCTCTCCGCCCGCGAGCTTGACGATGTCCATGGTGGCCATGGCGAGGCCGGCGCCGTTCACCATGCAGCCGACGTTGCCGTCGAGCTTTATGTAGTTGAGGTTGTACTTCGACGCCTCGACGTCGAGGGGATCCTCCTCGTGGACGTCGCGCAGCGCGACGATCTCCTGGTGCCGGTACAGCGCGTTGTCGTCGAAGTTGAGCTTGGCGTCCAGCGCGAACACCCGGCCGTCCTGGGTGACGACCAAGGGATTGATCTCCACGAGAGCGCAGTCCCTGGCGAGGTAGACGGCGAAGAGGTTGCGGATCAGCGGCACCGCCTGCCTGAGCTGGTCGCCGGCGAGACCGAGGCCGAACGCCAGCCGGCGCGCCTGGAAATCGCCGAGCCCCAGCGCCGGATGCGTCCACTCGCGCAGGATCCGGTCGGGCGTCCGCGCCGCGACCTCCTCGATGTCCATGCCGCCCGCCTGAGAGGCCATGACGACGTGCGTCGAACGGCCGCGGTCGAGCGTGATGGAGAGGTAGAGCTCCCGGTCGATCGCCGAGGCCTCCTCCACCAGCACCTTGCGCACCTTGATGCCTTCGGGCGGCGTCTGCGGCGTCTTGAGCATCATGCCGAGGATCTGCGCGGC
>JBIOXS010000161.1:0-33103 GCA_044869815.1 Candidatus Rokuibacteriota bacterium | reverse complement strand
GCTACAGAACTTCTTCGGCACGATGAAGGGGCACTGGGCGGGCTTCTCGCGGAACCTGCCCGCGAAGTTTCTGATCATGGGCTCGCTCATGTACCTGGTCGGCTGCTTCCAGGGGTCGGTGGAGGCGCTGCGCTCGATCCAGACGCCCACGCACTTCACGGACTTCGTCATTTCGCACTCGCACCTGACCGTCTTCGGGACGTTCGTCGTCTGGGCCATCGCCGGCTCCATCCACGTGTGGCCGCGCCTGTTCGGCGGCGAGCTGTGGAGCTACCGGCTGGGGAACTGGAGCTTCTGGCTTATCACGCTCGGCATCTCGACGATGGGGCTGGTGCTCTCGGCGCAGGGCCTGCAGCAGGGGTTCATGCTCATGGCGCGCGCCGAGTGGGTGGACACCGTGGTGACCATGAAGCCGTTCTGGTTCGTCCGGACGCTCTCGGGCCTGTCCATGGATATCGGCATCTCGCTCCTGGTCTACAACCTGATGAGGACGGCGCTGGCCGCTCGCTCCGCCGCCGCCGTGTCGGCGGTCGCGGCGGGTCGGGCGTGAGATGAAGGCCTACGCGCTCGGCGCCGGCTTCTTCTTCATCTCGCTCGCGATCTTCGTCCAGGGGATCTTGCCGATCGCGATCCCCGAATCGCGCGAGACGCGCGCGAGCCGCGCCGTCCGCAACGAGGCGGGCGACATCAAGTGGGTGTGGTACGAGTCGACGCCGTACACGCCGCTCGAGCGGCTCGGGCGCGCCGTCTACCAGCGCGAGGGGTGCTGGTACTGCCACAGCCAGTTCGTGCGGCCCGTCGCCGACGAGGAGCAGCGCTGGGGACCGGTGGCCGAGGTGGGCGAATACGCGCACGACTGGCCGCACCTGCTCTCGACCCGCCGGATCGGCCCCGATCTGTCGCGCGTCGGGCTGAAGTTCGGCGACACGTGGCACTACGCGCACCACTGGGAGCCGGAGCTGCTCGTGCCGGACTCGATCATGCCCGAGTTCCAGTGGCTGTACCGGACGGCGCGCGTGCGGGTGGTCGAGCGCGAGGGTACGGCGGCGCTGGAGGCGTCGCCGGATCTGAAGCGGCTGTTCACGTTTGCCGGCGGGCGGCCGATTCCGCTGCACCCGAGCCCCGACGGCCTGGCCTTTGCCGAGCGCACCGACGGCACTCCGGTGCTGGAGATCGACTCCTTGCCCGAGCCGTACGACAAGGCGGCGACGTGGACGGGCCGAGCACTCACGGTCATCGTGCCCTCCGAGGAGCTCCGCGGCCTCGTCGCCTACATGCAGAAGCTCGGCGCCAACCGCGGGGCGTGGCGCGACGCCTTCGAGCCGCAGATGATGTCGGCGAGCGTGATGTCGCTCCCGAACACGCCGCAGCAGGTGGAGCGCGGCCGCGAGGTGTACATGCGCCGCTGCGTCGGCTGTCACGGCGACAAGGGCGACGGTAACGGCCCGGCCGCGACGTTCCTCGACCCGCGCCCGCGCAACTTCACGCTCGGCGCGTTCAAGTTCCGCACCACACCGTCGGGATCGCTGCCGACCGACGGCGACCTCTACCGGACGCTCACGCGCGGCGTGCGGTTCACGGCCATGCCCACCTGGCATGAGCTTCCCGAGAAGGACCGCATCGCGGTCATCGCGTTCATCAAGACCTTCTCGTCCCGGTGGAAGGAGGAGAAGCCGGAGCCGGCCATCGTCATCGCCGAGCCGCCGAGGCCGACCCCCGAGCTGCTCGAGCGCGGCAGGGCGCTGTACGCGCAGGCCAAGTGCTTCCAGTGTCACGGCGACGGAGGCCGGGGCGACGGCCCCTCGGCCGACGACCTGCGGGACGACCTGAAATTCAAGGTCCGCCCGGCGGACTTCACGAAGGGCCAGTTCAAGGGCGGCAGCGACGTGCGCGACATCTATCGCACGATGACGACGGGTCTCGACGGCACGCCGATGCCGTCGTTCGCCGACTCCATGAAGGACGACGAGCGCTGGGCGATCAGCTACTACGTGCTGTCGTTCTCGGCCTTCAACGACCCGCTGACCGGGGAGAAGCTGAAGCTCGACGCGCCCGCGCGGGCGAGGCTCAACACCCCGGAGGTGCACGGCTCCGCCCGCCTGGCCCTCGACCCGTCGGCGCCGCCGGCGCTCACGGACGTTCCGAAGTCGCTGGTGCGATTCCACAAGGGCATCCGCGGAGAGGGGCGCTAGCATGACCGAGCTCCGATACCTGCTGCTGGGCCAGTTCGTGGTGTCGATGCTGATGGGGCTGGGAGCGCTCTGCCTCTTCCTGTGGGCGGCGGCCGACGGGCTGCTGCGCGACGTCGAGGCCGTGAAATACCAGGTCCTGGAATCGGAGGGCATCACGCATGACCGATAGGGACGACGTCGCCCATCCGCAGTGGACCGAGGCGCCTCACGCCGATCCCGCCGTCGAGGAGTTCGCGCAGGGCGAGATCCGCAGCTACCACGGGCGCGTGGACGTCTGGCTGCTCGCCGTCTACGCCGTGCTGGCGGTGTGGGGCGTCTACTACGTCGTCAAGTTCTGGGGCGGCCTCGGGCCGGGTCTTGCACGATGACCGGCATCCGGCTGCTCCAGGCGCTGGCGCTCCTGAACCTCCTCATCCTCGTCGGCGACGTGCTCTACAACGTGCTCGCCGGGCTCCTGCCGATGGTGCGATGAGGCCCGCGCGATGACCGGGATCGAGCGACTGGCCTTCGGCATCTTCCTCGTGGGAACGATCGCCTTCTTCGCCTGGGTCGTCGTCCTCACCTTCCGGAAATAGTCCCTTGCAGGCGGCCTGGGCGCATGCTCCCGGTCAGATCCCCGAGGCGGTGGCGGCCAGCGCCGGCTGGAATCTGCGTCCCGAGGTGCTGCTGCCGCTGCTCGCCGTCGCGGCGCTCTACGCGGCGGGCACCCGGCGGTTGTCGCGACGGCATCCCGGGACCGTGTCGTGGACGCGGCCCGTGTTCGCAGGCGTGGGGCTCGCCTGCGTGGCGGTCGCGCTCGTCTCCCCGCTCGACGCGAGCGCAGACCGGTCGTTCTTCGCGCACATGGTGCAGCACATGCTCCTGATCATGGTGGCGGCGCCGGCGATGCTCCTGGCGGACCCGTTGCCGATCGTCCTCTGGGGCTTGCCGCGCCCGGCGAGAAGGCGCGTCGGGGGAGCGCTGACGCGCGGCTCGACGATCCGGAAGCTCCTGGCCGCTGCGACCGCGACGGCCGCGGCGTGGATCGTTCACGCATCCGTCCTGTGGCTGTGGCACGTGCCGGCGGCCTACGACGCCGCGCTCGGGAACCGGCTGCTGCACGACGTCGAGCACCTCAGCTTCTTCGCGGCCGCGCTGCTGTTCTGGTGGCCGGTCATTCGTCCGGCGCCGCGCTCGCGACGACCCACTCCGCACCCCGTCCGGATCGTGTACCTCGTGCTCGCGGCGTTCCAGACGGCCGCCCTCGGCCTCGCGCTGACGCTGGCGCCGTCCGTGCTCTACCGATCCTATGCAGCCGCGCACCTCGACGTCGCGGGCGCGCTCGAGGATCAGATCTGGGGCGGCATCGTGATGTGGGGGTTCGGCGGCCTCGTCGACATGCTCGCCGTGCTCGTCGTGCTCGCGCGTGCGCTGGCCACGGGCGAGCGCGTGACGGCCGACATCGCCGATCGCGTCCGGGCGAGCTGACTCTGCTCCTGCCCGGGAAGCCCGTTGCGGTCACACCGCGGCACTGTTCGACCTCTGTAGCGTAAGTTTTGTGTTGACAGGGAGTTTCAATAGTTCGTAAGGTTTCAGCAGATGCTGAAAGGGCAGGGCCAAGAGAAAGATGCTGAAAAGCGGGGAGATTCGGCGACAAGTAGCCCAGCGCCTGCGAGAGCTGTTTCCGAAGTCGCGGGCGTGGGAGGAAGTCGTCGGGCTCCAGGTCAGTGGCAAACCCGTGGATTTTGCGGTGCGATTCCGGCTCGGCGACCAGGAGAGGCTGATGGTGGTTGAGGTGAGCTCTCTCGGGCAGCCGCGTCAGATCCGCGCCGCCGTCACGCGGTTGTCGGACGTTCGACGCGAGCTCGCCGGCGCCTATCCCGTGGCGGCGGCCGTCTATATCGGATCCCAGAGCGCGCGGATCCTCAAGGACAACAACCTCGGCTACGTCGACCTCTCCGGCAACTGCTATCTGGCCTTCGACCAGGTGCTCATCGAGAAGGAAGGCAAGCGCAACGTCCGCCCGTCCACGCGCCCGCTGCGCTCGCTCTTCGCACCCCGCGCCACCCGCGTCGTGCGCGTGCTGCTCACCGAGCCGGCACGCGCCTGGCGGCTCGAGGAGCTCGCGAAGGCGGCCGAGGTCAGCCTGGGCCACTCGCACAACGTGGTGAAGCGGCTCGAGGACCTGCGGTGGGTCGAGCGTGACGACGCGCAGCGGATCCATCTCGGAAAGCCGGCCGACCTGTTGCAGGCCTGGTGCGAGTCCTACACAGTGCGCTCGAACGAGCTCACCTCGTACTTCGTGCCCGAGCGCGTCAGCCGCAAGCTGATGACCGACGTGGCGCGCGCGGCCGGCGCCGAAGGCCGGCGCTATGCGTTCACGCTCGGAGCCGGGCTCTCGCTGGTCGCGCCACAGCCGCGGCTGACCGCGCTGCACTGTTACCTGGAAGGCGATCCCGCGCCGCTGGCGGCCGCCCTCGGACTGCGGCCGACGGCCGAGCCGGACGGCACCCTGCACGTGCTGACGCCGTATGACTCCGGGGTCTTCTACGCGACGCTCGAGAAGGCGGGCCTCAAGGTCGTCAGCGTCCCGCAGCTCTATGCCGATCTCGTCCATGCCGATCGTCGCGGCGCCGAGCAGGCCGAGCACTTGCGCCGCGAAGCGATGGGCTACTGAGCGCGCTCGAGGAGGGGGTGACTCTCCATGGCGAAGAAGAAGGCAGCCAGGAAGAAGGGGAAGGGCAAGTAAGAACGCTCATCGCATAGCAGGATTGTCGCAGCAGGAAGGGGGGTGACATCTCGATGGCGAAGAAGAAGGCGGCCAAAAAGAAGAAGAAGTAACGCAGTCGCCGTCACCGATGGGGGGTGGCGGCCTCCCATCAGTCACCATCGGCAGGGGGCAACGCTCCCTGCCGATTGTGCTTAAATGACCTTCGTGACTTTTCCCGCCTTGAGGCAGCGCGTGCACACGCGCACGCGCTTCGTCCGGCCGGCCACGAGCGCTCGCATCGACACGAGGTTCGGCAGCCAGCGCCGGCGCGTCAGCTTGTGAGCGTGGCTCACCGTGTTGCCGACGGACGGACCTTTCCCGCACAGATCGCACCGCTGCGCCATCATGACTCCTTGAGGATGAGTTGGAAGCCGCGGAGACGAGCAGACTTAATAACACAATGACCGGGACCAGGCAAACGCGCGTCACCGGCGGCCTCGCCACGCCGCTGCAGTTCTTGAAGGGCGTCGGCCCGCAGCGCGCCAAGCTGCTCGCACGCAAGGGCCTCGAAACGGTGGGCGACGCGCTGTTCTTCGTTCCCATCCGCCATGAGGACCGCACGCGCTTCACGCCGCTGCGCGCGCTCCACGTCGGCGAGTCGGTGACGTGCTCGGGGATCATCGCCGGCATCAGCCCGCCGCCGCCGGGACGCCGGCGGGCGCCGCTGGCGCTGCTGCTGCGCGACCCCAGCGGCTATGCGACCGCCACGCTGTTCGCGGGTCGTCATTACCTGCCGCGGATGCTGTCGCGCGGACAGCGCCTGGTGCTGCACGGCAAGGTGGGTCGCTATCGGGACAAGATCACCATCGCCGTGCAGGACTGGGAGCTCGTCGAAGGCGGCGAGGACGAGCACCTGCATGCCGGGCGGCTGGTGCCGGTGTACTCGACGACGGAGGGACTGCCGCAGCGTCCCCTGCGTCGGCTGATGTGGCAGGTGCTCGAGGAGTTCGGCGGCGACGTCGAGGAGACGCTGCCGGAGGCGATCCGCGCGCGGCGTGGCCTGCCGTCGCTGGCGGAGGCGGTGCGCCACGCCCACTTTCCGGCCACCGAGGCCGAGCGCGAGCGCGCCATGCGCCGGCTGGCCTTCGACGACTTTCTCCTCCTGCAGCTCGGCCTCGCCATCCTCCGGTCGCGCACGACGCGCGCGCGCGGCATCTCCATGCGGCCGCGCGGGACGCTGGTCGCGCGCCTGCGCGAGCGCTTGAGCTTTGCGCTCACCGGCGCGCAGGAGCGGGTGTGGGAGGAGATCCGCGCCGACATGGCGGCGCCGTATCCGATGCACCGGCTGCTGCAGGGCGACGTGGGCTCCGGCAAGACGATCGTGGCGGCGCTCGCCGTCTGCACGGCCGTGGAGGCCGGCTATCAGGCGGCGGTGATGGCGCCGACCGAGATCCTCGCCGAGCAGCATTTCCTGACGCTGTCCCAGCTGCTCGAGCCGCTGGGTGTGCCGCTGACGCTGCTGCGCTCGGGCCTGAAGGGCCGCGACGCGGCGGCGCGACGGGCGGCGGTGGAGGCCGGCCACGTCGGGTGCGTCGTCGGCACGCACGCGCTCGTCCAGGAGCGCGTGGCCTTCCAGCGCCTCGGCCTCGCCGTGGTGGACGAGCAGCATCGCTTCGGCGTGCACCAGCGCGCGCAGCTCAAGGGCAAGGGCGAGCGGCCCGACGTGCTCGTGATGACGGCGACGCCCATCCCGAGGACGCTGGCGCTCACGCTCTATGGCGATCTCGACGTCAGCGTGCTCGACGAGCTGCCGCCCGGACGCAAGCCCGTGCGCACGGAGGCGCGCACCGACGCGCGGCGCGCGCAGATCTACAAGTTCCTCGGCGACCAGGCGGCCGAGGGCCGGCAGATCTACGTCGTCTATCCGCTGGTGGAGGAGTCGGAGGCGATGGACCTGAAGGCCGCCACCGACATGGCCGCGCATCTCCAGCGCGACGTCTTTCCGCAGCTCGCGGTGGGCCTCCTGCACGGCCGGCTCTCGAGCGAGGAGAAGGACGCGATCATGCAGCGCTTCAAGGCGGGCGCGATCGACGTGCTGGTGGCCACCACCGTCATCGAGGTCGGCATCGACGTGCCGAACGCCTCCGTGATGCTGATCGAGCACGCCGAGCGCTTCGGTCTCTCCCAGCTCCATCAGCTCCGCGGCCGCGTCGGGCGCGGGCCATGGAAGTCGTACTGCATCCTGCTGACCGCCGGACGGCTGGGCGAGGACGCGTCTCGACGCGTGGAGGCGATGGTGGAGACGAACGACGGCTTCAAGATCGCCGAGGTGGACCTCCAGCTGCGCGGCCCGGGCGAGTTCTTCGGCACGCGACAGTCGGGACTGCCGGAGTTCAGGGCGGCCGACCTGCTGCGCGACGCGCCGCTGCTGGAGGAGGCTCGGCGCGAGGCGCAGTCGATCGTGGCCGTCGATGCCGAGCTGCGCGACCCGGCGCACCGCGGGCTGCGGCAGGCGCTGCTCACGCGCTGGCGCGGCAAGCTCGACCTCGCCTCCGTCGGCTGACCGTGCGCATCATCGCCGGCGCCTACAAGGGCAGGCGGCTCGTCACGCCCCGCGGCGCCGTGACGCGGCCGACGGCGGACCAGGTCCGCATCGCGCTCATGGACACGCTCATGCCGTGGCTGCCCGGCGCGCGGTTCCTGGATCTCTTCGCCGGCGCCGGCGGCGTCGGCCTGGAGGCGCTGTCGCGCGGCGCCGCCCACGTGACGTTCGTCGAGCGCGACGGCCGCGCGGTGGCCGCGCTGCGCGACAACGTCGCCGCCCTCGGCGTCGCCGGCGCCGCGCGCGTCGTCCGCGACGACGTGCTGCGTGCCCTGGCGGCGCTCCGGCGCGACGGGGAGCGCTTCGGCGTCGCCTTCCTCGATCCGCCCTACGAGGCGGGCCTCACGACACCGACGCTCGTCTCCCTCGGCGAGGGCGCCGTGCTGACCGCCGGCGCGCTCGTGGTCGCCCAGCATCCGACCAAGCGCGCGCCCGCCGAGACCGCCGGCGTGTTACGCGCGTTTCGCACGCGCCGGTTCGGGGAGACGACCTTGACTTTCTTTCGAGCGGGCAGCTACGATGCCCCGTCGACACCTACGTCGCCACGAGGTTGACCCGTGTCCAAGCGCGCCGTCTATCCCGGCATGTTCGATCCGATCCACAACGGCCACGTGGACGTCATCCAGCGCAGCCTGCAGATCTTCGACGAGCTCATCGTCGCCGTCGTCGCCAACCCGTCCAAGCAGCCGCTGTTCACCGTCAGCCAGCGTCTGGAGATGCTCGATGAAGCCACCGCCAACCTCGGCGTGGGCCCGCACCTCAGGATCGTCGCCTTCGACGGCCTCCTGATCGACCTGGTGGCGCGCGAGCGTGCCCACTGCATCGTGCGCGGCATCCGCGCCGTGTCCGACTTCGAGTACGAGTTCCAGATGGCGCTGATGAACCGCAAGCTGCGCTCCAACGTCGAGACGGTGTTCCTGATGCCGCACGAGCGCTACACGTACATCTCGTCGCGGCTCATCAAGGAGGTGGCGAGCTTCGGAACCTCGGTGGCGGGGATGGTGCCGGCCGTCGTCGAGAAGCGCCTGACCGAGAAGTTCCCGCTCAAGTGATGCTCGCCGATCGCCTGAAGACGCTCGCCCCCTCGTCGACCCTCGCCGTGCAGGCCAAGGCCAAGGAGCTGCGCGCACGGGGCATCGATGTGATCTCGTTCGGTGCCGGCGAGCCCGACTTCGACACGCCGGAACGCATCAAGGAGGCGGCGGTGGCCGCCATGCGGCGCGGGCAGACGAAGTACACGGAGGTGGGCGGCATCCCCGAGCTGCGGGCGGCGGTGTGCGCCAAGCTCCAGCGCGACAACGGTCTCGCCTACGAGCCGTCGGACGTGCTCGTGTCGTGCGGCGCCAAGCACACGCTGTTCAATATCGCCACCGCCCTGGTGAATCCCGGCGACGAGGTGCTCGTGCCGAGCCCGTTCTGGGTCTCGTACCCCGAGCAGACACGTCTGCTCGGCGGCATCCCGGTGACCGTGCAGACGCGCGAGGCGACCGGCTTCGACCTCGATCCCGAGCGCCTGCGCGCGGCCGTGACGCCGCGCACGAGGCTCATCGTGCTGAACAGCCCCAACAACCCCACCGGCGCCGTCTTCTCGTCCGAGGCGCTGACCGCCGTCGCGCGACTGGCCGTGGAGCGCGGGATCTGGATCGTCTCCGACGAGTGCTACGAATCGCTGACCTTCGAGGGACGTCACGTCTCGATCGCGGCCCTCGGGCCGGAGGTGAAGGCGCGCACGCTCGTCGTCAACACGTGCTCCAAGGCCTACGCGATGACCGGCTGGCGCATCGGCTACGCGGCCGGCCCGCGCGAGCTGATTCGCGCCATGACGGACGTGCAGAGCCAGGTGACGTCGAACGCGTCCTCGGTGGCGCAGTGGGCGGCGGTGGAGGCACTCTCCGGCCCGCAGGACGACGTGGCCAAGATGGCGGGTGAGTTCGATCGCCGCCGGCGCCTGATCATCGGCGGTCTCAACGCGCTCCCCGACGTGTCGTGCGTGACGCCGAAGGGCGCCTTCTACGCTTTCGCCAACGTGTCCGGCCTCTTCGGCCGCACGTGGGCGCACGACGGTCACGCCACGACGCTGAAGGGCTCGCTCGACGTGGCGGCATTCCTGCTGGAACAGGCGCGGGTGGCGGTCGTGCCCGGTCTCGACTTCGGCTCCGACGCCCACGTCCGCCTCTCGTATGCGACCAGCGAGGCCTTGATCCGCGAGGGACTCGCGCGCATGGGCGCCGCCATCAAGACACTGCGCTAGACGATGTCGCCGGACGACGCCGCCCTCGAGGCGGCGGCGCGCGTTCGCGTCACCGTCATCGTCGGTGCGGGTGACACGGGAAAGACGACGCTGGCGGCGCGCCTCGCGAGCGCGCTGGCGGCCGGCGGCGCTCGCGTGGCGGTGGTCGACGCCGACGTCGGCCAATCAGAGATCGGTCCGCCGACCACCGTCGGCCTCGGCGCGGTGACACGGCCGCTCGCCCGCCTCCGCGACGCCGACCTCGTCGCGCTCGAGTTCATCGGCGACACCTCGCCGGTGCGACGCATCGGACCGACGGCGGACGCCACCGGGCGCCTGGTGCGCCGCGCGCTCGCCACCGGATTCGCGCACGTCATCGTCGACACGGGCGGCCTCGTGGAAGGCGCGCTCGGCCTGGCCCTCAAGCGCGCGAAGCTGCGCGCCGTCGATCCCGACCTGGTCATCGTCGTGCAGCGCCAGCAGGAGAGCGAGCCGCTCGCGCGTGCCGTCGGCGGCGCCGAGCGTCCCACCGTCGTGCGCGTGACAGCGTCGCCGGCCGCGGCGCGGCGGACGCAGACGCAGCGGCGTCTCTACCGTGATCGCGCCCTCCAGGAGTATCTGCACGGCGTCGCGTCGATCCGCGTGCCGGCGGACCGCGTGGATGTACGTGCGCCGCGGGGCGCGCCGCCGATCGCGATGGTGGAGGGGTTGCTAGTCGGTGTCTACGGCCCCGAGGGCGAGACACGAGGTATCGGTCGCGTGCAGTCCGTCGAGCCGGCGACAGGATACATCGTCATCGAGACACCGGTCGCGCCGGCCCAGATCTCACGCGTGGTGCCGGGGCGGGTGGTCTGGCCCGCCGGCAACTGAGGCGCCGGCGCGCGTGAGCGCACCGGCGCCGAGACAACTGGGCGACGACTTACTTCGTGGTGCTCGACGACGCGCTGCCGCTCGGGCTCGTCGTGCTCGAGGACCCCGAACCGCTGGCGGACGGCGACGTGGCACTGCTGCCCGTCGACCCGCTCACCGAGCCGGAGCCGGTGGTGCTGCTGCTGCCCGGAGTCGTGGCCGTCCCGGGCGACGCGGACGGCGGCGTCGTCCGATCCGGGGTGCTGCCGACGCGCTCGGTCTCGGTGCGGTTGCACGCGACGCTTACGCCAGCCAGCAGCGCGAGCGCGCAGAAGCCCGAAAGCATTTTCTTCATTGCCGATGCTCCTCCTTGTGGGGTGTCGAACCACCGGAGGAAGCTGCAACCGACATGCCCACGGCGCCTGACTTGACAGGCCCCGGTCCATCCAATACTACTGCGAGTTATCGCGCCGTCCCCGGTCACTGCGTACCCGCGCAGAAGGAGAGTACTGCAATGAAGCTGGAAGGCTCGCACGACGTTTCCGCGCCTCGGCAGAAAGTCTGGGACGCGTTCCTCGACCCCGAGCGGCTGCGCCAGGCGATCCCCGGCTGCGAGAAGCTCGAGGCGCTCGGCAACGACGAGTACAAGGCGACCATGAAAGTCGGTGTCGGCGGTGTGAAAGGAACTTTCGAGGGGAAGGTGCGCCTGTCCGACAAGAAGCCGCCCGACTCCTACAAGATGGCGGTGGAGGGAACGGGCGGCCCCGGTTTCGTGCGCGGTGAAACGCTGATCACGCTCAGCGACATCGCGGGTGGTACGCGGGTCGCGTACAACGCTGACCTCCAGGTGGGCGGCCTCATCGCCTCCGTCGGTCAGCGCATGCTCGGCGGCGTGTCGAAGATGATGGCGGACAAGTTCTTCGGCAAGATGGGCGAGCTGCTGCAGGCCTGACGTGGGTGCCCGTTATCTCGAGCCCCGTCTCGAGCGCGCGTCGCGGGCCACGCTGCAGGCCCTGCAGCTCAAGCGGCTCCGCGCGCAGCTCGCCCACGCGGCCGCCCACAGCCCGTTCTACCGGCGGAAGCTGAAGGCGGCCGGCGTTGCGCCACGGCTGCGCACGCTCGAGGACCTGGGCGCGCTGCCGTTCACGACGAAGGACGAGCTGAAGGCGAACCAGGCGGAGCATCCGCCGTGGGGCGACCTGCTGGCGGTGCCATTCGAGGACGTCCTGCGCATCCACATGACGTCGGCCACGACCGGGCGTCCGCTGGCGTTCCTGGACACCGCCGAGGACTGGTACGGGTTCTATCACTCGTACGCGCGGTCGCTGTACGCGTTCGGCGTCCGCAAGAGCGACATGGTGATGGCGGCGTTCTCGTATGGTCCGTGGATCGGCTTCTGGTCCGGCTTCTACGCGGCGCAGGATCTCGGGTGCCTGGTCTTTCCCGCGGGCGGATTGTCGACCGACCAGCGTATCGACGCGCTGCTGACCTATCCCATCACCGTGCTCGGCTGCACGCCCTCGTACGCGCTGTTCGTCGCCGAGCAGGCGGCCAGGAAAGGCATCGACCTCGCCACGCAGACGAAGATCCGGCTGACGTGGCACACGGGCGAGCCCGGCGCCTCGATCCCGGCCACGCGGGCCAGGATCGAGGGCGCCTTCGGCGCCCGCGCCTTCGACCTCCCGGGGCTGACCGAGATCGCGGCCTGGGGTTTCGAGTGTGACGCGCGCTCGGGCCTCGTGCACGTGCACGAGGACTACTGCTATCCGGAGGTGCTCGCCGAGGACGACACGCCCGTCGAGCCGGGCGGTCGTGGCGAGCTCGTCTTCACGAGCCTCTATCGCCGGGCGATGCCGCTCATCCGCTACCGCACACGCGACGTCGTCCAGCTGGCCGACCGCCGGTGCCCGTGCGGCCGCCGGCTGCTGGCCTTCGAGGGGGGCGTGCTGGCACGGCTCGACGACATGAAGAAGGTGCGCGGGGTGATCGTCTATCCGCGCCGCATCGAGGAGCTCGTGCGCCCCTTCGCCGGTGTCGACGAGTTCCAGATCGTGTTCCGGCGGCAGGACGGCCTCGACGACATCCTGCTGCGCGTCGATCCCGCGCCGGCGCTGGCCAAGGCCGAGTGCGACGGCCTCTGCACGGCCCTCGGCGACGCCCTGCGCGTCGGGCTCGGCATCCGAGTCACCGTGGAGGCGACGAAGCCGGGCGAGCTGCCGCGCTGGGACCACAAGGCGCGCCGGGTGAAGGACGAGCGCACCGAAGTCCCGTTCTAGCGGCCGAGGAGGGCACCGCGCGTGAAGGCGGCCTACTTCAAGGAGCACGGCGGCAGCGACAAGATCGTCTACGGCGACTACAAGGACCCGGCGCCGGATGCCGGCGAGGTCGTCGTGCGCGTGAGGGCGTGCGCGCTCAACCACGTCGACATGCTGTTGCTGGACGGCCGCTACCCGCCCCCGGAGGGCCTGCCTCACGTCAACGGCTGCGAGGTGACGGGCACCATCGAGACGGTCGGCGGCGCCGTGAAAGGCCTCGCGCGCGGACAGCGAGTCGTGATCTTTCCCGGCTTCTCCTGCGGAACGTGCGAGTTCTGTCTACGCGGTGAGCGCACGGTCTGTCTGCGCTACGGCTATCTCGGCGCCGCCCGCGACGGCGGATACGCCGAGCTGGTCAAGGCGCCGGCCGCGAATATCCTGCCGTTGCCCGAGGCGATCTCCTTCGAAGCCGGCGCCGCGGTGCCGCTGGCCATGCTGACCTCGTGGCACGCGCTCATCGCTCAGGCCCAGCTGAGACCGGGTCAGACCGTGCTCGTGCAGGCCGCGGGCAGCGGCGTCGGCAGCGCGGCGATCCAGATCGCGCGGCTCGCGGGCGCGCGCGTCATGACGACCGTCGGCAGCGACGACAAGATCGACTTCGCGCGCACGCTCGGCGCCGAGCACGTCGTCAACTACCGCACGCAGGACTTCGTCGAGGAAGCGAGGCGGTGGACGGGCAAGCGCGGCGTCGATGTCGTCGTCGAGCACATCGGCGGCGAGACGTTCGAGCGCTCGTCGTACGCGCTGACCCGGCTCGGCACGCTGGTGACCATCGGTTCCCACGACACGCACTGGGGCCGGCTCGACCTCCGGCACGTGTACGGAAAGAACCTCCGCATCCTCGGCACCAACCTCGGCTCGATCCTCGAGCTCCGCACGATCCTCGACGCGATCGTCGCGGGCCGGCTGCGACCGGTGATCGATCGCGCCTTCGCCCTCGAGGACGCGCGGGCGGCCGTCCAGCACGTGCTCGACCGGAAGAACAAGGGAAAGGTCCTGCTCGTCCCTTGACGCTCGCCGGGCTCCTCGAGCGCGCCGCCCAGCGTCGGCCCGAGGCCGACGCCGTCGTCGACGGCGCTCATCGCCTGACCTATGGCGAGCTGGCTGCGCGCGCGGCGGCCCTCGGCGCCGGCTTCCGCGAGCTGGGCGTGGGCCGCGGCGACCGTGTCCTGATCGTGCTGCGCAACCGGCTCGAGCACGTGCTCGCATACTGGGCGCTCCAGACGATCGGCGGCGTTCCGACGCCCGTCAACTTCCGCCTCGCCGCCGGCGAGCTGCGCTACGTGCGCGAGGACTGCGGCGCGCGCGTTGCGCTCTGCGAGGCGGCCACGGCCGGGGTCCTGGCCGAGGCGGCGGCGGGATCGGCGCTGGGAGTCGTCGCCGTCGGGGGCGGCGCCCCCGCCGGCGCCATCCCGTTCGCCGAGCTCGCCGTCGCCCAGGCGCCGTCGGCGGTCGCCGTGGACGAGCGCGATCTCTCACTTCTGCTGTACACGTCGGGCACCACGGGGCGTCCGAAAGGCGTCCCGCGCACCCACCGCAACCACTACGCGGGCGCGGTTGCGCAGGTCGTGCAGTGCGGCTACACGTGGGGCGAGCGGACGCTCGGCGTGATGCCGCTCTACCACACGATGGGAATCCATGCGCTCACCAGCATGGTCGCGGTGAGCGGCTGCTTCGTGTGTCAGCCGGAGTGGAGCGCCGCCGCGGCGCTTCGGCTCATCGCCAGCGAGCGCGTGACGGCGCTCTACCTCATCCCCACCCTCTACTGGGATCTCGTGCACGCTCCCGGCTTCGACGCCGATCGCGTGCGCTCGGTCACCAAGCTGGCCTACGCCGGCGCGCCGATGCTGGCGCCGCTCACGGAGGCGTTGGTCCGCGCGTTCCATCCGAGCGTCTTCGTCAACCACTACGGCTCGACGGAGATCTACACGTTCACCGTGCGCCCGGACGTCGGCGCCAAGCCGGGCTGCGCCGGCCGGCCCGGCCTCCACTCGGCCATCCGCGTGGTGGTGGCCTCGACCGATCGGCGCGTCGGACCCGACGAGATCGTCAAGCCCGGCGAGAAAGGCGAGATCATCGCGAGCCTCGCCTCCGACGAGGCCTTCGCCGGCTACTGGCATCGGCCCGACGCCGACGCGAGGGCGCTCCGGGACGGCTGGTACTTCACGGGCGACATGGGCTGGCTGGACGCCGACGGTGAGCTCCACGTGGCCGGTCGCGTCGACGACATGATCATCAGCGGCGGCGAGAACATTCATCCGGTGGAGGTCGAGGACGTCCTCGCCCGCCACCCCGACGTCGCCGACGTGGCCGTGGTCGGCGAGCCCGACGCCCGCTGGGGTGAGCGGGTGGTGGCGTTCGTGGTGCCGAAGCACCCGGCGCTGAGCGCGGCCGCGGTCGACCGCTACTGCCGGGAGGCGCCGGACCTCGCGTCGTTCAAGCGGCCGCGGCGCATCGTGTTCGTGCGCGAGATTCCCAAGACGGCCTCGGGTAAGATTCTGCGCCGCCTGCTGCGCGACGGCCAGTACGCGGAGCTCGAGACACGTCCGGAGGGGGACCCCACGTGAGCGAATTCCTGAGAGTGGAGCGCAAGGGGCCGGTGGCGACGATCTGGATCGACCGACAGCCGAAGATGAACACGATGACGGTCGCCATGCGCAACGAGCTGCCCGGCATCTTCCAGGTCCTCGAGGGCGACGACGACATCCGCGTGATCGTGGTCCGCGGCGCGGGCGGCAAGGCCTTCAGCGCCGGTGGCGACGTGGCGGAATTCCTCACGCTGGCGCCGGCGGACCTCGAGCTCTGGGGCGACACGCTGACGGCGGCCGAGCGGTGCCGGAAGCCCGTCATCGCCGCCATCGACGGGTATACGATGGGCGCCGGTCTCGAGCTGGCGGTCGCCTGCGACTTCCGGGTGGCGACGCTGCGCTCGGAGTTCGCGTTTCCCGAGGTCCGGCTCGGCATGATTCCGGGCTCCGGGGGCACGCAGCGGGCGATGCGGTTGATCGGGATGACGCGGGCGAAGCTGTTCATGATGACGGGACAGCGCATCTCCGCCGAGCGCGCCGAGGCCTGGGGGCTCATCACGCAGGCGGTGGGCAACGACAAGCTCGACGACGCGATCGGCGCCCTCGCCGGGGAGCTGGCCGAGCGGGCCCCGCTCGCCGTGCGGACGCTGAAGATGGTGCTCAACCGCGGCGCCGACGCGCCACTCGACACGGCGCTCGAGCTCGAGCGCAAGGCGTACGCGTGGCTTCGCTCGACGCACGATTACGAAGAAGGCGTGCGGTCGTTCCTCGACAAGCGGCCGCCGACGTACCGGGGGAGGTGAGGGTGGCGGACTCGTTCGGCCTGATCCTGGCCAATCGCGCGGTGGTCCTGGGCGCCGTGAAGGCGCGCGCCCTCCTCGAGCTGGCGCAGGCGGCCGAGGAGGCGGGCGCCTTCGACACGATCTGGGTCGGCGACAGCCTGCTCGCGAAGCCGCGCCTGGAGTCGGTCGCCCTGCTGTCAGCGCTGGCCGGGGTCACCCGCCGCGTGCGATTGGGCGTCGGCTGCCTGGCCACCTTCGTGCACCGCCACCCGGTGCTCTTCGCCCAGCAGTGGGCGAGCCTGGACGTGCTCTCCGAGGGCCGTACCTGGCTCGCCGTCTGCCTCGGCGGACCGGACGAGCAAAGTGCCGCCCAGGCGCTCGAGCACGCGGTGATGGGCGTGCGCGCCAGTGAGCGCGTGGAGCGTCTCGAGGAAGGCATCGCCATCCTGCGCGCGCTGTTCGGGCAAGCGCGGGCGTCCCACGCCGGACGGTTCTACCGGTTCGACGCCGTCGCCCTTCAGCCGCGACCGGTGCAGGATCCGCTGCCGATCTGGATCGCCTCCAATCCCACCGGGCTCACGTGGAAGGGCGGCGCGAGCGCGTCGGCGGCGCTGGTCGAACGATCGTTCCGCCGTGTCGCGCGCCTGGCCGACGGCTGGATGACCAACAAGCTGAGCCCAGGCGAGTTCGCCGAGCAGCTCGGTCGCGTGCGGGCCATGGCGAAGGAAGAAGGTCGCGATCCCGCGTCGCTCGGCAGTGCGCTCTATCACAACATCAACGTCAACGAGGACCGCCAGGCGGCGCTCGAGGAGAGCAGGAAGTTCCTCGACACCTACTACACGGCGAACTTCAGCGCGACGTTCGTCGAGCAGTGGACCGTGGCCGGCCCCCCGAAGGAGTGCGTCGCGCAGCTGCGCGCGTACTTCGATGCCGGGCTCGGCCACATGGCGCTGCGGCTCACCTCGTGGGACCAGCACGCGCAGTTCACGCGCTTCATCCAGGAAATCGCACCCGCATTCGGAGGCCGCTGATGCTGCTCGGAATCGATCATCTCGTGATCGCCGTGAAGAGCCTCGAGGCGGCGACCAACGACTACACCGATCTCGGATTCACGGTCGTTCCCGGCGGCCGGCACACCGGGATCGGGACCTACAACAGCCTGATCGCCTTTCAGGACGGGTCCTATCTGGAGCTGATCGGCTTCTACGAGCCGCGCGACGATCACCGGTGGTTCGCACCGCTGCAGAAGGGCGGCGGCCTGATCGACTTCTGTCTGCAGACGGATGATCTGCCGGCTGACACCGTTGCCCTCCGGCGCGCCGGCATCGACATCGGCGAGCCGGAGAAGCGCGACCGCAAGCGCCCCGACGGCAAGGAGATCCGCTGGGTGTTCTCCCTCGCGCGCGGCGCCCATCGCGGCGTGGCGCCGTTCATCATCACCGACGAGACGGGCCGTGACGAGCGCGTCCCGCGGGAGCGCCGCCATGCCAACGGCGTGACCGGCATCGGCACCATCACCGTGGCCGTCGACGATGTGGCCCGGGTGCGCGGCTGGTACGCACAGATCCTCGGTCGGCCGGGAGTGGATGTGAAGCGCGACGACATCAGCGGCACCGGCGCGAGGTTCACGATCGGGCCGCACACGTTCGATTTCGTGGCGCCGGCGACGGCGTCGAGCCCGCTGACGGCCTGGCTGGCCGCGCGCGGCCCGTCGCCATACTCGGCCACGCTCAGGGGCGGCGCCGGACGCGCCGGCGCCCTCGATTCCGTAAAGACGCACGGAGCGCGCCTGGCGCTCGCGTGAACAGATCCGGAGGAGGCACGATGAGGGTCGCACTCGCACTCCTGCTCGCGCTGACGATGTCCGCCGGCGGCGCCGTGGCGCAGACGCCGGCGCCGGTGAACCTCGCATTCGCCACCCTCGACACGGGCAGCGCGTGGTACGTCTACGGCGCCACCATGGCCGAGCTGCTCAGAAAGACGCTGCCGCCCGGCTCCAACATCGACGTCAAGCCGCGCTCGGGCGGCGTCGGCAACCCGCGGCTCGTGGCCAAGAACGAGACGCCGCTGGGCCTCGCCTTCACCGTCACCAATCGCTGGGCCCACGAGGGCAAGGAAGCCTACACGGAGAAGCTCGAGAACATCCGCGGACTCGTCGGCGGGCTCGATACCTACTACCTCGTCGCGGTGGCCAGCACCAGGCTCGGCATCAACGCCGTGCGCGAGATCCGCGACAAGAAGCTGCCGGTAAAGATCTACACCCAGCCCATCGGCGCGCTCGGGGAGTTCGCCGGTCGCCAGCTGCTGCGCGCCATCGGCACGAGCTACAACGACATCAAGGCCCTCGGCGGCACCACCACGCACGTGGGTTACAACGTCATCATCGACGCGTTCAAGGACGGCCGGGCGGACGTGCTGTTCGCGGTGGTCACCCCCAAGCACCCGTCAGTCAGCGAGATCGCCAATGACGGCAACGTCAAGTTCATCGGGCTCGACGCCGAGACGACCAGCGCGCTGCTGCCCCTCGGCTACGTGGCCGCCACCATGCCCGCCAACACGTTCAAGGGCCAGACCGAGCCCGTGGCCACGGTCGGATTCCCCACCGTCCTCATCACCAACAAGGAGATGCCGGACGCCGTCGCCTACACGGTGACGAAGACGGTGCTCGAGAACAAGGACGCCCTCGTGCGCGGCCACGCCGGGCTCGCGGAGTTCGATCCCAAGACCGCGTGGCAGCCCGAGAAGGTCGGCATTCCCCTGCATCCGGGCGCCGAGAAGGCGTACCGCGAGAAGGGGTGGATGAAATAGCCGCCGACTGGATCTTCGACAACGGCCGTGTTCTGACGCTCGACGCGCGCCGTCCGGAGGTGCGCGCACTCGCGGTGAGGGGCGGGCGCGTGGTGGCGACGGGGACGCCCGTCGAGGTGAAGCCCTGGCGCGACCGCCGCACGCGGGTGGTGGACCTGCGCGGCGCGACGGTCGTGCCGGGCCTCGTCGACACCCACGCCCATCTCGATCGTGAGGGGCTCAAGGGCCTCTGCCCGTCGCTGGCCGGCTGCCGCTCGATCGCCGACATCCAGGCGGTCGTGCGGCGCCTCGCCGCCCGGACACCGAAGGGCCAGTGGATCGTCACCATGCCCGTCGGCGCGCCCCCGTTCTATCAGGATCCGCCGGCCACGCTGAGCGAAGGCCGCTGGCCGACGCGCGCCGATCTCGACGTCGCCGCGCCCGAGCATCCCGTCTACATCCGGGGCATCTGGGGATACTGGAACAAGCCGCCGGTGTACTCCGTGGCCAGCTCGACCGCGCTGCGCGCGGCCGGCGTCACGCGCGACACGGTGGCGCCGGGCGGCGTCGAGATCCTCCGCGAAGCGAACGGCGAGCCGACGGGTGTCTTCGTCGAGCGCAACCAGATCCAGGTCCTCGAGTTCACGGTGATGCGCGCGGCGCCGCGGTTCACGCCCGCCCAGCGGCTGGCCGCCCTTGCGGAGTCCCAGCGCGTCTACGCCGCGCGCGGGGTGACCGCGGTCTACGAGGGTCACGGAATCGCGCCGGAGGTGCTGAGCGCATATCGAGCGGCGCGCGAGGCCGGAACGCTGGCACTGCGCGCCACGCTGGCGGTGAGCCCCACGTGGGACGGGGCGAGGGAGGCCGAGCGCGCGCTGCCGGAGCTGGCGGCATGGGCGGGCGGCCGGGGACTCGGCGACGACCGGCTGCGCGTGCAGGGCCTCTGCCTGCACTACGGCGGCGATCCCGAGGTCGCGCGCATCCTGCACGCGAGCCAGCCGTACACGGGCTGGGCCGGCTTCGTCGAGAGCGCCAACTCGCGCGAGGAATACGTGCGGCAGGCGACGCTGGCCGCCGCGCTCGGCCTCCGCGTCAACACGCTGGTGACGCGGTGTCTGCCCGAGGTGCTGGAGATCTGGGAGAAGATCGCGGCCGTGACGCCGCTCGCGCCGCTGCGCTGGGTGCTCGTGCATCTGGCCGCGGCCACGCCCGACCAGCTGGCTCGCATCCGCCGGCTCGGCGTCGTCGCGACCACCAATCCGATCAGCTACCTCTGGCGCTCGGGCGCGGCCGAGGTGGCGCGCGTCGGCGGCGCCGCCGACACGCTGCTGCCGCACCGAAGCCTCGCCCGACTCGGCATCCCGTTCGGCGTGGCCACCGACAACAAGCCGCCCGACCCGTGGCTCGTCTTCAACGCCATCGTGGAGCGCCGGGACATGGCCTCGGGCGCCGTGCTCGGCGGCCGCGAGCGCCTCACGCGCGCCCGGGCTCTGGCCGCGCTCACCGTCGGCGGCGCCTACGTGACCTTCGCCGAGCGCGAGCGCGGGCGCCTGATGCCAGGCTACGCCGCCGATCTCACGGTGCTCGAGCACGATCCGCTCTCAGCGCCGGCGGAGGCGATGGCGGGCCAGACCGCGCGCCTCACGATGGTCGCCGGCGAGGTCGTGCACGGTGCCTGATCTCCGGTCGCCGCGGCTCTGGCTCGCCATCGTGTGGTCGCTCTTCCAGGTGTACACGGCGTACGCAGGGATGTGGGACCTGCTGATCCAGCTGCCGCTCCACGTCGCCTTCGCCGTCGCGCTCGGATTTCTCACCGCGCCGATCGCCGACTCGCCGCATGCGGCCGTCAAGCTCGCCCGCCGCCGGCAGCGGCGCTGGCTCGACGTCGGCCTGGCGGCCCTGTCGCTCCTCTGCGCCGCGCACTACGTCTGGCACAACCCGCGCCTGGCCAGCCGGATGGCGATGGTGGACGCCCCGCTGCCCATCGACGTGGCGGTGAGCCTCGTGTTCGTGACGCTGCTGCTGGCGGCGGCGTGGCGACACATCGGGCCGGCGCTCGTGATCATGGCGCTCGCCTTCATCGCCTACGTGTTCGTCGGGCCGCGGCTGCCCGGCTTCCTGTCCCACGGCGGCGAGTCGCTCCTGACGCTCGTCGATCAGCAGATGCTCACGACGCAGGGCGTGTTCGGCATCCCGACGCTCGTCTCGGCGACGTTCATTTTCCTCTTCGTGGTCTTCGGCAGCGTCATGTCGCGCGGGGGGCTGCTCCGCTTCTTCACCGACGGCGCGCTCGCGGTGGCCGGCAACACCAAGGGTGGGGCCGGCAAGGTGGCGGTGATCTCGAGCGGGCTGTTCGGGACCGTGAACGGCAGCGCCATGGCGAACGCCGTGACCACGGGGGCCTTCACGATTCCGCTGATGATCCGGGCCGGGTACCGGCGGGAGTTCGCGGCCGGCGTCGAGGCCACCGCGTCGATGGGCGGCCAGCTCATCCCGCCCGTGATGGGCGCCGCGGCGTTCATCATGGCCGAGACGCTGCAGATGCCGTACAGCAGCATCGCCATCGCCGCCGCCATTCCCGGCATCCTCTACTTCGTGGCCGTCGGCGTGATGGTCCACTTCGAGGCGGCGCGTCAAGGGCTGCCGGTGCTGTCGCGCCAGCAGCTGCCGCGCCTCGGCGCCGTCTTGCGCCGCGACTTTCACCTGCTCGGAGGTCCGGCCGTCCTCGTGTGGTTCCTGGTGGAGGGGCGCTCGCCGATGTTCGCGGGCTTCTGGGCGCTCGTCGCCGCCTTCGTGCTGTCGTGGGTGCGCCGCGACACGCGGATCGGCGTCGGCAAGGCCCTGGCCATTCTCGCCGACAGCGCGCAGGCGGCCATGCCGGTGGCGCTGGCGTGCGCGACGGTCGGCATCGTGGTCGGCGTCGTCTCGATCACGGGGCTCGGGCTGAAGCTCGCCACCGGCATCGTCGGCCTCGCGGGCGGCAGTCTGGTGCTGACGCTGCTGCTGACCATGGTAGCCGCGCTCGTGCTCGGCACCGGGCTGCCGACCTCGGCCACCTACATCATCACCTCGATCATGGCGGCACCGGCGCTCGAGCAGCTCGGCGTGCCGAAGCTGGTCGCCCACATGTTCGTCTTCTACTTCGGCATCCTGGCCGATCTGACGCCGCCGACGGCGATCTCGACTTACGCGACCTCCTCGATCGCGGGCGCCGACGTCTGGAAGACGCAGTGGCTCGGCATGACGCTGTCCCTCTCCGGCTTCATCATCCCGTTCAGCTTCGCCTACGATCCGGCGCTCCTGCTGATGAACGCAACCGTCGCGCAGATCGCGCTGCGCACGCTCATGGCCACCCTCGGCATCGTGATGCTGGGCGCCGGCCTCATCGGCTACTTCCACGGACCCACGCGCGCGATCGAGCGCGTGCTGCTCCTCGCCGGCTCGCTGCTGCTGATCGTCCCCGGCCTGTGGAGCGACCTCGCCGGCATCGCCTGCTTCGTCGCCGTCGTGATCTCGCAGCGCGCCGCCCGCGCGGCCGGCGCCACGGAGGTCGTCTGATGCGATTCATGGACCTGCGCGGGTGGATCGGCATGCTGGACAAGGAAGGCGAGCTCCACCGCGTCCGCGCCGAGGTCGACTGGGACCGCGAGATCGGCGCCATCGCGCGCCGCGTGCTCGAACAAAAGGGCCCCGCCCTCCTGTTCGAGAGCATCAAGGGCTACCGGGAGGGACGCTGCACGCAGCTCTTCACGGGCGGCCTGGGCGCGCGGCGGCGGCTGGCGCTCGCGCTCGGATTCCCGAAGGACGTGTCCAACGCCGAGCTGGTGCAGCACGTCATGAAGAAGAACAAGGAGACGATCGCGCCCCGCGTCGTCCCGAGCGGACCGGTCAAGCAGGTGATCGTGCGCGGCGACAAGGTCGACCAGACCGACCTCCCGGTGCCGAGGTGGGGCTTCCGCGAGGGCGGGCGGTACATCCACACGTTCTCGGGCATCGTGACGCGGGATCCGGACACGCGCGTGATGAATGTCGGCATCTACCGCGGGATGATCGGACGCAAGGACACCGCGCCGTTCCTGCTCATCAAGGGCGGCCAGCACTGGGGCCAGCACTTCGTGAAGTACGCCGGCAAGGGCAAGCCCATGCCCGTGGCCTGCGTGATCGGCTGGGACCCGATCATGCCGTTCCTCGCCGGTTCGCCGATCCCCGTCGGCGTGTGCGAGTGGGACGTGATGGGCGCCTACCGGGGCGAGCCGGCCGAGCTCGTGCGCTGCGAGACGGTGGATCTGGAGGTGCCGGCGAGCGCGGAGATCGTGCTGGAGGGCTTCATCAGCGACGACCCCGCGACGTACGAGCAGGAGGGGCCGTTCGGCGAGTTCACCGGCTATGTCTCCGACGTGCCGACGCCGCGCCCGACGATGAAGGTCACGTGCATCACGCACCGCCGGCAGCCGATCTTTCGCGGCTGTCTCGAGGGGACGCTGCCCGGCTCCTACAGCGAGAACAGCGTGATGTCGTCGGTGCAGCGAGCGGCCATCGCCTGGAATATTCTCGCCGGCGCCGGCATCCCCGGCATCCGCGACGTCTACGTCCACCCCATCACCAACGGCGTGAACGTGTGCGTCAAGATCACCAAGCATTACCAAGGTCAGCCGAAGCAGATCGCGGCCGCCCTGTGGGGTAACAGCGCGGCCCAGTACCGCTACAAGCATGTCTGGGTCGTTGAAGACGATATCGATGTCGCGTCCTACGAGCAGATCGACTGGGCGGTGGCGCACCGTCTCAACGCGGGCGAGGGCGGCCTCGTCGTCTTCCCGGGAAGCTTCGGCTCGCCGATCGATCCCTCCACGCCGCTCGAAGATCGCAACGTCGCCCAGCTCGGCACCGGCCTCTGGAACCGCGTGCTGTTCGACGCCACCCGCAACTGGAAGTTCGACAAGCGTCCCGAGTGGGGCGGCGAGCGATTTCCGCCGACGGTGCGGCCGGCGCCGGAGGACGAAGCGCGCGTCCGGTCTCGCTGGGCGGAATACGGGTTTGGAGATCCGGGATGAAAATCACCTCCGTTCGCGCCATTCCCCTGGCGGTGCCGATCCGCGAGGCGGCTCCGGTGGCGTCCACGTGGTCGGCGCGGGCGTCCAAGCAGATCCTGGTCGAGGTGCAGACCGACGGCGGCCTGACCGGGTGGGGCGAGGCCTTCGCCTATGGCGTCCCGCTCGCGGTCTGCAACGTCATCGAGGACGGGCTCGCGCCGATCGTCGTCGGCGCGGATCCGACCGGGATCGAAACGCTCGTCGACCGCATGCACCGCGCGCTCATGATCTGGGGACGGCGCGGGCTGGCCATGATGGCCGTGAGCGGCGTGGAGCTGGCGCTCTGGGACCTGGCGGGCAAGGCGCGCGGAGTCCCCGTGTACGCGCTCTTCGGTGGGCTCGTGCAGCGGAGCGTCCGCGCCTATGCCAGCCTGCCGCGTTACGAGTCGGCCACCGACGTCGCCCGGGCCGCCGCCGCCATGGCGAAAGACGGCTTCACGGCGATCAAGCTTCATCAGATCGACGAGACCTCCGTGGCCGCCGCCCGGGAGGCGGTCGGGGAGGGCATCGAGCTGATGCTCGACACGAACTGCCCCTGGATGGTCGAGGAGGCCACCCGCATGGCGCGCCGGCTCGAGCGCTACGCGCTGCGATGGCTCGAGGAGCCCGTCTGGCCGCCCGAGGACTACGCGGGCCTCGCGCGCGTGCGGCAGGCCACGACCACGCCGATCGCGTCAGGGGAGAACGAGGCAACGGTCTTCGGCTTCCGGGAGCTGATGCGCGCGGGCGCGGCCGACATCATCCAGCCGAGCGTGACCAAGGTCGGCGGCTTGCTCGAGCTGAAGAAGATCGCGACCCTGGCGACGGCCGCGAACGTCACCCTCGTGCCGCACTCGTTCTACTTCGGCCCGGGCTTGGCCGCCACCCTGCATGCGATCGCGTCGACACCCGGCGTGCCGTACATCGAATATCCGTCGGGCGAGTTGGCGCCGTCGCTGTCGAAGGCGCCGATCCGCTGCTCGGCGGGCCAGGTCAGCATCGAGGACCGGCCGGGGCTCGGCGCCGATCCCGATCCGGACGTGATCGCGCGCTACCCCTACTCACGGGACAGCGCGCGACCGTTCTACCTCACCTGATCAGGCGACGCGGCGGTATCGCTCGTTGCGGGATGGCTCCTCGACACCGACGCGCTCGGCGTAGACGAGCTCGCCGCCGAGCCAGCCGGAGATCATGATGCCGACCACGCCGATCACGGAGAGCGCCAGCGGCCACCAGGAGTCGGCGGGGACCCGCATGCGCACGTACCAGTTCAGGGCGAAGACCGCGACGGCGCCGAGGTTGAGCACCATGTGGAAGGTGGCGATGCGGCGCGCGCGGCCTTCGAGGTCGAGATAGTCGACGAAGCCGGGCACGGCAGCGAGCAGGGCGCCGATGATGCCTGCCGCGATGTTCCAGAAGGCGAGCGAGCGCCAGATGGGCGTGCTCGTCACCGCGTACACGATGTCGAAGGCGAGCGCCGCGACCCACAGCCCCAGCGGCAGGACCACCAGCATGGGATGGATCGGATGCTTGCCGACTTGAGCCGACGTTGTCGCCATGACGTCCTCCTGCAAACCTGTCCGCACCGTGCGGGTGCATCGGATGTGCCACCCACTCGATCCCGCTGATCAGCCGCGCGCGGGCGCGGCCACGGCGGTGCGCAGGAGCAGGCAGAGCGGGATCGTCGTCAGCACGACCACGGCGATGAGACTGAGCGTCGTGGCCGCGCCGACGGCGTCGCCGATGAAGCCGTAGAACGTCGGCCCGATAGCGGAGGCGGCGATGGTGAGGGTGTAGTAGAGGCCGTACGCGCGCGAGCGGCGCTCGGCAGTGACGAGGTCGGCCACCGTCGCGTAGAGCACCGACGACGTCCCGTTCAGCGCCACGCCCAGCGGCACCAGCAGCAGCATCGCGACCGGCAGCGGCGCCGCCAGGATGGCGATGATCGCCACCGACGTGGCCGCTTCCGTCAGCACCACCGTTCGAATGATGCCGACGCGCTCGGCGACCACGCCGCAGACGAACTTGCCCATGGCGCCGCCCGCAAAGACCAGCGCCAGGGCGCCGCCGATGCCGGCCAAGCTGAGCCCCTTCGCGACGAGCACGAAGGGCAGGAAGGTCAGCAGGCCGGAGCGCGTGGAGTTGTCGATCATGCCGATGGCGGAGAGCGCTTGAAAACCGCGTACGTCGCGGATGCCCCAGCCCGCCGGCGCCGCGCCATGGTTCTCGGCGACCCGCCGGCGCTCGGGGGCGCTGCCGGCGTCGAGGCTTGCGAGCACGACGACGAGGACCAGCGCCGCCGCGATGCCGACGGCGCCGTACCCGGTGGCGGCGACCCGCCAGCCGGCGAGGGCGGCGACCAGACCGATGAGCGCGGCGCTCGAGACCTTGCCGATGTCGCCGGCGAAGTTGTAGGTGCCGAGCGCGGCCCGCCGCGGACCGTCTTCATACGCCTTGGCCACGACCGACGACGATAGCGGGTGCTGCACGCCCGAGCCGAGCCCGGCCAGCGTCAGCAGCAGGAGCAGGGGGATGAAGCCGCCGGCGGCGGCCGCCACCACGATGAACGCGCACGCGGTCACCAGCGTGCCCAGCATGAGGAGGCGGCGCTCTCCGAAGCGCTCGGCCAGCAGTCCCGCCGGGATCTGGAAGGCGGCCATGCCGCCGGTGTAGGCGGTCCGGATGAACCCGACCTGCCACAGCGAGAGCCGGAACTCGGCCGCCCACACCGGCAACAGCACATAGAGGATCTCGGAGAAGCCGTCGTGGACGAAGTGCATGGCGCCGGCCGTGACCAGCACCGAGCGCGGACGCGCGGAGGGCATGGCCGATCATCGCCGGGGCGGCGGCGGCGTTCAAGTAGAATGGCCGCCGTCGGACGAGGAGGCGCCAATGACGATCAGCATCACGCGCGTGTACACGCGCACGGGGGACAGCGGCGAGACGGCTCTGGTGGGCGGCGCCCGCGTGCCGAAGGACTCGCCGCGCATCGTCGCCTACGGCACCCTCGACGAGCTCAACGCCGCGGTGGGCCTCGCGCGCGTCTTCAACGCCGAGCGGTTGCGCGACGCGGGGCCGGAACGCGCGAGTCACGAATGGCTCGACGCCGTCCTGAAGAAGATCCAGAATCAGATCTTCGACCTGGGCAGCGAGCTGGCGACGCCGCCGGCGGCCGCGTACGAGGGGATGTTCCGGGTGAGCGCGGCTGAGGTGACCGAGCTCGAGCGGCTGATGGACCATTGCCAGCGCGATCTCGGCCCGCTCAAGTCGTTCGTCCTGCCGGGCGGCGGGCGCATCCAGGGCTTCCTGCACCAGGCGCGCACGGTGTGCCGCCGCGCCGAGCGCGAGGTGCTGGCGCTCTCCCGCGCCGAGCCGATCGGCGAGGGGCCGCTCCGTTACGTGAACCGCTTGAGCGACGCGCTCTTCGTCCTCGGGCGCTGGGTCGGCAAGCACATGAGCGAGCCCGAGTACCTCTGGGAGCGCGGACTGTCGGCGCACGAGCGGCGGGCCAGGCGAGGCAAGGAGCGCTCGTGACCTCGTCCGATGCCATCCTCTCGGTCCGCGACGTGACGGTCCGCTTCGGCGGCATCGTCGCGCTGGATCGAGTGTCCTTCGACGTCGCCGAGGGGCAGATCGTGGGCCTCATCGGACCCAACGGCGCCGGCAAGACGACCCTCTTCAACTGCCTGAGCCGTCTCTACACGCCGCAGCACGGCGACGTCCGCTTCCGCGGCCGGTCCTTGCTGGGCCTGCCCGCGCACCGGATCAGCGCGCTCGGCGTCGGGCGCACGTTCCAGAACCTCGCGCTGTTCCCGACGCTCACCGTGCTGCAGAACGTGATGATCGGCGTCCACGGCCGCACGCGCAGTGACTTCCTGAGCAACGCGGTGTGCCTGCCGTGGGTCGCGCGCGAGGAGGCGGAGATCCGCGATCGCGCCGGCGAGCTGCTGCGGTTTCTGAACCTCGAAGCGGTGGCCGGCCATCCCGCCGCCGGCCTGCCGTTCGGCACGCTGAAGCGCGTCGAGCTGGCGCGCGCCCTCGCCGGCGCCCCCGTGCTGCTGCTCGTCGACGAGCCGGCCGGCGGCCTGAATCACGAGGAGGTCGGTTCGCTGGCCGCGCTGTTGCGGACGATCCGAGAGCGCCGCGGGGTCACGATCCTCCTCGTCGAGCACCACATGGGCCTGGTCATGCAGGTGTCGGACAAGGTGGTCGTGCTCGACTTCGGCCGCAAGATCGCCGAGGGCACGCCGGCCCAGGTCCAGCGGGATCCCGAGGTCATCCGCGCCTACCTCGGCGCCGACGAGCCGGCCGAGGCGCCGCGCTGATGGCGCTGCTCGACGCGCGCGGGCTCACGGCGCAGTACGGCTGGACGCGGGTGCTCCACGGCATCGACTTCGCCGTCGAGGCCGGCGGGATCACGACCATCCTCGGCGCCAACGGCGCCGGCAAGACCACCACACTGCGTGCGGTGTGCGGCATGGTGCGCACGTCGGGCGAGATCGTCTTCGACGGGCGGAGCATCGCCGGCCGGGCGACGGAGGACCTGGTCCGGCTGGGGATCGCGCACGTGCCCGAGGGGCGCGGCACGTTCGTGAACCTCACCGTGGAGGAAAACCTGCGCCTGGGCGCCTACGCCCGCGCCAGCCGGAACGGCATCGCCGAGGACTTCGAGAGCGTCTACGCCTACTTTCCCGTGCTCGCCTCGCGCAAGCGGCAGCTCGCCGGCACGCTGTCCGGCGGCGAGCAGCAGATGCTGGCCGTCGCGCGCGCCCTGATGCTGCGTCCGCGGCTCCTGCTTCTCGACGAGCCGTCGCTCGGGCTCGCCCCGCTGGTCGTGCGCGAGATCTTTCGCATCGTGCGGACGATCAACCGCGAGCGCGGCGTGAGCGTGCTCCTGGTCGAGCAGAACGCCTCGATGGCGCTGGCGCTGGCCGACCACGCCTATCTCATCGAGACGGGGCGCGTGGTGCAGTCGGGACCAGCCGTGGAGCTCAAGCAGAACGACGCGATCCGCCGCGCCTATCTCGGCTACTGATCGATGGAGATCCTGATCCAGCAGGTGGTCTCGGGTCTCGCCACCGGCGGCATCTACGGCAGCGTCGCGCTCGCCCTCGTGATGATCTACCAGGCCACCGACGTCGTGAATTACGCGCAGGGCGAGATGGCGATGTTCAGCACGTATCTGGCGTGGACGATGATCAACGCCGGGCTTCCCTACTGGGTGGCCTTCTTCGGTACCCTGCTGCTCTCCTTCGTCGGCGGCGTGCTGATCGAGCGGATCGTCATCCGCCCCGTCGAGCGGGCGCCCATCCTGACCATCGTCATCGTGTGCATCGGTCTGCTGGTGATCCTCAACAGCGTCGCGGGCTGGATCTACTCCTACATCCAGAAGCCGTTCCCGAGCCCGTTTCCGTCGCGGCCGATCAGGATCGGCAACGTGGTCTTCGGCGCCCACGACGTCGGCGCCATCGCGGTGACGCTCATGGTGCTCGCCTTCCTCTATGCCTTCTTCCGCTTCACCACGCTCGGCCTCGCCATGCGCGCGGCGGCCCAGAATCCGGCCTCGAGCCGGCTGTGCGGCATCCGCGTCGGCTGGATGCTCGCCGTCGGCTGGGGGTTGGCCGCGCTGGTCGGCGCCGTGGCCGGGATGATGGTGGCACCGATCGTGTTCCTCGACCCGAACATGATGGCCGGCATCCTGATCTACGCCTTCGCGTCGGCCACGCTCGGCGGCTTCACGAGCCCGGTCGGTGCCGTCGTCGGCGGGCTGATCGTGGGCGTGATCGAGAACATCGTCGGGACCTACGTGCACTTCATCGGCACCGAGCTGAAGCTGACCGTCGCCCTGGCCCTGATCCTCGTCGTCCTCGTCTTCAAGCCCAGTGGCCTGTTCGGCCGCGTCGCGGTCCACCGGGTGTGATGCGCCACGCGCGGATCCTCGGGATCGCCGTCGCGCTGGCGGCCGCGCTGGCGCTGCCGTTCGTCGTCTCCAACTTCCGGCTCTTTCAGTTCACGCAGGTGGGCATCTACGCGATCGCCCTGCTCGGCCTCAACATCCTGACCGGTTACAACGGCCAGATCTCTCTCGGCCACGGGGCCTTCTACGCGGTGGGCGCCTACACCACGGCCATCATGATCGACCGCTGGTCGGTGCCATACCCGCTCACGATCGTGGCGGCGGGCGTGCTGTGCCTCGTCGTCGGCTTTCTCTTCGGCATCCCCGCCCTGCGACTGGAGGGACTCTACCTGGCGCTGGCGACCTTCGCGCTCGCGCTGGCGGTGCCGCAGATCCTCAAATACTTCGAGCACTGGACGGGCGGCTCGCAGGGCATCGTGCTCTCGAAGCCCAACCCGCCCTGGGGCCTCAAGATCTCCCCCGATCAGTGGCTCTACGCGTTCACCCTGGCCATCCTGATCGTGCTGTTCGTGCTGGCGCACAATCTGCTCGCGGGCCGCACCGGACGGGCGATCGTCGCCATCCGGGACAATCCCATCGCCGCCCAGGCCATGGGCGTGAACACCGCGCTCTACAAGTCGCTCACGTTCGGGGTGAGCGCCGCCTACACCGGCGTGGCCGGCGGCCTGAGCGCCCTCGTGATCGCCTTCGTGGCCCCCGACAGCTTCGACGTCTTCCGATCGATCACGTTCCTGGTCGGGGTGGTCATCGGCGGCCTCGCGTCCATCGCCGGCGCGGTGTTCGGCGCGCTGTTCATCCAGTTCGTGCCGAACTGGGCCCAGGACATTTCCAAGGCGGCGCCGTGGGCCATCTACGGCGTCTTTCTCATCCTGTTCATGTACGTCATGCCGCGCGGCATCGCAGGGGGCCTGCGCCTGGTCCTGGCCCGCGTCACCCGACGCGGAACCGCCGAGCGTGCGCGACCGTTGCCCGGAGTAATAAGATGATGCCCACCCGGCCGGCCCGCCGGCCAGCCATCAACCAGGAGGACACCATGCTGAGGAGAACGGTGCTCGGAACGCTCATCGTCGCGCTGGCGCTCGCACCCGTCGCGCCCGCGATGGCGGCGGATCCGCCGGGCGTCACGAAGACGGAGATCAAGGTCGGCAACACGAATCCGTACAGCGGGCCGGCCTCCGCGTACGGGACGATCGGCAAGGCGATCGGCGCCTACATGAAGAAGGTCAACGAGGAAGGCGGCATCAATGGCCGCAAGATCGAGTACATCACCTACGACGACTCCTACAGCCCGCCCAAGGCCGTGGAGATGGTGCGCAAGCTCGTCGAGCAGGATCAGGTGGCGCTGCTGTTCCAGACGCTCGGCACGCCGACCAACACCGCGATTCACAAGTACGTGAACCAGCAGAAGGTGCCGCACCTGTTCGTGGCCACCGGGGCCACCAAGTGGAACGACCCGAAGAACTACCCGTGGACCATGGGGTTTCAGCCGAACTATCAGACCGAGGGCCGGATCTACGCCCAGTACATCCTGAAGAATTTCCCGGACGCGAAGATCGGCATCCTCTACCAGAACGACGACTACGGGAAGGATTATCGCAAGGGCCTCCACGACGGGCTCGGCGACGCTGCCAAGAAGCTGATCGTGATGGAGCAGACGTACGAGGTGACGGACCCGACCATCGACTCCCAGATCGTCAACCTCAAGAACAGCGGCGCGAACGTCTTCTTCAACGTCACCATCCCGAAGTTCGCCGTGCAGGCGATCAAGAAGGCGCACGACATCGGCTGGAAGCCGACTCACTTCCTCAACAACGTGTCCTCCTCGCTGGCCACCGTGCTGAAGCCGGCGGGCCTCGAGGCCTCCAAGGGCCTGATCACCGCCCTGTACATGAAGGAGATCACCGATCCCCAGTGGCGCAACGACAAGGGCTTCCAGGACTGGGTCGCGTGGATGGAGAAGTACTATCCCGAGGGCGCGATCGACGATCAGTTCAACGCCTACGGGTACTCGGTGGCGCAGACCCTCGTGCACGTGCTCAAGCAGTGCGGCAACGATCTGAGCCGCGAGAACATCATGAAGCAGGCGGCCAGCCTCAAGAACTTCGAGCTGCCGCTGCTGCTCCCCGGCATCAAGATCAACACGAGCCCGACCGACCACGCGCCCATCGAGCAGGAGCAGCTCGCCAAGTTCGACGGCGAGCGGTGGGTGCTGTTCGGCGAGCTCTACGACGCCAGCAAGAAGTAGCGAGCGCTCAGCAGGCGGGCCGCACCTGGCGGGCGGATGCGGCCGCCGGGCGCGGCCGGGTCCGTCTCGTTCCGGCTCAGGACGTGCGACGGACTGCGCGCGGCGGAGCGATGCGTTCGGAGCCGCGACGCGCGCGGTCGTCGGCGCGGGTGGGGGCGCGCCGCGGTTCATGATGTGGTCCGCGAGCGGTGCGAGTGATGAGGCGGCCGTAGGCGTCATATTTCATGGTCGCGACCCCCGTCGGATTCGATGGTCCACGGGTCGCTGCGGAGCATCAACGATGCCAGCCCGGCGTCGTCCCGACGCCGACGGAAAATCATCGAGTTAGCCACGGCGGTGCTCGGTTGTGCACAGACGGCTGGTTGGTTTCGACCGGCCAATAACCACGCATCGGGTGAGCGAGCCGTTATTCTGCCCGGCCCCTGCGAGGGCGCTTCACGTTGTTGCGGTCGCGGAGGCCTGCTACTGTGGACGGCGCATCAGGCGAAGTGAGGCGTCCACGCCGCGAAAGGACTGACCATGAGGAAGATTGGACGCCAGTTCACCCTCGCAATCATCGGCGCCGTATTGCTCGCTGGATGTGCCGTCATCGGGCATGCGCCTGTCACGGCGCCGATCACGCTCAACGAGCGCGGGCCGGTCTCTGCCGGACCGGCCGCGGGGCAATCGAAGGTCGGTCGAGCCACGGCCATGGGCATCGTGTTGTTCGCCCACGGCGATGCCAGCATCTCGGCGGCCATGGCCAATGGCGGGATAACGCGAATCCACCACGTCGATCACGAAACCTTGAACATCCTCGGGCTCTACGCGAAATACACGACCATCGTCTACGGCGAATAACGCTTCCGGCTTCGCTTCGCCTTGATCGGTCGTGGGGGGGGGGGGGGGGGGGGGGGGG